>JBOGEI010000064.1:0-19334 GCA_050701935.1 Microbacterium sp.
TCCGATTCCTCGAACGGGCCGAGGAGGGGCAGACTGGGTGCGTGCGAACCATCCGTGACCTCGACACCGTTGAACTCATCCTCGACGCGCAGGGCCTGCTCGACTCCATCAGGGGTCCGCAGCGCGTGGTGGATGCCGGAACCCTGCGCGCCCTGCAGCAGTCGGGCAACTACGTCGTCGGCTTCTTCGACGGCGAGGGCGACGAGGAGCGCATGGTGGGCGCGTCCATCGCCTTCTTCGGCGAGCCCGCCCGGCGTGCGATGCACTCGCACATCACCGCTCTGCTTCCCGAATACCGTGGCCGCGGCTGGGGCCGTGAGCTCAAGGAGCACCAGCGTCAGTGGGCGTTCTCCCGCGACGTCGGCCGCATCACGTGGGTGTTCGATCCGCTGGTGGCGCGCAACGCGCACTTCTTCTTCACCGTGCTCGGCGCTCGTGCGACCGGCTACTCGGTCAACCGCTACGGCATCTTCGGCGGCGGCGACGCGGGCGACGAGAGCGACCGCCTCGATGTCGAGTGGGCCCTCGCCGACATCGCCAAGCCGCCAGCCGACGATGCGGTCGTCGAGACCCTCGAGATCCCTGCCGACATCGAGGCGCTGCGCGTCTCCGATCCGGCAGCCGCCCACGAGTGGCGTCTTCGGCTGCGTGCGCAGATGGAGGGTCTGCTCGGCAGCGGGTTGCGCATCGCCGGCTACGACGCCGCGCGGGGTTACCTCTTCAGCGCCTGACCCCGTCCACCGCCTGATTCCGCGGCGGGGGGGCTCAGCGCACTCCGCGCATGAGCTTCAACACGGGCTTCACGCTCAGCAGCAGCCCGATGCCGACCACGATCGCGATGCCGCCGAGGATAGAGAAGAAGGGCACCTCGTCGTCGGGGTCGTAGAACTGCACGAGCCAGCCCGAGATCGCCGTGCCCAGCGCGATCGACAGGAAGAACAGCGCGACCATCTGCGTGCGGAACACGGTCGGCGCGAGCTTGGTGGCGGCCGACAGGCCGACCGGCGAGATGAGCAGTTCCGCGACGGTGAACACGAAGAGGATCCCGACGATCGCGAGCAGCGGAGTGGAGTTCGCTCCTCCGCCGGCGAACGGGAGGAAGAGCAGGAACGCTGACCCCATGATGATCGCGGCCAGCGCGAACTTGACCGGGGTCGAGGGCTGTCGCTTTCCGAGCTTGGTCCAGATCGCCGCGAAGACGCCGGACAGGATGATGATGAACACCGGATTGATGGACTGCACCCACGACACCGGCATCTCCCATCCGAAGAGATTCCGGTCCAGGCGCTGGTCGGAGTAGATCGTCAGCACCGTGAACTGCTGCTGATACAGCGACCAGAACGCGACGCTCGTGATGAACAGCGGCAGGAACGCCCAAACCCGAGAGCGTTCGGTGGCGTCGATGCGACGGCTGCCGAGGATCACCGAGAAGTAGGCGACGGCGGCGACGATCGTGACACCGATCACGAGGGTGGCCAGGTTGTCGGGCCGGATCACGCCGGTGAGTACCAGGACCGCGATGAGCACGATCGCTGCGCCTGCGATGAGCGCGACCAAGAGGTAGCGGGACTTCGGGAGTGGGTTCGGCACCTCCCGCGCCGAAGCGGGCAGCGACCTGCGTCCGAACGAGTACTGCACGAGTCCGAGCGTCATGCCGATGGCGGCGAGTCCGAAGCCGTAGTGGAAGCCGAGCGAGGACTGCAGGATGCCGGTGAGGATCGGCCCCATGAAGGCGCCGAGGTTGATCCCGAGGTAGAACAGCGAGAAGCCGGCATCCCGTCGCGGGTCGTCGGCGCGGTAGAGAGTGCCGACGACGGACGACGCATTCGCCTTGAGACCGCCGGATCCGACGGCCACGAGCACGAGACCGACCCCGACGCCGACCGCGCCGGGCAGGAGCGCGAGCGCCAGGTGACCGGCCACGATCACGATCGCACTGACGAAGAGCACCCGCTCGGAGCCGAACAGGCGGTCTGCGAGCCAGGCGCCGAGGATCGTCGACAGGTAGACCGAGCCGCCGTACGCGCCCACGATGCCGCCGGCGATCGCCTCCGGGATGCCGAGGCCACCCTGCGAGACCGAGTAGTACAGGTAGATGAGCAGGATGCCCTGCATGCCGTAGAAGCTGAAGCGCTCCCACATCTCCACGCCGAAGATGTGCACCAGGGCCCACGGCTGTCCGAAGAAGCGGGTGTCGTCGTCACGGGTCGGCGGTGTCGGCGCTGCAGTGCTCATCCCAGGACGGTACTCCGGCGCAGCCGCTGAGGCCAGGGAGCGCGCGGGAACGGCCGATAGAATGGCATGCCCGTGTTCACGGGTGTCACCCGCATCCGACCATTGGAGCCACCATGGCCGAACAGTCCCGCCTCGGCAAGGTCATCGCCCTCGCTCGTCACCGCGGGTTCGTGTTCCAATCGGGTGAGATCTACGGCGGTTCGCGATCGGCCTGGGACTACGGCCCGCTCGGCACGGAGTTGAAGGAGAACATCCGTCGGCAGTGGTGGCAGACCTTCGTGCGCGGTCGCGGCGACATGGTCGGCCTGGATTCCAGCATCATCCTGCCCAAGCGCGTGTGGGAGGCTTCCGGCCACGTCGCCACCTTCACAGACCCGCTGGTCGAATGCCTGCAGTGCCACAAGCGGTTCCGTGCCGACAACCTGGTCGAGGACTTCGAGGCCCGCAAGGGACGCAAGGCCGAGAACGGCCTGGCTGACATCCCGTGCCCGAACTGCGGCACCAAGGGCCAGTACACCGAGCCCAAGGCCTTCTCCGGTCTGGTGAAGACTTACCTCGGCGTCGTCGACAACGACTCCGCCCAGTACTTCCTGCGCCCAGAGACGGCGCAGGGCATCTTCGTGAACTTCTCGAACGTGCTCACCGCGAGCCGCAAGAAGCCGCCGTTCGGTATCGGCCAGGTCGGCAAGGCGTTCCGCAACGAGATCACGCCCGGCAACTTCATCTTCCGCACGCGCGAGTTCGAGCAGATGGAGATCGAGTACTTCACGCCACCGGCCGAAGCCCAGGAGTGGTTCGAGCACTGGGTGCAGGCCTGCTGGGACTGGTTCATCGACCTCGGCATCGACCCGGAGAACATGCGCCAGTTCGACGTGCCGGAGGATGACCGTGCGCACTACTCGGCCGGCACGATCGACGTCGAGTACAAGTTCGGCTTCGCGGGCAAGGAGTGGGGCGAGCTCATGGGGGTCGCCAACCGCACCGACTTCGACCTCTCCAACCACAGCGAGGCCTCGGGTCAGAGCCTGACCTACTTCGACCAGGCGACGGGTGAGCGCTATACGCCGTATGTGATCGAGCCCTCATTCGGCCTCACGCGCGCCATGATGGCGTTCCTCGTCGATGCCTACGTCGAGGAGCAGGTGCCCAACGCCAAGGGGGGCACCGACGTTCGCACGGTGCTCAAGCTCGACCCGCGTCTCGCGCCTGTCAAGGTCGCCGTGCTGCCGCTGTCACGAAACGAGAAGCTGTCCCCGCTCGCTCGCGAGGTCGCCGACACGCTGCGCAGCTTCTGGGCCGTCGACTTCGACGACGCCGGTGCGATCGGCCGCCGTTACCGCCGCCAGGACGAGATCGGAACCCCTTTCTGCGTCACGGTCGACTTCGATTCGCTCGACGACCGCGCCGTGACGGTGCGCGACCGCGACACCATGGCACAGGAGCGGGTCGCGCTCGACGAGCTGCATGCGTACCTCGCGGAGCGCCTTCGCGGAGCCTGAGAGCCCGGCGCGAACTCCGAGGGGTGGCGGGAGCCGGAGTGTATGTATGCTGTGGCCTACGCACTCGGGGCTGGTGACCAGATCGGAGAACGATGACGTTCATGCGGGGGAGAACAGGCGCGGAGTCGCGCGGACGACGTTTTCGGAGAGGGCTCGCGCTGAGTGCGGTTGCCGTGCTCGTCGGCAGTGTGCTGGGCGTCGGTGCATCCGTGGTGACCGCAGAGCCGGCGCAGGCGGCGGTCCCCGCGTTCGAATGCACGAGTTCCGCGTACGTGGTCACCGCGACCGGCGCGATCTCCCGCGTCGATCCGACGACTGGTGCCGCAACCGCCAACGGCCAGTTCACGGTTCCCACCGGTAACACGGTCAACGCGCTCGCACTGGACGAGGGCGGAGGGCGGTACATCTGGGGATATGACCGCACCGCGGGTCAGGTGCTGAGGTTCGATTCGACCACGGAAGCCACGGATGCCTATCCGGGGCTTCCGAACACCACCGGCGTTGTGGCGGGCGCGATCAACCCGGATACGGGGATCTACTACTTCGCGACCTCCGGCGCACTCTGGAACCTGTACGCGTTCGACACCACCACCAACACGCTCATCGGCCAGGTCGCGACGATCTCGGGTCTTTCCGCGAACGGCGACATGGCGTTCGACTCCCTCGGGAACCTGTATGCCGTGTCCAATGCGGACGCGACCGCAGCTGGTGTCTTCGCGCGCGTGCCCGGTCCCATCCCTGCGACCGCCGGCATGGCGGCCCTGACCGCTGAAGTCATCACCACGACTCCGCCCAACCTGGGCCAGTATCACTCGGTCGCCGTCGTGTCCGACGGCTCGATCGCGATCGGCTCCGGATCGACGATCACCCGGGTCCGTCCCGAGAACGGTGCGACCCTCTCGCAAGCGGACACCGGCATCGGATTCGTCGACCTTGCGAGTTGTGCCTACCCGAACCTGGTCTACGCGCAGAAGGTCCTCCCGAACGGCCGTTATCTGCCGACGGACCAGTTCCGCCTCGATGTCACCTCCCCGATCCTGCCCAGGGAGTACATCGGGATCACCGAAGGAACGGATCCCGGTCGGCAGGATCTCCCCGAAGAGACCGCCGGACCCGTACTCGGCCTCGACAGCGCGACATTCACCTTGACGGAGGGGGCGCTCGGGACGACGGACTTCGCGAACTACGAAACGTCCTGGACGTGCACGAACAACACCGACGGCGCCGTGCTGTCCTCCGGAACCGGGCGGGTCGCCGACGTCGCGCTCCCCACGGGTTCGAACGCTGCAGACGTGCGCTGCGACTTCACGAACGTCGCGCTTCTTCCCGCACTCACGCTCGTCAAGCGCGTCGTCGATGTGCTCGACGTGAACGGGAACGGCTACAACGACCTGGGTGACCAGATCCTCTGGGCGTTCGACCTCCACAACACGGGGAACACCGACCTCACCGATCTCGTCGTCACCGACGACGTCCTCGGCGCCGCGGGCATCGGCGTCACGTGCGATCCCGACTCCCTCGCACCCGATGGACGCGTCACCTGTGAAGCGGATGCCCGATACACGATCACCCAGGCGGAAGTCGACAACGGGCAGGTCTTCAACACGGCCACAGCGACAGGCACTCCGCCCACTCAGCCGCCCGTGACGACACCCCCGTCAACGACGACCACTCCTGTCGGCGACTACACCGTGACGAAGACCTCCGACCCGACGTCGGGTTCGGTCGTCGCGATCGGTGACGAGGTCACCTACACGATCACGGTCGCGCACGTCGGCACCGCCGATGTCCCTGGCGCGAACTTCTTGGACGATCTGTCCGATGTGCTGGATGACGCCACCTTCAACGACGATGCCACGGCCTCTGGAGGGACCGTGGACTTCGACGCGGCGAGCGGAGAGCTCACCTGGCTCGGTGACCTGGTCACCGGAGACACGATCACGATCACCTATTCGGTGACGGTGACGAACGACGGGAACTCCACTCTGGCGAACGTCGTGACCAGCCCCGGGTGCACCGAGTCCTGTACCACCGAGAATCCCATCGGCGACTACTCGGTCTCGAAGTCGTCCGATCCGGTGTCGGGGGCGAGCGTCGCGGTCGGCGACCGCATCGCCTACACGATCACGGTCAGTCAGCTCGGAAGCGCGGGTGTCGCGGGAGCCGCCCTCTCCGACGACCTCTCCCGCGTTCTCGACGATGCGAGGTTCAACGACGACGCTTCGGCATCGTCAGGGCTGCTCGCCTTCGACTCCGCGACCGAGACGCTGAGCTGGTCGGGGAATCTGGCGGTCGGGGAAGTGGTCACGATCACCTACTCGGTGACGGTGAACGGAGATGGCGACGGAGCTCTCGACAACGTCGTCACCAGTGACAAGTGTGAAGATTCCTGTGTCACCACGCACACGATCGGCGGCTTCGTGTTCGCCAAGACCGCGAACCCCGCGTCGGGGGCAACCGTCCGCACGGGCCAGACCGTGACGTACACCCTCACCGTCACCCAGACCGGCGTCGGCCCGGTCGCTGGAGCCAACGTCACGGATGACCTCTCCGGTGTGCTCGACGATGCGACATGGAACGGTGCGGCCGTCGCGAGTTCCGGCACGGTCGCGCGCTCGGGGAACTCTCTTGTCTGGAGCGGCGACCTCGCCAGGGGTCAGGTGGTTTCCATCTCGTACGCGGTCACGGTGAAGGAAGGCGGCGACCGCACGCTCCGGAACGTCGTGACCACCACCAATCCTCTCGGCGCGTGTGATCCTTCTGCGGCATGCGTCACGCAGCACTTCCTCCCCCCTCCGCCCGGACTCGCCGCCACCGGTGGGACGATCGCGTGGGCATCCGCCGGATTCGGAGCTCTGGCGCTGATGGTGGGTGCAGGGATGATGCTCGCTGCTCAGCGTCGACGGTTCATCCGCCTGGACTGAGGTCGTCGGGCTCCGCATATGCGCGTGGCGGGAACATGTCTGTCATGATCCCGCCACCGCGCGCGCATACCGCTCGGAGAGCAGCTGCAGGCGCGGAAGCAGCTCGGGCGGACTCTCGACCGTGAAGTCCATCATCAGCATTCCGATGTAGGCGGCCACGGTGTCGAGGCTGTCGGCACCGGTGACGAGGATGCAGTGCTCGTCGTCGACCGGTTCGACCACCCCGACCGCGGCGTGGATCCGCTCGAGCACCGCTTCTGCCGGGGCATCGATGCGCAGCCTGGCGTGCACGATCCACCCGCTCACCGCGATGGTCCGCATCGCGAAGGCCGTGTAGTCGCCGCCGGGGAGCGGCTGCGGATCGAAGCGCCGATGCGTCGGCATCCGCAGTTCCATCCAGTCGACCCGGTATGTGCCCCACTCCGCGGTCTGCGGATCGCGTGCGACCAGGTACCAGCGACGCACCCAGGTGAGCAGTCGATACGGTTCGACCAGCACAGGCGCGCCCTCGTAGTCGAAGCGCAGCCACTCCTGGTTGCGGATCGCGCTCGCGATGGCCTGCAGCGACGCGGCATCGACCTCGGGGTCGGGGGCGTCGGTGTCGTTGTTCTCCGGGGCGCGGTCGACGCTCGAGCGGAGTGCGTCGACCGTGGGGCGCAGATGCGACGGCAGCACCTGTTCGAGCTTGGCGAGAGCCCTCGCCCCCGACTCGGCGATCCCCGCGATGCCGGCCGCTGCGCGGAGCCCGACGGTGACCGCCACGGCCTCCTCATCGTCCAGGAGCAGCGGGGGGAGGCTGCCACCGGCGCCAAGACGATATCCGCCGATGGGCCCTCGCGTGGCATCGACTGGGTATCCGAGGTCTCGCAAGCGCTCGACGTCGTGTCGCACGGTGCGGGAGGATACGCCGAGGCGGGCGGCGAGATCGGTTCCGGAACGCTCGGGGCCGGTCTGCAGCAGGGCCAGCAGGGCGAGCAGTCGAGCGGTCGGATCGGCCATCGGAGCTCCTCGAAAAGTCGTCGATCAATTAGGAACGAATCCAACCTAATGCCCTCATACCTTCGAGATATGGAAAACACGACGCTCACCTTCAGCCCCTTCACCGTCTCGGTCTCCGCCACCGAGGTCGCCGATCTCCACGATCGCCTCGCCCGCACCCGTCTTCCGCAGCCGTCGCCGACGGATGACTGGGATGCCGGCACTCCCAACTCCTACCTCCGCGAGGCGGTCGCCGGATGGCAGGACTTCGACTGGGCAGCTGCCCAGGAGCGGATCAACGCCGTCCCGCACTTCATCACCGAGGTCGACGGGCAGACGATCCACTTCATCCACGTGCGCTCGGTCCACGAGGGTGCGACGCCGCTGCTGCTCGCCCACACGTACCCCGGTTCCTCGATCGACTACCTCGATCTGATCGACCGGCTCGTCGACCCGGTGGCGTACGGCGGCCGCGCAGAAGACGCGTTCGATGTCGTGATCCCGGATGCGCCGGGCTACGGCTTCTCGCAGCCCCTCTCCTCGTCCGGGTGGACGACGGCGCGGGTGGCGGCGGCCTATGACCGGCTCATGCGCGGACTCGGCTATGACGGCTACGGCATCCACGGCTCGGACAACGGTGCCATGGTGGCTCGGGAGCTGGGTCTGCTTGAGCCCGCGGGCTTCCTCGGACTCCACGTGCTGCAGCTGTTCTCGTTCCCCTCGGGCGACCCTGCGGAGTTCGAGAAGCTGGAGCCTTCGGACTACGCCGGCCTCGAGCACATGCAGTGGTTCCAGTCGGTCGGCGGGTACAACGCGATGAACTCCTCACGCCCGCAGACCGTGTCCGTGGGGATCAGCGACTCCCCGGTCGGGCTGCTGGCCTACAGCGAGCTGTTCAACTCGTTCGGCAACGGCACCTCGTTGGTGACGTTGGAGAAGATCCTGCTCGAGGTCAGCGTGAACTGGTTCGCGAACGCGGCGTCCGGCATGAGCCGCAGCTACCTGGAGAACGCCAGGGCAGACGCCGCCGAGGGTGCCGATGGCGCCGCACCGCGGGTCAACGACGCACGGACCGGGGTCGCGGTCTTCGCCGACGACTTCCAGACGATCCGGGTCTTCGCCGACCGCGACAACTCGAACATCGTGCACTGGAGCCGCTTCGACGAGGGCGGACACTTCGCCGCTCTGGAGCGCCCCGACCTGCTCGCCGACGACATCCGCGCGTTCTTCTCCGACGTCCGCTGAGCACCCGAACCTCGACCAGGGTGTCCAGACCCACCCGTGCGACCGTGCGCGGGTGGGTCTAACATGTCGGCATGTTCGAGCCGTGGAGCGAGTTCAACGTCGCGATGGCGGGTGCGACGGCTGCGCTCGTCGGACTCGTGATCGTCGCGGCGAGCGTGAACATCGCCGAGATCGTCAAATCACGCACCCTGACCGCACGGCTCCTCGCCGGGATCGCCGCACTGCTCCTCGCGCTCGCGGCTTCGGCGCTCGGGCTGATCCCGGGTATCGACGGCCCCTGGTTCGGTACGGCCATGGTCGTGGCGACGCTGCTGGCCGCGGTGTTCCAGGTGCACGCGACGCGGCTCATCGCGACCGATCCGAGCCCCGAGGATCGCGCCCGACCGCTCAAGTACCTGGTCGGCTTCCTGCCGATCTTCGCCTACCTCGCCGCGGGCGTGCTGGTGTGGATCGGGCATCCGGCCGGGCTGTACTTGGCGGCCGCGGGCTGTCTGCTCGCGATCGTCTCGGCCGTGGTCGTGTCGTGGGTCGCGCTCGTCGAGGTCCTGCGCTGACGGGTCGTGCGTCGAGGTGGTGCTGCGGACTCAGCCCGTGACGGTGAGCTGCACCTCGGGGGTGCCGCCCGCCTCGACCCAGGCCAGCGAGCGCTCGAAGATACCGCGGAGCACAGTGAGGTCGATCTGCTCCAGATCCTTGATGTACAGGCATCCGACGCCCGTGGTGTGCGGGCCGAGCTTCGCCAGGGACTCGGTGTGCTCGGCCACTCCGTCGAACAGGTAGATCGTGGTCGCGGCCTTGCGCGGCGCGAAGCCGAGCAGTCCGCTGTCGCCCTCCGTGCCGGTGGGGTAGCGGTAGTGGCACGAGCCGAAGCCGATGATCGTGCCCCAGGTCTGCGGCTCGCGTCCGGTGATCTCCTGCATGAGCGCGGTCAGCGTCTCGGCATCCCGGCGGCGGATGGCGGGGGAGGAGCGGGCGATGAGCCCTGCGACGTCATCCCCGGTCGGCTTCATTTCGGGGCCTTCGCCGCGGCCTTCATGGCCTTCTTGTGCTCGCGCACCTTCGCGAGCGAATCGGGCGAGACGATGTCGGCGACGCTGCGGTACGAGCCATCGTCGCCGTAGGGTGCTGACGCCTCGCGCCAGCCTTCTCCCGTGAAGCCGTACTGCTTGCCCAGGAGGGCGAGGAAGATCTTCGCCTTCTGCTCGCCGAACCCGGGGAGGGCCTTCAGCCGCTTCAGCACCTCGGGTCCCGAGGGGGCGCCCTGGGTCCACAGGGCCGCGGCATCGCCGCCCCAGTCGTCGACGAGGGTCTGGCAGAGCGTCTGCACGCGCGTCGCCATCGACCCCGGGAACCGGTGCACGGCCGGCGTCTGCTTGAAGGCTTCGAGGAATTCGTCCGGCGCCATGTGCGCGATCGTCGCGGCGTCGGTGGCTCCGGTGCGCTGTTCGATCTTGAGAGGACCTGCGAAAGCGGTCTCCATCGGAACCTGCTGGTCGAGCAGCATGCCCACCAGCAGGGCGAGCGGGTTGTCGGTCAGCAGCTCGTCGGCGGCGGTGTCTCCGGTGATGTGAAGGGCCATGCCTCCAGTGTGCCACCGGAGTCGTCAGGCGGTGGCCGCGTCTTCGCCGGCGGCTGCGTCGGCCGCTGGGGCGATGCCATACAGGGCCGCCAGAGCCGCGGTGAACTCGTCGGCGCGGCCGGCGGCGGCGAGCTCGTGCGCGCGCACCGTCGGGGTGTGCAGCAGTACGCCGGAGAGGTGGCGCAGAGCCTGCTCGACCTTGCCGTCGTCATCGCCGCGCATGCGGGCGCGCTCGATCTCGCGTTCGAGCAGCTCGAAGATGTGCGAGCGGAAGGCCACCACCGACGGGGTCACGCTCTGGCGCGCGCCCACCACATGGAAGGTCTCGGCGGCTTCGCGGACCACGCTGCGTGCGGCATCCGTCGCCTGCAGCTCTTCGAGCGGTGCGTGCAGGCGGATGGTTTCGAGGTCGAGCAGCGCGACGCCTTCGAGGCCCGCGACGGCAGGATCCACGTTGCGCGGCATGCCGAGGTCGACCACGAGCTGGCTGTGCGCGCCGACGGGGCAACCGGCGGCGGCGAGGCCGGTCGGCAGCTGCAGGTGCTCGGGGCCGAGCACGGGCTCCGTCGCCGTGGTGCAGGTGATGAGAAGGCTCGAGCGCGCGGCGGTGCGAGCGTACTCGTCGGCCGGGACCGGGCGGATGCCGTGCTTCGCTGCGAAGACTTCGGCGCGGCCGGAGGGCGAGTACACCGAGATGTTCACGGCGCCGCGCTCTCGGAGCGTGGCGAGGGTGACCGCGGCGTAGGCGCCGGTGCCGACCAGAAGCACGCGCTCGGCCGACCAGTCGGCGATGCGGCTGTCGGCCAGCTCGAGGGCGAGACGTACGAGCGAGCGGCCGGCACGACCGAGGGCGGTGACGTTCTTGACCTTGCGCTGAGCCTGGCTGGCGCGCTGGAACAGGCGCTCGAGCTCTGGTGAGGTGGTGCCGTCCTTGCGGGCGGACTTGAGGGCGCGGCGCACCTGGCCTGCGATCTCGCCCTCGCCGGAGACGACGGATTCGAGGCCGGAGGCGACGGAGAAGAGGTGCTCGGCGACGCGGCGGCCGGAGTGCACGGTGTAGGCCCCGTCGAGATCGGCGGCGGAGATGCCGGTGGCCGACTCGACCGCCTCGATCACGGCTTCGACGCCGATGGCGCCGGCGGCGGTGACCGGTTCGTCCATTTCCACGTACGCCTCGAACCGGTTGCACGTCGCCAGGACGACTGCACCCTGCACGCACGGCGTCATGCCCACGATGGTGGGAGCGACGTCGTCGGGGGTGCGGCTCAGGCGTTCGAGCAATTCGAAGGAGGCGGTCTTGTGACTCGCCGTCACACACAGCAGCACAGATCGAGTGTACCGGAGGCTCCGGTGGTGAGGATTCGAACGGCCGAATTCGGCGGCTCCATAAGGGGCGGATGGGAGGATGGACCCATGGCCCTCTCCGACGCCCCGCTCCTGCGCGCCCTCGCCGGCGACCGTCCAGCCCACGCTCCGGTGTGGTTCATGCGACAGGCCGGCAGGTCGCTTCCCGAGTACCGTGACCTGCGCGTCGGGACGCGGATGCTCGATGCGTGCCTCACCCCCGACCTCGCGGCTGAGATCACCCTGCAGCCGGTGCGCCGCCACGGGGTGGATGCGGCCGT
The DNA here is from genome assembly GCA_050701935.1 of Microbacterium sp. Classification (GTDB taxonomy): domain Bacteria; phylum Actinomycetota; class Actinomycetes; order Actinomycetales; family Microbacteriaceae; genus Microbacterium. The sequence goes on from JBOGEI010000064.1 coordinate 12,086, forward strand.
GTTCTTCAGCGACATCGTCATCCCGCTGCGTTTGGCCGGCGTCGAGGTCGAGATCGAGCCCGGTCGCGGCCCGGTGTTCGCGAACCCGGTGCGCACTGCGGCCGATGTCGAGCGCATCACCGCCATCGACCCGGATGACCTCGACGGCACGGCCATCGCCGAGGCCGTCCGGCTCGTCACGGCTGAGCTCGGTGACACGCCACTGATCGGTTTCGCCGGCGCACCCTTCACGCTCGCCGCCTACCTTGTCGAGGGCGGGCCCTCCAAGGAGCACCTGCGGGCGCGGGCCATGATGCACGCCGACCCGGATTCGTGGAACCGTTTCGCGGGCTGGCTCGCGAAGGTCTCTCGCCGCTTCCTGGAGACGCAGCGCGACGCCGGAGCATCCGTCGTCCAGCTGTTCGACAGCTGGGCCGGGTCGCTCAGCACCGCCGACTACCGCAACTTCGTGGCCCCGCACTCCCGCACGGTGCTTTCGGGCATCGGCCTTCCGACCATCCACTTCGGTGTCGGGACCGGTCCCTTCCTCGCCGACATGCGTCTCGACGGCGCAGCCGACGGCGTGGGCGTCGACTGGCGCCAGCCGCTCGACGAAGCCGCCGCGATCCTCGGACCGGATGTCACGGTGCAGGGCAACATCGACCCGGCGCTGCTGTCCGCACCGTGGTCGGTGCTGGAGGCGCACGTGCGCGACGTCGTCGAGCGCGGTCGCGCGGCGCGCGCCCACATCTTGAACCTCGGCCACGGTGTTCCGCCGGAGACCGACCCCGACCAGCTCACCCGCATCGTCGAACTGGCGCACGCCATCTGACGCCTCAGGCGCCCCGTACCTGCCGCAGGCGACGCGTGACCCGCAGGTCGTCGAGGGTGAAGCAGCCCTGCGGGAGCGCCTCGCGGATGCTCTGATCGTCGAACGGGCGCGAAGGGCGGATTCCGAGCGGGGCCTCGGGGGCGAACGGCGCCGCCTCGCTCACGCCCTCGGCGAGCATCCGCGCCTGGGCCTTGGCGACGAGCGGCACGACCATCGTCCACTCGGTCAGCTGGGCGAGCATCCGGACCATCCACGTCGGCACGGGGATGAATGCCGGGCGACGCCCGGCGACACGAGCGATGCGGCGGATGGCCTCGCCGAGTGTGACCTCGTCTGCGCCCATGACCGCGATCGTCGGATCCGGGATGCGGCCTTCGAGTGCGGCGATGAGCACATCGACCGCATCGTGAACCGGAACAGGACGCGCCGTGCGCTCGCGATAGCCGACGGTCCAGAAGAGCGGCAGGGTTCGCACGGCCTTGGTCACGTGGTCGACCATGTGATCGCCCGGGCCGTAGATCATGCCGGACTTGAGGATCGTGTGCGGGATACCCGAGCCGCGGACGATCTCCTCCGCCTCCCACTTCGACTCGTGGTAGCCGGAGCCGCAGTCGGGGCGTGCCCGGAGGAAGCTGACCAGCACGATGCGCTGCACCCCTGCGCGGCGGGCGGCTTCCACCACAGCCCTCGTGCCGTCCACGTGCACCCGGCGGAAGGTCTGGTCGCCGATCTCGCGGTTGATGCCTGCGCAGTGGGCCACGGCATCGCAGCCCTCGAACGCTGCGGTCAGCGCGTCTACGTCTGTGATCTCGATGCCGCTGCGACGAGAGATCACGACCGGGTCGTCGAGACGCTCTGCGAGATTCCTTCCGACGAAACCCGTGCCACCCGTGATCGCAACCTTCATGGCGTCTCTCCTTCGCTCATTAGCTATGCGGCTAAATGCTATCTAGCAAAGGTGCTATATTGCAACCATGGCAGACAGCGCGACCGACATCTTCGCAGCGCTCGCGCATCCGACGCGGCGCCAGATCCTCCAGGACCTCAAAGACGGCGAGCTGGCGGCCGGTGAGATCGCCGCGCGGTTCTCCGCGAGCGGCCCGACCATCTCCCGCCACCTGAGCGTGCTCCGCCAAGCAGGGCTCATCAGCGAGCGCCGCGACGCCAACCGCATCCTCTATTCGCTCGTCGGCGAGAGGCTCGCACTCTCCGTAGGCGACTTCCTCTCGACGGTGTGCCCTGAGCAGATCGTGCTGCGCGAGGTGAGAAAGCGCGGCCGCGGTGAGGCTGCCCCCGTCGATGCCGCATCAGTCGACCCCGCATCAGTCGAGGCCTGAACGGCCCCGGTGCGAGAATTGAGGGCATGACCCCTGAGCCTTCTTCCGTCGAGCCGTCCGACCTCGCCGCTCGCGCGGCGGAAATGCACGTCGTCGTCGTCGGCGGTGGCATCGGAGGGCTCGTCGCGGCTCGGGAATGCGCGAAGGTCGGCATGCGGGTCACCGTCCTCGAAGCCGCCGACGGCCTGGGCGGTGCGATCCGGCGCGTCGAGCTCGAGGGCGTGAGCGTCGACGCCGGGGCCGAGAGCTACGCGACCAGGGGCGGCCTCGTGCGCGCACTCGTCGAGGAGCTCGGTCTGGCCGACCGCATCGTGACCCCGCAGGCAGGAGGCGCCTGGCTCGCCGGAATCCCCGGCGTGGGGGCTGCGCCCCTTCCGGTCGGCGGCATCCTCGGTATCCCCGCCAACCCGTTCCAGGACGACGTTCGCCACATCATCGGCTGGTCGGGCGTGTGGCGCGCGTACCTCGACCGCGTGCGCCCGCCGCTCACGATCGGACACCAGCTCAGCCTCGGCAAGCTCGTCGCGTCCCGCATGGGCGTGAAGGTGCGCGATCGCCTCGTCGCCCCCGTCACGACCGGTGTCTACTCGGCATCTCCCGACGATGTCGACATCGATGTCGCGGCCCCGGGGCTCAACAGCGCTCTCACAAGGGTCGGATCCCTCTCCGGTGCCGTCCAGGCGCTCCGCGACGCCGCCGCAGCCAAGTCGTCCGGGGCGTCGACCGAGGCGAAAGCGCCGGGCGCGGCCGTCGAGGGACTGTCCGGCGGGATGAGCGTGCTCGTCGATGCGCTCGCTGCCGATCTGGTCAGCCTCGGTGCTGAGGTGCGCACCGGTGTGCGGGTGCGGAGCGTGCACAAGACGCCGGCGACCTGGTCGCTCGAGACCGAGATCGCAGCTCCCGGTGGCATTCCCGCGATCGCCGACGATGCGGATGCGCTCGCCGCAGAGCTGCACGCCGCCGAGATCGCTGCAGCGGAGCCGGTGATCGAAGACATCACCGCCGACGCGGTCATCATCGCGACGCCCGAGTCCGCAGCGCGGGAGCTCCTCGCCGCGGCGGTGCCAGCCCTCGCCGAGGCCGAGGCCACATCGTCTCCCGAGATCGAGATCGTCACCCTCCTCCTCGATGCGCCTGAATTGGAGGCGGCCCCGCGCGGCACCGGTGTGCTCACGGTTCCGGGGAGTCACACGGCCAAGGCGCTCACGCACTCGACCGCGAAGTGGAGCTGGGTGCGTGCTGCCGTCGGCGCTCGACAGGTCGTCCGGGTGTCGTTCGGCGCCCAGGGGGAGCCTGCGGCCACGGCGGAGCTGAGCGATGAAGCCGCCGCAGACCTCGCCCGGCGTGAAGCCGCTGCCCTGCTCGGAGTCGCCATCGCGCCGGAAGCGGTGATCGCGTCGCATCGCGGTCGCTTCGTCCAGTCGCAGCCCGCGTCGATCATCGGCTCAGGTGAGCGCCGTGCTGCCGCGCGCGCGGCGATCACAGCGGTCCCCGGTGTGGCTGCGGTCGGCGCCTGGCTCGCCGGAACCGGTCTCGCCCAGGTGATCCCGGATGCGCGGGACGAGGCTGATCGCCTGCGACGCGCGCTGTTGTGGGAGTGAGAGCGCGCTCCGTGTCAACCCTCTGACCCATAGATGCCGAAATCGGCATACGGGGTTACGCTGGGTACCTGGCCGCGGGGTGTGAGAGCCTGTGGTCGGTCCCAACCGGGCGAATCTGGCCGGACTACCGGAACAAGGTGAGGAGACCCCATGAAGGGGAAGATCGGACTCGTCGTCGGGCTCGGCGTGGGCTACGTCCTCGGCACCCGTGCCGGACGTGAGCGCTACGAGCAGATCAAGACGCAGTGGCTGAAGGTGTGGCACCTCGATCCCGTGCAGGAGCAGGTCTCCAAGGTCAAGGGGTTCGTCGGCGACAAGGCCGCAGCCGTGCCCGGTGCGCTCTGGACCGGTGTGGTGAAGGTCGCGAAGTCGGTCAGCGGCAACGGCACGCCCGGCCAGCGGCTCGACTCCGCCATCGCCACCGGCAAGGAGGCGGCGGAAGATCTCGCCGAGGCCACGGAGGAGGCGGTCGAGGCGGCCAAGGCCACCGCGAAGCCGAGCAAGCCTGCGGCCAAGACCGCCGCGAAGCCTGCAGCGAAGAAGCCCGCAGCGAAGAAGCCCGCGGCCGCCAAGCCCGCAGCCAAGAAGTCCGGCGCCTGAGATGCCCCGCGGATACCGAGATCGTGCCGACGACAGTCTGCTGACTCTCCTGGGGGATCTGCCGGAACTCGTCACGAATCTGGTCAAGGCAGAGATCGACGCCGCCAAGGCGTGGATCTCGCGTACCTCGAAGGACGCCGGTATCGGCTCCGTGTGGTTCCTGGTCGCGCTGTTCTTCCTGTTCTGGGCAGTGCCGGTGATCCTCGTCTTCGCGATCGCCGGGCTCTCCTCCTGGTGGCCCGTGTGGCTCTCGGCGATCGCGGTGTTCGGCATCCTGATCCTCGCCGTGCTGCTGTTCGCGCTGCTCGGGATCCTCAAGTTCCGCAAGGTGCTCGCGCGCCAGAACCCGGCGCAGGCCGTCGCCGAAGACATCCGACTCGTGAAGGAGGCCGGCGATGACGAATTCTGAGTCGCTGCCGCGCACCGCCGTTCCCGGCGGGATCGTCGACCCGGTCGCTTCGGCTCGCGCCGAGCTGAAGGCCGCGCTGGCGGCCATCGAGGTCAAGGGGAACATCCCGCGCCGGGTCGAGAAGGCGTCGACCCGTGCGGTGGCGAAGGCCCGCGTGTTCGCCGACCGCAATCCGATCGGGGCGATCGCCGCTGCGGTCGGCATCGCGGCGGTGGTGGGGGGCGCGGTCTGGGCGATCGCGCGCTTCCTCTCGCGCTGAGGCGCAGCATTCCAGGATGCCGTGAGTGGCCCTCACGGGTGATTAGCGGCTCCTGCGCAAACGAGGCAGACTGGGGAGCATGATGTCCGAAGAGCGCGATGAGAACCCGTCCGGCTTCACCCTCTGGGCTGTCTGGCGACGAAACCCCGACGTCCCCGTGACGGAGAACGACTCGACCGAGCTCGAGACGATCGTCTCCTACATCGAGGACTCCGGCGTCACCGTCCGCGGCTTCTACGACGTCTCCGGTCTCAAGGCCGACGCCGACCTCATGGTGTGGCTGCACGGTGAGACGGCCGAGGAGCTGCAGAAGGCTCTCCGTCGCCTGCGTCGCACCGAGCTGCTGCGTTCGCTCCTCCCGGTGTGGAACGTGATGGGCGTGCACCGCGACGCCGAGTTCAACCGCGCGCACGTCCCTGGATTCCTCCGCGGAGTCGACCCCAAGGACTGGCTGTGCCTGTATCCGTTCGTGCGCACGCCCGAGTGGTACCTCGCGCCGGAGGAGGAGCGTCGCAAGATGCTCGCCGACCACGGACGCAAGGGCGCCGCCTTCAAGGGCGTGCTCGCGAACACCGTGGCATCCTTCGCGCTCGGCGACTACGAGTGGCTTCTTCCGCTCGAGGCCGATGAGCTCACCGACCTCGTCGATATGATGCGCGACCTCCGCTACACCGACGCCCGCATGTACGTGAAGGAGGAGGTGCCCTTCTACACCGGGCGCAGGCTCCGGTTCGACGAGATCGCGGACGTCCTCCAGTAAGCGCATGAGCACCCCCATTCGTCTGGGTACCCGCCGCAGCGCGCTCGCGCAGGCGCAGTCGGGTCATGTCGCCGCCGCCCTCGAGAAGCTCTCGGGTCGCCCGGTCGAGCTCGTCCCGATCACCAGCGAGGGCGATACGAATCGTGCGTCCCTCTCCGAGATCGGCGGCCAGGGCATCTTCGCCACGCGCCTTCGCGAGGCTCTGTTCGCGGGGGAGTGCGACTTCCTCGTGCACTCCTTGAAGGACCTGCCGACGGCGATCCCGGAGGGACTCGTGATCGCGGCGACACCGAAGCGGGAGGATCCCCGCGACGTGGTGCTGACCCGCGACGGCGTTCCGCTGCACGAACTGCGCTCCGGCAGCACCGTCGGCACCGGCTCACCGCGTCGTATCGCCCAGGTGCACCGGCGGGCGCCGGGTGCCGAGGTCGTCGATATCCGCGGCAATGTCGACTCCCGTCTCGCCAGGGTCGCCTCCGGGGAACTGGATGCCGTGATCCTCGCGGCAGCAGGCCTCTCGAGGCTCGGAGCGAAGTCGCCGCTGCGACGGGAGGAGCTCGGTCTCGCCGAGTGGCCGACCGCGCCCGGTCAGGGCTCGCTCGCCGTCGAGACCCGCGCGGATGCGCCGAAAGAACTGCTCGCCGCCCTCGCCGGCCTCGACGATGCCGACACCCGTCTCGCCATCACGGTGGAGCGTGCGATCCTCCAGGGATTGGACGCCGGATGCCAGGCGCCGATGGCTGCGCACGCGGTGATCGAAGGGCCCGCGATCCGTGTCAGAACGGTCGTCTACGCCGTCGACGGCAGCCGCCGGATCGGGCTCGACGTCACCGAGCCTCTGAACGGGGAGTATATTCGTCGGAACGGCAGTGGCAATGGAGCGGATGCTGCCGATGGTGCAGACCCGATGCACGCAGCGCGCGAGCTCGGGTTCACTGTTGCCCGTCGGCTGCTCGATCAAGGGGCGGCCGGCCTCGTATCCCGAGAGCAATCCTCATGACCACTTCCGAAATCAAGCAGGACCGACCGCTGGACGGCTGGCGCATCCTCGTGCCCCGTGGCGGGCCGTGGGGCGACAGCGTCGCCGCGAGTCTGCGTGCGCTGGGCGCGGTGCCCGTCGTGGCGCCGCTCATCAACTTCGCCCCCACGACCGATCAGGCGACTCTCGACACCGCGCTGGCGCAGCTGGCCGCGGGGGAGTTCGACTGGTTGACGGTCACGAGCGCCACGACCGTCGACGTGCTCTTCGCGCACCGCGCCGTCGTGCCGCGCGCGACCAAGATCGCCGCCGTCGGTGAGACGACCGCCGCGGCTCTGCAGGCCGTCGGCTACGAGGTCACACTGGTTCCCGAACAGGACAATTCCGCCGAGGGGATGGCGCAGCAGCTCATCGCCCTCGAGAAGGAGCCGCGCCGCATCCTCGCCCTGCGCAGCGAGATCGCGAAGCCGGTGCTCAGCCGACTGCTCTCCGA
>JBOGEI010000065.1:0-19326 GCA_050701935.1 Microbacterium sp.
GACGATGATGGACTTGCCTGCGTCAGCGAGCTGCTGCATCAGGCGGTAGATCTCTTCCTTCGCGCCGACGTCGATCCCTCGGGTCGGCTCGTCGAAGATGAGAATGTCGCAGTCGCGCATCAGCCACCGGGCGATGACGACCTTCTGCTGGTTGCCTCCCGAGAGGAGCTTGACGACCTGGTTGACCGACGGAGTCTTCACGCGCAGCTGCTGCACGTACTCCTTGGTGCGGTTCTTCGCCTTGCTGTCGCCCATCCAGCCGATCGCATTGGCATAGGACTCGAGTGAGGCCAGCACGGTGTTGAACGTCACGTCCTGTTCGAGCATGAGCCCGAGCAGCTTCCGGTCCTCCGAGAGGTAGCCGAGCCCGTGGTGCACCGCATCAGCCGGCTGGGTGATGCGCACCGGACGCCCGCCGATCGTGATCGTGCCGCCGTCGCGGTGATCCGCACCGATCACGGCTCGCGCGGTCTCGGTGCGCCCGGCGCCCATGAGCCCGGCGAAACCGAGGATCTCACCCTTGTGCAGCTGGAACGAGACGTCTTTGAGGAGGCTCTTCGTCGACAGTCCCTCGACCTCGAGCACGACGGGATCGTTCGCGTGCTCACGGGCCTTCGGGCGGGTTCCTTCGTCGATCACGCGTCCGACCATCATCTCGATGATCGTCGGGATGGTGATTTCGGCTTTATCGAGTGATCCGATGTATGTGCCGTCTCGAAGCACGGTCACACGATCGGCCAGACGGCGCAGCTCGTCCATGCGGTGCGAGATGTAGACGATCCCGGTGCCACGCGTCTTGAGCTGCTCGATCAGGACGAAGAGGGTCTCGACCTCGGTGTCGGTGAGCGCGGAGGTCGGCTCATCCATGATGAGGACCTTCGCGTTGAACGACAGCGCCTTGGCGATCTCGACCATCTGCTGCTCGGCCACCGTGAGCTCGCCGACGAGCTGTCGCGGATTCAGGTGGATGTCGAGGCGCTTGAGCAGTTCAGCGGTCTGCGCGTTCAGCTTGCGCTCCGACAGGAACGGCCCCGTGGTGGGCTCTCGCCCCACGTAGATGTTCTGTGCCACGGTCAGATCGGGCATCAGGTTGAGCTCCTGATGGATGATCGTGATGCCGAGCTCCTGTGCCTGGAGGGGGCTCGTGAGCTCGACTTCCCGGCCCTCGAACGTGATCGTGCCCTCGTCCTTGGTGTAGATCCCGGAGAGGATCTTCATCAGCGTGGACTTGCCGGCGCCGTTCTCGCCCACGAGCACGAGCACCTCGCCCGCATGCACCTCGAGGTGCACGTCTTTCAGCGCCTGCACGCCGGGGAATCCCTTGCTGATCCCCTCGACCCGGAGGATGGGTCCACTCATGCGCTCACCTGCTTCCTTGAAGGTTCTGCTCCGACGTCGACGGATCATTCCGTCGCAAACATCGGATCAATTCTGCGTCCTACGCTACAGGGAGCGCAAGTTGTATCTAAATGTATCTAAGGTCGGGAGGAATGGGAAGACCTGTAATGACATCTTGATCTTCCGTCTCGGATCCGAGTCCGAGTGCTCTCAGTGCAACCGGATCGAGTCGACCGCCACGAGCTTGTCGCGGATGTACGCATTGGCGTGGGCTCCGAGTTCGACGTTGTCGTTCCAGAGATTGCGCCAGATGCCGAGCATGCGGCTGAGGTCGGGGGCGACGACCGCCGAGGAGAACGACTCGAAGACGATCGGCCCGTCGTAGCCGATGCGCCCGAGCGCCTTGAAGAACGTGTCGAAGTCGACCGTCCCGGTGCCGAGGTAGCCGCGATGGCTCTCGCCGATGTGCACGTAGCGCAGGGCGGGAGCGGCGTCGAGGACCGGCGCGAACATATCCGACTCCTCGATGTTCATGTGGTACGTGTCGATGTGGATCCCGAGGTTCGGTCGATCGACATCGGCGACGTAGGCCAGGGCCTGACGTGCGGTGTTCAGCACGTTCGTCTCGTAGCGATTCACGACCTCGAGCGAGACCGACACTCCGCGCTCGGCCGCATGGTCGGCGACGCGCGCGATCGCGGCCTTGCTGCTTGCGAGCCCTTCGGCCGTCACCGGCTCCATGTACTTCTTCATGGCGCTGTAGATCACGCCGCAGAAATGCTGTCCGCCGAGGTCTGCGAGCACGTCGACGGCCTTGATAAGGAGCGCTTCACCGGCCGCGACGATCGCGGGGTCGGAGCTTGTGACATCCGTCGCCTCCGAGAGCCCGAGCGATGCGCTCACGGCGAGGTCGTACTCCTCCAGAGCGTCTTTCGCGACGGCGACGTCGAACGAGAACGGATCCATCAACGGGAACTCGATGAGGTCGAAGCCCGCCTCCTTGGTCTTCTGCACCGCCAGACGGATGCCCTCGGCATCGAAGTTCCCTGTCCAGACGAGCCCGTGGCAGCCGATGTTCATGAGACCTCTCACAGCGGGTGTGCGGCACCGTCGCCGTTCGGACTTGGCACGTTGCAAGTCCGGTGTGCGAGTCACGCTACGTCGGCACGCGGAGGCCTGTCAAGAACTTTCTTGGCACGTTGCAAGTCCTCCGATATCCTGAGGCCGCCGACGCGGTCGGAACCCTGATCGACGCGGCCCGACGAAGGAGCCCCATGCCAGCGAGCGTCAAAGACGTCGCCGCCCTCGCCGGAGTCTCGTCCTCCACCGTCTCGAACTACCTCAACCACCCGCACGTGCTCGGAGCCGCGAGCCGCGAACGGGTGCGGGCGGCGATCGAGCAGCTCGGCTTCGTGCCCAACGAATCGGCTCGGCAGCTGCGGGCGGGATCGAGCAAGGCTCTCGCGCTCATCCTGCTCGACGCCTGGCTGCCCTACTTCCACGACCTCTCCCGCGGAGTCGAAGACGTTGCTCGCGAGGGCGGCTGGTCGCTGTTCTTCAGCAACAGCAACCGCGACGACGCGCAGGAGCGGCGCAACCTCGACATGTTCGAGGCGCACCGCGTGCAGGGCATCGTGATCTACCCCCTCGGCGACGTGGTGCCGCGTCTGGAAGAGCTGGCCGATCGGGGCATCCGGTCGGTCGTGGTGGGTCCGATCCCCGACTCGTCGAAGGTCGCGTCCGTGCTGTTCGACGATCGTGCCGGCGGGCGGCTCGCGGGCGAGCACCTCGTGGGACTCGGCCGGCAGCGCATCCTGTTCCTCGGGAATCCCGCGGTGAGCCAGTCGAACGACCGTCTGGCAGGGCTTCGTGAAGCCGTCGCCGACACTCTCGCGACGGTGTCGACGATCGAGGTGCCGCATCTGGCGACCGAAGACGGCCTGCAGGCCGGAGAGCGGATCATCGCGATGCCCGCCGCCGCGCGCCCCGACGCCGTGTTCGCCGCGAACGACATGGTCGCGCTCGGCGTGCTCACCCAGCTCCTGCGCCACGGCATCCGCGTGCCGGACGAGATCGCGCTCGTCGGCTTCGACGACGTCGCCCAAGCGCACCAGGGCGTCGTGCCCCTCACGAGCGTGCGTCAGCCCGGCTACGAGATCGGCCGCGCCGCCGGAGCCGCCCTCCTGCAGCAGCTCGCCGACCCCACGGCGCCGCCGCCCGCGACGACGCCGTTCCCCGCCGAGCTCATCGTGCGGGAGTCGACTACCGGGCGCTGAGCGCGGCACCACGGACTCACTCCGTCGGGATGAGCCCTTCTGCGGCCAGGTTCTCCCACAGCGCTGCCGGGACCTCGAGCGCGGCATACTCCGCGTTCTGCCGCAGCTGCGCAGGCCTGCTGCCCCCCACCACGACCGAGCGCACGGCGTCGGACTGCAGCGGGAACTGGATCGCGGCCGCGGGCAGCGGCACACCATGATCGGCGCACACCGCGGCGATGCGCACGAGGCGGTCCCACAGCTCGTCCGGCAGCTGGCCGTACTCGTAGCGTCCGTCGCGACGCGGCTCGCTCGATGCGAGCAGTCCGGAGTTGAACACCGATGCCGCCACGATCCCGGTTCCGGTGTCGCGGCATGCGGGCAGCACGTCGACCGCGGCGGGCTGTTCGAGCAGCGTGTAGCGCCCCGCCACCATGATCAGGTCGAGGTCGGTCGCGCGCACGGCTGCGGCGAGGGCATCCGACACCATCGAGCCGATGCCGATCGCGGTCACCTCGCCGTCGGCGCGCAGCTGCTCCATGGCCGGCAGGGCTTCGGCGAGTGCGAGGTCGAGGTCGTGCCGCTCGGGGTCGTGCAGGTACAGCAGGTCGATCTGCTCGATGCCCAGCCGTTCGCGCGACTCCTCGACGCTCGTGCGAATGCCCGCCTCCGAGAAGTCCCATACGCGCTGCAGATCGTCGGGCACGTGGAAGTCGTTCGCGGTGTCGAGGCCACCGGAATGCTCGGGGTTCGGTCGCAGCAGACGGCCGGCCTTGGTCGAGAGCACGTAGTCGCCCCTAGGCTTGGTCTGCAGGAAGGCTCCGAGCCGACGCTCCGAGAGCCCGAGTCCATAGTGCGGTGCGGTGTCGTAGAAGCGGATGCCGCTCTCCCACGCCGCATCAAGCACCGCCCAGGACTCGTCATCGGTCAGCGGACGGAACAGGTTGCCCACGTTCGCGGCACCGTACCCGAGCGTGGGGACGTCGAGCCGGGGCGTGCGCAGATCAGGCGCCGACATGCGCACCCTTCCAGGTGTAGGTCGCGATGCTGTCGGCCTTCATCTCCATGCCGCTGCCCGGCGCGGTCGGCGCCATGTACGAGCCGCCCTGGATGTCGGTGGGCACGACGAAGTGCTCGTGCAGGTGGTCGACGAACTCGATCATGCGGCCCTCGCGGGTGCCGGTGACGGCGACGAAGTCGAACATGGACAGGTGCTGCACAGCCTCGCACAGGCCGACACCGCCGGCGTGCGGGCAGACGGGCACGTCGAACTTCGCGGCGAGGAGCAGGTTGGCGATGTTCTCGTTCACCCCGGCGACGCGCACGGCGTCGATCTGCATGACCGAGATCGCCTCGGCCTGCAGCAGCTGCTTGAAGATGACGCGGTTCTGGGCGTGCTCGCCGGTCGCGACACGGATGGGTGCGACGCCCCGGGCGATCTCGGCATGACCGAGCACGTCGTCGGGGCTCGTGGGCTCCTCGATCCACGCGGGGTGGAACTCGGCGAGCGCGTTCACCCACTCGATCGCCTCCGACACCTCCCAGCGCTGGTTGGCGTCGATCGCGATCGGGAAGTCGGGTCCGCACACCTCGCGCGCCTTGCGGAAGCGGCGGATGTCGTCGTCGAGGTCGGCGCCGACCTTGAGCTTGATCTGGGTGAATCCGTCGGCCATGGCCTCGCGGGCGAGGCGTTCGAGCTTCTCGTCGGAGTAACCGAGCCAGCCGGGGCTGGTGGTGTACCCCGGGTATCCGGTGGCGAGCAGCTGCTGCTCCCGCTCGGCGCGGCCCGGCTCGGCGGCGCGGAGGATCTCGAGGGCGTCTTCGCGGGTGAGGGCGTTGGTGAGGTAGCGGAAGTCGACGAGGTCGACGAGCTCCTCCGGCGTCATGCGGGCGAGCAGCTGCCAGAGCGGGAGCCCTGCACGCTTGGCCTTGATGTCCCACAGCGCGTTGATGACGGCGCCGATGGCCATGTGCATGACGCCCTTCTCGGGGCCGAGCCACCGCAGCTGCGAGTCGCCGATGATGTCGCGGAACGTACCGCCCATGTCGTCGAGCAGGGGTTCGATCTCGCGACCCACCAGATGCCCGGCGAGTGCGTCGATGGCGGCGACCTGCACGTCGTTGCCGCGACCGATCGTGAAGACGAACGCGTGCCCCTCGATGTCGTCGGCGGCGTCGGTGCGCACGATGACGTATGCGGCCGAGTAGTCGGGGTCGGGGTTCATCGCATCCGACCCGTCCAGGCTCAGGGACGTGGGGAAGCGGATGTCGGTGGTGTCGAGGGCGACGATACGGCTCACGGGATTCCTCTCCATGCACGGCTGATTTCTTCCGTGCGGATCTCTTGGAGTGTAAACATCGGATGTCTATACTGTCAACGAGACCGGCCGCCTCATCGCGGCCTACCGACCGATCAGGAGAAACATGAAGTTCGCGCGGCTCGGCACCCCCGGGAATGAGATCCCCGTCGTCGTGGAGGGCGACCGATACCTCGACCTCCGCTCCGTAACATCCGATGTGAACGGCGGTTTCCTCGAGGACGACTTCGTCGCCCGGGTCACGGCCGCCCGCGATGCCGGAGAGCTGCCCGAACTCGCGGATGCCGCCTCGATGCGCATCGGCGCCCCGATCGCCCGCCCGAGCGCCGTGATCTGCATCGGCATGAACTACGCCGCGCACGCGGCCGAGTCGGGTTCGGAGCCGCCCACCATCCCGATCCTCTTCCTCAAGACGCCCAACACGGTGGTCGGCCCGAACGATACGGTCACGATCCCCCGCGGCAGCGAGAAGACCGACTGGGAGGTCGAGCTCGGCATCGTGATCGGCACCCGCACCGCCTACCTCGACTCCCCCGAGGAGTCGATGGCGCACGTCGCTGGCTTCGTCGCCGCGAACGATGTCTCCGAGCGCGACTTCCAGATGGCCGTCTCGGGCGGACAGTGGTCGAAGGGCAAGATCGCGCCCGGCTTCAACCCCACCGGTCCTTGGCTCGTCACCCCCGACGAGGTCGACCACCACGCGCTCGGCCTTCGCAGTTTCGTGAACGGCGAGCCGCGGCAGGACTCGAACACGAGCGACATGATCTTCACGGTCGAGCACATCGTGCACCACCTCTCGCAGTATGTGACGCTCGAGCCCGGCGACCTGATCCTGACCGGCACGCCGCAGGGCGTCGCCCTGTCGGGCAAGTACCCCTACCTCGCCGCCGGCGACGTGGTCGAGATCGAGATCGACGGCCTCGGCCGTCAACGGCAGGAGTTCGTGGCATGGGAGGCCCAGAAGTGAGCGCACTGAACGCACTGGTGGCGATCGTCACCGGCGGAGCATCCGGAATCGGCGCGGCGATCGCACAGCGCCTGCACGCCGATGGCGCGATCATCGCCGTCCTCGACCGGGACACCGCCGCGGCCGACCCCGCCTTCGCCGCCTTCACCGCCGACGTGTCCGACCGCGCGAGCGTCGAGGCCGCGGTGGGCGCCGTCGCCGAGAGGTTCGGGCGCATCGACATCGTCGTCAACAACGCCGGCATCGGCGCGCAGGGCGACATCACCGCGAACGACGACGACGAGTGGGCACGCGTGCTCTCCGTCAACGTCACCGGCATCGCCCGCGTCACCTCGGCGGCGCTCCCCTGGCTGCGGAAGTCGCCATCGGCCGCGGTGTGCAACACGGCATCGATCGCCTCGACCACCGGGCTGCCGCAGCGGGCGCTCTACAGCGCATCGAAGGGAGCCGTCGCAGCTCTCACCCGGGCAATGGCCGCCGACCACCTGCGCGAGGGCATCCGCGTGAACGCCGTCAACCCCGGCACGGCCGACACCCCGTGGGTGGGCCGGCTGCTCGATTCGGCGGCCGACCCCGCCGCCGAGCGCGCGGCCCTCGAAGCACGCCAGCCGCACGGACGCCTCGTCAGCCCCGACGAGGTCGCCGCCGCGGTCGCGTACCTGGTCAGCCCCGCTGCGGGATCGACCACCGGAACCTTCATCGAGGTCGACGGCGGCATGGCCCAGCTGCGCCTGCGCGCGGAGTAGTCGCTCCGGCTCAGCTGCGGCGGCCGCGGAGCCAGCCCCGGATGCCGGCGCGCGAAGCCTCGTCTGTCGGCAGCCGCCGCGGCTGATCGGTGCGGTAGAACTGTTCGGCGTTGCGCCACAGGAGCGCGTCGAGGTCGTGGCCCCGCGTCTCCGCCCAGGCGATCACGGTTTCGGCCCAGCGCGACCGCGCGGTGGGCTGGTAGGTCGCCGAGCCGTCCTCCGGCGCGTGCGGATCTCCGGTCTCGGCCGGACCGATCGCCGAGACCGGCCAGTCGCTCCCCCACATCAGGCGTTCGACCCCGAAGGCGTCAGCGGCCACGTCGAGGAACGGCTCGACCTGCTCGGCGCTCCAGTCTCCACCGGCCTCGCCCGGGAGGCCGGAGAGCTTGCAAAAGGTGTGCGGATGCCGGGCCAACTCGGCGAGGTCACGCGCCCATTCCGCCGAGGGGGCGAGCGGAGCCTCAGCGGTGCCGACGGCAGGCTTGCCGAGGTGGTCGAGCACGATCCGCAGCTCGGGGATCGCACCGGCGAATCGCGCGATCTCGGGGAGCTGGTCGGCGCGCACGCATGCGTCGAAGGTCAGATCGCGCGCGGCGACCTCGCGCGCACCGGTCACGAATGCCGCCGAGACCGCCAGTCCGTCGGGCTCACCCTGCAGATTGTGTCGGACGCCCACGACGAGGGGCTCGCCCATGAGCCCCTCCAGGTGCGCGACCGTGTCGGTTCCCCGGTCGAGACGGATGCCGGCGACGATGCCGACGATGCCGAGCGCCGGGGCAAGGCCTGCGACCCACTGCACCTCGTCGAGGAAGTCGTCTTCGACGGTCTCTGCCTGCACGAAAACCGACGTCTCCGGCTGCGCCTGGGGCACACGGGCGAGCTCGAGCTCGAGGTCGGCGAACCGGTACGCCATCGGGCCTTCGAGCCAGGTGTAGGTCAGAACCTCCGGATCCCAGAGATGCAGATGTGAATCGAGAACGCGCATGGCTCCATCCTGCCGGAGACATCCGATCAATCGCTAGGATGACGCCATGGCAGTCACCGACGAGGCGATCGAGAAGATCAAGGCGATGATCGTGGCGGGCGAGCTCGCCCCGGGCGATCGGCTTCCCCCCGAGAAGGAGCTGTCCGAACGGCTCGGCCTCTCCCGCAGCTCGATGCGCGAGGCGGTCAAGGCACTGGAGGTCATCCGGGTCCTGGATGTGCGCCGGGGCGACGGCACCTACGTCACGAGCCTCGAACCGCATCTGCTGCTGGAGGCGATCTCGTTCGTCGTCGACATGCACGACGACGACTCCATGCTGGAGATCTTCGCGGTGCGTCGGATGCTGGAGTCGCAGGCGACCGGGCTCGCGGCCACGCTCGGCACCGACGAGCAGATCGCCGAGCTTCAGGACGAGGTCGATTCCATCGATGCAGCCGTCACGATCGAGTCTCTGGTCGACCACGACATCCGGTTCCACCGCGAGATCGTCGCAATGTCCGGCAACGCCTACCTCGCGAGCCTGATCGAGCACCTGAGCAGCCAGACGGTCCGCGCCCGCGTGTGGCGCGGCCTCACCGAGGGCGGCGCGGTCGAGCGCACCCTGTCGGAGCATCGGGCCATCGCCGACGCGATCGCCCAGCATGACTCCGCCCTCGCGACCTCGCTCGCCACCGCGCACATCGCGGGCGTGGAGCGCTGGCTGCGCCAGGCCGCGGCGAGCTGACCCCTCGGGCGCGTCGCTCAGGCGCCGAGGCGCACCATCGCGGCGTCGAACTCAGCCGCCGAGCTGTCGCTCACCTCGTGGAAGAGCATCCGGTCGAGCACGTCGGGCGCAGCGGTGAAGTACGGCACACCTGCCAGCCGCAGACCGGTGATGTCATCCGGTGACCGCAGGGATGCAGCGAGCACGTTCGAGTCGCTTCCCGCGCACACTTCCTGCATCCGGGCGATCGTCGCGTCGCCGTCGAGACCTGCATCGCGCATCCGTCCGAGGTACGGGGCAATGTACTGCGCGCCGATCGAGGCGCACGCGAGGGCCTGTGCGACCGAGTACACGGCCGTGACGAGCACCGTTGCTCCGTCGCGCACGAGAGCGGATGCCGCGGCGAAACCCGCGGCCGTCGCCGGGACCTTCACGGCCACCCGATCACCCAGCGCGCGGATGCCCTCGGCGTTGCGGAGGAACGATGCGGTGTCGCCGCCCCAGGTCTGGAAGAAGATCTCTCGCGCCCCTTCCGACTCCCACCGGGCGTAGAGCTCGGGGATCTCGGCGGCAGTGCGGCCTCCCCGTTCGAGGATGGTCGGGTTCGTGGTGACGCCGTGCACCACGCCGGCGGCGAGCAGGCGGGAGACGTGGTCGACATCGGCGCTGTCGACGTACAGGCGTGGCGCGATCGGGTTCATCGGGGTCTCCTCGCGGACAACCTGTCGTTACAGGTGCGGATTCGGCTAATGTAATGACAGCCACCGCGGTCTGTCAAAGCGTCGGCTATGCCTGCCGTCGAAGAAGATCAGGAGCAAGATGACCACCGCACACACCGAGGACCGCGCCGGCGTCGTCATCGTCGGCAGCGTCACGGCCGATGTGACCACCTTCTCCGGGCGCCTGCCCGCCAGGGGCGAGACGATCCTGGGCGACGAGTTCACCCTCATGCTGGGCGGCAAGGGTGCCAACCAGGCCGTCGCCGCCGGTCGTTCTGGCGCACGCACGAGCTTCGTCGGCTGCGTGGGCGACGACCTCTTCCACGATCTGGTCGTCGACGGATTGACCGCGGCCGGCGTCGATCTCACGCACCTGCGCACGGTTCCCGGGCCCACCGGTGTCGCTCACATCCGCGTCGACTCCTCGGCGCAGAACGACATCGTGATGGTGCCGCTCGCCAACGCCGCGCTCAGCGCCGCGCAGATCGACGAGGCCCTGGCGGCCCTCGCTCCTACGACCTCGGTGCTGCTCACCCAGCTCGAGACGCCCTCCGCACTCACCGCTCACATCACGGCGCGCGGACGCGAACACGGCATGACGGTCATCCTCGATCCCGCTCCGGCCGCCGAACTCGACGCCGAGATCTGGCGGAGCATCGACATCGTCACCCCCAACGAGACCGAGGCGACCCTGATCAGCGGCATCGAAGTGACGGATGCCCCATCGGCGGAGCGTGCCGGACGCTGGTTCCTCGCCCAGGGGGTCGGCGCCGCCGTGATCACTCTCGCGGGGCAGGGCTCGTGCGTCGTCACGGCTGAGGGCGCATCCGTCATCCCGCCGTTCCCCGTCGACGCGGTCGACACGACTGCCGCGGGCGACGCCTATGCCGGCTATCTCGGGGCGGCACTCGCGAACGGCAGCACTCTCGCGGACGCCGTGCGTCTGGCCACCGCGGCGGGCGCGCTGACCGTCACGAAGCAGGGCGCCTCTCCGAGCCTGCCCCACCGCGCCGAGGTCGACGCGTTCCTGGCAGAGCGTGCAGCAGCGCCCGTCGCGAGCTGAACCAGCCGACCGAGCATCCGGAGAACCGAGGAGAAACATGCGCAAGACCGCCACGACGATCAATCCGGCTCTCTCCCGAGTGATCAGCGAGACCGGCCACACCGACCTGCTGGTCGTCACCGATGCCGGCCTCCCGATCCCCCAGGGCTCGGAGCGCATCGACCTGGCATACCGTCCAGGAGCTCCGGCCTTCCTCGATGTCCTCGACACCGTGCTCGCGGAGCTGGTGGTCGAGGGGGCGACGGTCTCGGCCGAGGTCGCAGAGAAGAGCCCCGAGGTGCTGGCGGCACTGCAGGACCGTTTCGCCGACATGGGGTTCGAGATCGAGCTCATCCCGCACATCGAGTTCAAGAAGCTCAGCCAGGGCGCTCGCGCGTTCGTGCGCTCCGGCGAGTTCACCCCCTACGCGAACGTGATCCTGCACGCGGGGGTGGCGTACTGATGGCCATCGTCGACGACGCGATCGATCGGCACTCCGCCGCGCCCATGTACGACCAGCTGCGCCAGCTGATCATCGACGGGATCGCGCGTGACGGCCTGCAGCCCGGCGACCCGCTGCCCGGCGAGCACCGCCTGTGCGAGCGATACGGCATCTCGCGCACCGTCGTGCGTCAGGCGCTCGCCCAGCTGGAGCACGAGGGCCTCGTCGAGCGGGTGAAGGGCAAGGGCACGTTCGTCTCCCGCCCGCGCACGAGCGAGAGCCTGGTGCATACGCTGGTCGGTCTGTACGACGACGTCGAACGTCGCGGCGGGCACGTGCACAGCGACGTGCTGCGGCACGAGCAGACGACGGCCGATGAAGAGGTCGCGCTCGCCCTCGAGGTGCCCGTCGGCTCCCCCGTCGTCGTCCTCGAACGCCTGCGCCACGTCGACGACGAACCGTGGTCGCTCTCGACCACCTGGATGCCGGAGGCCGTCGGCTCCGTGACGCTCGGCGCCGACCTGACCGAGGGGTCGCTCTACCGTCTGCTCGCCGACAACGACATCGTCGCGACGCACGGCGTGCGCTCGGCGGAGGCGACCGTGGCCACGCACGAGCAGGCGCAGCACCTGGGTGTCAGCGCGGGCTCGGCCCTGCTGCGTCTGCGCAGCATCAGTCGCAGCTCCGACGGCACGCCTATCGAGTACTTCATCGCGTATCACCGCGGCGACCGCTCGCGCTTCGAGTTCCAGCTGCAGCAGGAGCAGTCGCAGGCCTCGCTGCTGCACGTCGACGGCGATGGCGGGGCTTCCCGCGCCGGAACGGTCGGCTGACCGGCAGGTAGTGTCGAGGGCATGAGCGACTGGACCAGCACCGCGATCGCCCTGTTGGAAGCCGACGCGAACCGCAGTGCCGACACGCACCTGCACCTGTTCCCGCTGCCGCCCGAGTGGGGCATCGACCTGTACCTCAAGGACGAGTCGGTGCATCCGACGGGCTCGCTCAAGCACCGCCTCGCGCGCTCACTGATCCTCTACGGCCTGGTCAACGGTCGCATCCGCGAAGACACCACGCTGGTGGAGTCGTCGAGCGGATCGACCGCCGTCTCCGAGGCCTACTTCGCCCGCATGCTCGGGCTGCCGTTCATCACTGTCGTGCCCCGTTCGACGGTGCAGGAGAAGATCGACCTCATCGAGTTCTACGGCGGCACCTGCCACTTCGTCGACCGCGCCGAAGACATGTCGCCCGAGGCACAGCGCCTCGCCTCCGACTGCACCGGCCACTACCTCGACCAGTTCACGTTCGCCGAGCGCGCGACCGACTGGCGCGGCAACAACAACATCGCCGAGAGCGTCTTCAGCCAGCTCTCCCAGGAGCGGCATCCGATCCCCACCTGGATCGTCACGGGGGCCGGCACCGGAGGAACCAGCGCGACGTTCGGCCGCTACGTGAAGTACCGCAGGCACGACACGAAGGTCGCGGTCGTCGACCCCGAGGGTTCCGCGTTCTACGACGGCTGGGCCGGCACCGTGGATCCCCCGGCCGGTCGTCCGAGCCGCATCGAGGGCATCGGTCGCCCGCGCGTCGAGGCCTCGTTCGTGCCCACCGTGATCGACGAGATGATCCAGATTCCGGATGCCGGCTCGATCGCCGCGATCCGCCTGCTGCGCGAGCGAACCCTGCACTGGGCGGGCGGCTCGACCGGCACGAACCTCTACGGCGCCTTCCAGCTCATCGCCCGGATGCGAGCCGCGGGCGAGACCGGCAGCGTCGTGACCCTGATCTGCGACAGCGGCGTCCGATACGCCGGCACCTACTACTCCGACGAGTGGGTCGCAGCCCAAGGCTGGGACCTCGCCCCGCACCGTGCACGGCTCGAAGGCTTCCTGGAGTCCGGCGTCTGGGTGGAGTGAGCGCTGCGGGCTACGCTGGCCGCATGACTACTCTGATCCTCACCGTCGCGGGCGCAGACCGTCCTGGCCTCGTGGCCGCCGTCGCCGATGTCGTGGATGCGCACGGCGGCAACTGGGAGAACAGCTCGCTGGCCGAGCTCGCCGGCACGTTCGCCGGCGTGATCGAGGTCTCGGTCGCCGATGACAAGGAAGCCGAGCTGACCTCCGCCCTGCGCGGCCTCCAGGGTCAGGGGCTTCTCACCCTCGCCGTCCTCACCGGCACCCCGGACGCCGCGGCCGACGACGATCAGCTGCTCGAGATCCAGGTGCTCGGCAACGACCGGCCCGGCATCGTGCGCGAGGTCTCCGGCGTGCTGAGCGCGCATGCCCTGAGCATCGAAGAGCTCGCCACCGAGACCAGGGACGCCGCGATGGCCGGGGGCCGCCTGTTCGAAGCCTCGGTCACCGCGAAGGTTCCCGCCTCCGTCGACCTCGACGCCCTGCGCGCCGACCTCGAGCGCATCGCCGCCGAGATCCAGGTCGACATCACCCTCGGCTGACCGGAGCGCAGGCCGCGCGTCAGTCGTCGAGGCCGGAGTACTTCCGCACCCAGTACTCCGTGTACGCCACGTGCGCCGAGGCCGCAGCGCTCGCGGCGACAGGGTCCGCCGCCGCCAGGCCGCGCAGGATCGCGCGGTGCCCTGCGTCGGAGTGCACCTTGAGCTCGGCCGCATCCTCGGGGTCGGAGATCCGATACGCCCGCGAGCGCGAACGCAGCACGTCGATCAGACTGGTGAGCGCCTCATTGCCTGCGACGCCGGAGATCGCCATGTGGAACTCGTGGTCGAGCCGCGACTGCACCTCGAAGTCGGTGGTCGCCTCGATCTCGTCGAGCACGCGGTCGAGGGACTCCACGGTGTCTTCATCGATGCGCGCGGCGGCGAGCGCGGCGGCGTGGGGCTCGAGCACGCGGCGGAGCTCGGTCAGTTCGAGCACACCTGCCATCGGCAGCAATCCGACCGTGAGCGACAGGCTTCCGATCAGGTCGGCCGCGCGCAGCTCGCTGACGTAGCTGCCTGAGCCGTGTCGCGTGTCGAGCACACCGAGGGCGGCGAGCATCCGGATCGCCTCGCGAAGGGAACCGCGGGAGACGCCGAGACGTTCGCAGAGTTCGCCTTCGCTCGGCAAGCGGTCTCCGGGCCGCAGCGCACCGTCGGCGATCAGCGCCCGCAGCCCGTGCAGCGCCGTGTCGAGTGCGCTCATCGTCATCCTCTCTGACACTCCCCCACCCCTCGTGAAGTCTGTCGGAACTCCCCTCCACAGGAAACTCGTATGACAACTATGTTTCATATTTCCCGTTTCATGGCAGTTTCCGCGGGCATGTGGCAAAGTTGTGCAACAACTCGCCCCACTCACCGATGAGGACCGATGCCCGCACCGCTGTTCCCCGCACCGCTCACGCTGAACTCCGGCATGCGAGCACGCGACGCCTGGCCCCTCGACCCGGCAGTGATCCACCTCAATCACGGATCCTTCGGCGCGGTCCCATCCGTCGTGGTGGAGCGCCAGGATGCACTGCGCCGCCGTGCCGACCTCAGCCCCGTCGAGTGGTTCCCGCGCATCGCCGAGCGGGTGCAGGAGGCACGCGAGCGCACCGCCCCGTTCGTGGGCGCCCGTGCAGACGACAGCGTCTTCGTGCCCAATGCCTCCGCCGCGGCCACCGTGGTCTTCAACGCGCTGCAGCTCGAACGAGGCGACGAGATCCTGGTGACCGATCAGGGGTACGGCGCCATCACCATGGGAGCCGAGCGCCTCGCCCGCCGCTTCGGCGCGACCGTGCGCACCGTCGCTCTGCCGCTGCTCTCCTCCGACGACGAGATCGTGCAGCTCTTCGCCGATGAGCTCACCCCCCGCACCCGCCTGCTCGTGGTCGACCAGATCACCTCGCCCACAGCCCGCCTGCTGCCGACCCGACGCATCGCCGACGCGGCGGCCGAGCGGGGGGTGCGCACGCTCGTCGACGGCGCCCACGCCCCCGGCCTCATCCCGGATGCCGCCGCGGTCGCCGGCGGCGACTGGTGGTTCGGCAACCTGCACAAGTGGCCCTGCGCCCCGCGGGGATCCGCCCTGCTGGTCACATCTGCCCCGGACCGCGACGAGCTCTGGCCGCTCATCGACTCGTGGGCCGCGCGCGAGCCGTACCCCTCCCGCTTCGACACCCAGGGCACGATCGACGCCACGACGTACCTGGCCACCCCGACCGCCATCGACTTCGTCGAGGAGGAGTTCGGCTGGGCGGCCGCGCGCACGGCGATGGCAACGATCGCGGATGCCGGAGCCGAGCTGATCGCCGAGGCGCTGCGCCCATACGGCGACGAGGATCCGCTCACCCCACTCCCCTCGCCCGTGCCTTCGATGCGGCTCGTGCGTCTTCCGCTCGGGCTCGGCGCGACGCGCGAAGAGGCCGACGCCCTGCGCATGGACCTGCTCGATGAGGTCGGCGTCGAGACGGCGTTCACGAGCTTCCGCGGAGTCGGCTACTTCCGACTCTCCGCCCACCTCTACAACGAGGCCGCCGACTACGAGGCCTTCGTCGAGCGCTGCGTGCCGCAGATCCTGAGCCGTGCCGGCATCCGCCGCGCCGATTCCCTCATCCTTCCCTGACCGCATCCGTCCACTCACCCGACCGCAACACCCACCCCACCGAGAGGCACATCGTGAAGAACAAGATCTTGACGACCGCAGCGGGAATCGGCACCGTCGCCGTCCTCGCTCTCACCGGCTGTTCCGCAAGCTCCGGCCCGTCCGCCGACGGCACCGTCACCCTGCAGATGGTCGAGAGCCTGACCAACCCCGCCCGCACCGAGCTGCTGCGCGGGCTGCTCGACGACTTCGAGAAGGCGAACCCGAAGATCACCGTCAACCTCGTCTCGCCTCCGACCGAGCAGGCCGACGCGAAGATCCAGCAGATGCTGCAGTCCGGCAAGGGCGTCGACGTGCTGGAGGTGCGTGACATCACGGTCGGACCGTTCGCGAACAACGGCTGGCTCTACGACCTCGGCCCCGACCTCGAGAAATGGGACGGCTGGGACGCCCTGACCGACAACGCACAGTCCGCCTCGGTCGCCGCCGACGGCAAGAGCTACTTCGTGCCCTACGGCTTCTACGGTTTGTCGCTGTTCTACCGCACCGACCTCGTGAAGGACGCAGGCTTCGACGGTCCGCCCCACAGCTGGAAGGACCTTCTGGAGCAGGCCAGCACGATCCAGGACCCGTCGAACAACATCTACGGCTATGCCTTCCGCGGCGGCCAGAACGCCAACAGCAATGTGGTCGCGGCCATCGAGGCGTACACGATCGACGGACTCGACGTCGACGACGCGTTCCTCATGGAGGACGGCTCGACCATCTTCGCTGCCCCCGAGGCGCAGGATGCCGTCGACGACTACTTCGACCTGTTCAAGGAGGCGTCCCCGCCCTCCGCCGTCTCGTGGGGCTACCCCGAGATGGTCGCGGGCTTCACGAACGGCACCACGGCGTTCCTGCTGCAGGATCCCGAGGTCATCGCGACCGTGCAGGACTCCTCGCTCACCGAAGACCAGTGGGACACCGCTCCGCTGCTCGTCGGCCCATCAGGCAAAGCAGCCCAGCCGCTCGCCGTCGCGGGCTGGGGCGTCGCCGAGAACAGCGAGAACAAGGAGGCATCCGTCAAGCTCGTCGAGTTCCTCTCGTCCGCCGAGCCCGCCACCGAGTTCGCGCAGGCCAACAGCCTGGTTCCGATCATCTCGGCCGCTGCCGACGACGACTTCTACTCGTCGGGCCCGTGGACCAGCTACGTCACCATGACCGAAGACCCGGAGACCTACGTCAACGTGCGCCAGCCGCGCGGTGTCAGCTGGTGGACGGAGTGGATCCAGAAGTCCGACCAGGACGTGCAGAACGTGCTGCTGGGCAACATGTCGACCAGCGACCTGCTGGCATCGTGGGATGCGTTCTGGACCGAGAAGTACGCCGCGGAAAAGGGCTGACCTGTGGCCCGCACCGCTCAGAAGGGAGGCTCCGTCGGCACTGCTTCGCAGCAGACCGCCGCCGGGGCCTCCCCGGTATCCCGCCGCCGCCCGTTCCGCGGACGCCAGGCATGGACACTGCTGGCCTTCCTCGCGCCGGCGATCGTCTTCGTCTGCTGGTTCACCTACTGGCCGATGCTGCAGGGCGCGCGCATGGCCTTCCACGACTGGAACCTGTGGGACCTCACGTCGACGCCGTTCGTGGGCTTCGACAACTTCCTCGCCGTGTTCCGTGATCCGGCCTTCCCGACCGTGGCGTGGAACTCGGTGCTCTGGGTCGTCGGCTCGCTCGTGCCGCAGCTCGTGATCGGGTTCCTGATCGCGCTGGCCCTGCGCAAGAAGTTCCGCTTCCGCGGGCTCTACCAGGCGCTCGTGTTCTTCCCGTGGGCGGTGTCGGGCTTCCTGATCGGCATGCTGTTCCGCTGGATGTTCAACGCCGAGTTCGGCGTGGTCAACGACCTGCTCATGAAGGCGGGTCTGATCGACGCCCCGCTCCCCTGGCTGGCGGATCCGAAGCTCGCCATGTTCGCGGTGATCGTCGCGAACGTCTGGTACGGAGTGACGTTCTTCGCGATCATGATCCTCGCAGCCCTCCAGTCGGTGCCCGACGAGATGCTGGAGGCGGCGAGCCTCGACGGCGCTGGCAAGTTCCGGCAGCTGTTCTCGATCATCATCCCGTACATCTCGATGACGCTGCTGCTGACGATCCTGCTGCGCGTGATCTGGATCTTCAACTTCCCCGACATCATCTACGCGATGACCAACGGCGGTCCCGCCAACCAGACGCACATCATCACGACCTGGATGATCAATTACACGCAGCAGGGCAACTACGGCTTCGCGAGCGCGATCGGCCTCATCGTGATGGCCGTGTTGTTCGTGTTCTGCGCGTTCTACCTGATGGCGATGCGGAGAGTGCAGCGATGACCATGACAGACACCTCCCGGACAGGCTCCTCGATCACCGAGACCCGGCGCATCACCGTGCCGGACCCTGGATCCGCTCCGCGCCCGAAACCGCGCGTCACAGTCGGCGGCGTCGTCCGCGTCGTGGGCCTTGGCCTCTGGCTCGTGATCACGCTGTTCCCGCTGTACTGGATCGCGCTGACCTCGATCAAGTCGCCGGGCACGATCAACCGCTTCCCGATCGAGTACTGGCCGAGCGAGCCCTCGCTCGAGAACTACATCAGCCTGTTCCAGAAGAGCTCGTTCGGGGTCTTCCTCGGCAACTCGGCCCTGGTCGCGGTGGTGGGCGGCGCGGTGGCGACGCTCATCGCCCTACTGAGCGCCTACGTGCTGGCCCGCTTCGAGTTCCGCGGCAAGGGCGCGATCCTGATCGCGTTCCTGCTCACGCAGATGATCCCCGCGTTCATCGCGCTCGGGCCGCTGTACTCGATGATGACCGATCTCGGCCTGGTCGACACCAAGCCCGGCCTGATCCTCGTCTACATCGCGATCTGCATCCCGTTCTCGACGGTCATGCTCCGCGGCTTCTTCGAGAACGTGCCGGATGCGCTCGAAGAGGCGGCGATGATCGACGGATGCTCGCGCCTCGGCGCCCTGTTCCGGGTGCTCGTCCCGGTGATGACGCCCGGCATCATCGCGGCGTTCATCTTCAACTTCGTGAACTGCTGGAATGAGCTGTTCCTGTCGGTCGTGCTCATGAACACCGACGCGAACCGCACCGTGCCCTCGGCGCTGAACGGCTTCATCTCGACGTTCAACATCGACTGGGGCTCGATGAGCGCCGCGGCCGTTCTGACGATCCTGCCGACCATGGCGATGTTCGCCCTCGCGAGCCGCTGGATCGTGCAGGGCCTCACCGCCGGCGCCGTCAAGGAGTAGCACCCCAC
>JBOGEI010000066.1:0-19309 GCA_050701935.1 Microbacterium sp.
ACGCCGCCAGCGTTCATCCTGAGCCAGGATCAAACTCTCCGTAAAAAAGAAATGCATACAACCCCGGGGAAAACCAGGATCGCAGCGAGTTTGATGCTGACCAAAGAGACAAATTCATTGCTGACTTCATCCATTGCCAACCCCCCGGAAGGAGTTGGTCTTTGATCCAAAGGAATTCTCACCTAGCCGAAGCTAGACGAGGATAATTTGGCATTTGACAAGTGCACGCTGTTGAGTTCTCAAGGATCGGATGCTCCCACGACCCAGCCATCACAGCCAGGCCCGCAGGGCAACTTCTCTATCTTACCGATCTCGTTTCCGTTGTCAAGTCCGAATTTCTTCGGCCTGACCGTGGGAACGGATCAGCTTCCTTCATCCTGCTCACTCGGTGAGTGTCTGGGATTCGGGAGGTGTTAGCTGCTTGACGGGAGCCGGTCCGAGGACCTCCGCTCAACCGTTTGGGGCGAACAAGTAATAAGTTACGCGGATCCCGGGGATCGGGCAAATCAGGGCTGACCGCCGGGCGTGTCGCGCAGCGGCGCCGCCGATCCGCGCGTCGCCCCCGCTGTCTTCGTGAGTCACTCGACGGTCATGGGCGTGGTCGTGACGTCGATGTTTCCGAAAGGGAAGGGACTGAAGACCGTCCATGAGCCGGAGGTGAATCCCTCTATAGGGATCAGGAAGAACCAGACGAGAGAGACGATGATCGCGAGGCCCACGAGCGCCGATACTCCGATGGCCGCGCGGTTCAGCGTCTTGAGGGCGGTGTGTTCGTCGCTCGCCTTCATCACGCGTCCGAGAGTGATCAGCACGATCGCGGCGATGCCTATGTAGACCAGGGGGCTGGGGCTGAGCGTCAGATCGATACACACAGGCGCCTGGTCGGTCGGCCGTCCCGATGAGTCGATGAAGCCGCCGCTCCCGTCGACGCCACCGGGGCAGTAGCTCCTGCTGGCGACCATGAGTGAGGAGTACACGAAGACGGCGACCAGGGTCGTGATCAGGACGCGTCGGATCTCCGCGATGATCGCTACGCCGGGGAGGCCTGTGGTGGTGGTTGCCGGCGTGGTCGGAGCGAGCGACAAGAGGGCCTCCTTGGTGGGCGGTCGTCTCATGATGGCGCAGGGAGTGGAGAGAGGGAAGGGTGCGTCTGCTGGCGCCCGAGATGGGATTCTCCCTTGCTCGCTGGAATATCGGTAGTGTTCGGCCAGAGCTTGAGCAGAAGGAGGGCAACGATGCCCGCAGCACCCCAAGGTTGGTACGCCGACCCCGAGCACCCCGCACAGCAGCAACGCTGGTGGGACGGCACTAAATGGACGGGGCACACCGCTCCTCTGGGGCAAGCGCCGACTGCGGCTGCCGCCGTGGCTTCCGTCGAAGCCGCTCCGGCAGAGGCGAAGTCCTCTCGGCTGAAGATCCTCCTCATCGTGGGAGCGGTGGTGCTCGCGGTCCTCCTGCTCACCCGCAGCTTGGGCGTGATCATGATGCTCGCCGGGCTGGTCCTCTTCTTCGTCGCCATCTACGGGATCGTGCGTGGCTCGGCGAAGCTCTTTCGCGTGCGCTCGCGCGGGGCGGCTTGGGCTGCTCTGGGGATCGCGTTCGTTCTGATGTTCGCGGGGTCTGGAGCGAATGCCGCCCTCGGCGGACCGGGTTCCGACACCACGAGCTCGGGGTCGTCGTCGGATGCCACGCCGTTCGCCTCCGCGCAGACAGAGAAGCCGACCCCCTCTCCCAAGCCCACCACCTTCGAGGAGGTCGAAGAGTCGACGGTCGTTCCTTTCGAGCGGACGACGGCCGACGATCCGCAGCTCGACGTCGGACAGACCGCCATCACGACAGCCGGTGTCGACGGAACCAAGGTCACCACGTACCGCGTGACCTACGTCGATGGTGTGGAAGTGTCGCGCGAAGTCGTCGGCGAAGTCGTCACCGTTGCGCCGGTGAACGAGGTGACGTCGAACGGAACGCGACAGCCTGCGCCGGCACCGGTGCCTCTGGTGCAGCCTGCGGCCGAATGCCACTCGAGCTATGCCGGGGTGTGCGTGCCGATCGCGTCGGATGTGGACTGCGCGGGCGGGAGCGGGAACGGGCCGGCGTACGTGCGCGGGCCGCTGCAGGTGGTCGGGCCGGATGTGTACGACCTCGACCGCGACGGTGACGGGATCGCCTGCGACTGAGACGGGGCCCGCGCTACCACCCCTCGATACGCTAGTTCTCAGCGAGGGGCGCGACGCCTCATGACCGGGGCCACGGCCTCAGAGAGAGTGCGCAATGACGGGTGAAACCTTCTCTGAAGACGAGTTCCGCAGTCAGTGGAAAGAGCAGGCGGACGAGATCGGCCGCTTCAACCTCGCCATCTTCGGCAAGACAGGCGTCGGCAAGTCGACTCTGATCAACGCGATCTTCGGCGAGGAGGTCGCTCCCACCGGAGTCGGCGAGCCCGTGACGATGGACGAGCATCTCTACATCCATCGTTCCGGCTTCCTCGGCCTGCTCGACACCCGTGGCCTCGAGATCGGCAAGGACACCGATGAGCTGATCCGCGAACTCGGCGACTACCTGAAGAAGATGCGCCAGCGGCCGCTCTCGGAGCAGATCCACGTCGCCTGGTACTGCGTCCGGGCGACGGACCGGCGGTTCGAGGACACCGAGGCGGAGTTCATCCGTCGCCTGCACGAGCTCGGCCTGCCTGTCGTCGCCGTCCTGACGCAGGTGCCGTCGCGGAACGGCGAGTATCACGCCGACGCTCTGACGCTGGCCGACCACATCGCCGGACTCGACCTGCCGATCGTGGGGGGTCGACCGATCCTGGTGATGTCGACAGCGGATGAGTTCACCGGCCAGGTTCAGCACGGGCTCACGGAACTCGTCGATGCCACGTTTCGCGCAGCTCCCGCGGGTGTTGAAGCAGCGTTCGCTGCCGCCCAGAAGGTCGATCTGGCAAGAAAGCGCAAGCAAGCTCAAACAGTTGTCCGCGCGGCTGCCACGGCGGCGTTGACGGTCGGGGCGATTCCGATCCCCGTCGCGGACGCAGGGGTGCTCGTCCCCATTCAGCTCGGGATGATGGCGAGAGTGGCTGCAATCTACGGGGTCAGGGTCGAGACCGCCACGATCGCGGCAACCGCAGCCACCGTCGCTGTCTCCGCTGCCGGACGAAGCGCGGTCGCAGGGCTCCTGAAGTTCATCCCTGGAGCGGGAACAGTCGTCGGGGGTGTGATCTCAGGCACAGTCGCCAGCACGTTCACCCTGGCGATCGGATACGCATGGGCAGTGGTCTGCGGAGAGCTCACACAGGGTCGACTTCGAGGCGTCGACGGTGCGCTCGACAGCGACCTGGTCCGTGAGCTGTTCCAGACGCAGGTCGGTGTGTGGTTCAAGAAGGTCAGCGGCGGGCGAGGCTGAAGAGGCGTTCCGCACCCAACCGAGGCGCCGCCACCCGCCCTTCGGACTAGTCCTTGTATCTGCGAACGGCCTCGCGGATACAATCCGCGTGCGAATAGATCTCATCGAGCTCTTCGATCGCGTGCCGCGTCTCGACCTTGTCCTCGTCCAACAGCCCCAGGTACTTCTGCTTCCCGTTGAAGTGAAGACGGGCCACAGGCTTCCGGTTGTTGTCATCGAGCAGCACGGCGAAGTAGCTCTTCGCATCGCGGTGCGTGACGCGCTGCGGCTTGACCTCGCCACAGGCGATCGCCTTCACGATCTGGTAGCCCTCTAGCTCTTCGAGAGTGGTCTCAATCTCGGTGTCGCGGTCGAGGTCTGCTTCCGCGACCTCAGCACTCGTCGCCGGCGAAGGGTCTGACGTGTGCGTAATTCCGCTCACGCCGAGGGCGGTCTTCAGACGATCATTCACACGCTCGTTGAGGAACTGGTGCGCCGCCTTACCTACCAGCCCAGTGAACTGCTGACGCACTTTCTGCGTGTATGAACCGTCGTACACACGCGTTGCGAAGAACTTGATCCACTCGTCCGTCGGCTCGCGGAATTGGCTTGCGATCTCTCGCTTCAGAGCCCCGATGTACTTGAGCTCCTCCGCCGCACTGATGATCGAGTCGAGGTCGAAGCTCTCCTTGCTCAGCTTCTGAATCTCGGGGATCAGCGTCTCATCGATGTCGAGCAGGTCAAGGACGAGGAACGGCTTGCCGTCCATGCGGTTCGGAGCATCAAGGTCTGTGTAGAAGTGCCAGACGACACCATTCGTCAGAACAGCGATGCGCGCATTGGTCACAGCGAAGTAGCGGAAGAGCTGGGAAGCGTGCTCGATCTTGAGTGAACCCATCGATGGCTTGCACTCGATGAGGATCTGGACCTCACTGTCGCGCATGATGGCGTAGTCAATCTTCTCCCCCTTCTTCGTGCCGACGTCGGCTGTGAACTCGGGGACGACCTCGAGCGGGTCGAAGACGTCGTAGCCAAGAATTGTCGAGATGAACGGCATGACGAACGCATTCTTCGTTGCCTCCTCGGTCCCGATCGCCGTCGCCTGGTTCTTCACCTTCGTTGCGAGGGAATCGAGACGCTCTGAAAACTCCACCGTTACTCCGCTCTTCGTCGAACACGCTTTGGTCCAGACGATAGCGGAAGCATCACTATTCAGCGATCAGCGCCACGACGGTGCCAAGGACCGCAGACCGCTTTCGGGTGGATGCAGGACTAAATCAAAGCTGAGCTGTTCGTGACAAGTTTCGAAGCCACACCAGGGCCTCGCGAACCTGGCACTACAGCCTCCGGTGGGTCACTCCACCTCATGAGGGGAAGTACGATCGCGCGCTGCTAGGTACGACCTAGCTCGCTGACTCTCGCCCGTCAAACCAGCGAATACTGAGCGACGAAAATGAGTTGACTCGATCCTCCAACATGACCAGGCGCTCATCAAAGAAAACCTCCGGATCGAGCAGCGACTCACCAACGCTTGGACGCGAGATTAGCTGAGACTCAAGGGCGTCTACCTTGATCTCGCGAAAGAACCGTGTCCGGTCATTCCGAAGGACCTTGGCCGAGGCTCTCGTGAGCAGCACGAGGCCCAGCACGCGCAAGTGATGACCACTTTCGTCAGTGCTCCGAGGGAAGAGGCTCATGACAACCGCGTTCTCGGCAGGATCTTCTACTATCTCGCCAGACAGAAGGTCGCGTGCAGGTCCAGACGCCAGCAGCGAAACGAACGCCGACCAGAGAGCCGACTGTTGTTTGCGGGTCGCTGTGCGGACCACCCGACGGTCTACGGCTAGATTCGCAGAAGTCCAGTCGGGGGCTTGTTGCGACAATAGTCGAGCATCCTGTGCGATGCGGGTGCTCGAACCGACCCCATAGTCCATCCCGAACGACCGGCTCCAAAGCCAAGTCCTGATTTCCGGGAGGTCCAGGCTCGTGGAGCCAAGGCTCATTGCGCGATCGGCGATCGGGAACACTAGGCCCTTATATGGCATCCAAGATGACGCAGGGATTCCAATCTTTCGGAGCTCCTGCACCGCCGCCTCCATTGCTCGGAGAGCAGCATCCCAGTTGGATCGAATATCGCGATCTCTAAGGTCGAGCAGCTTTGGCTGTCGAATGTCACCCTCCAGATGCAGCGAGATAGCCTGAACAACGGGCAGGCCATCTTCGCCCAGCCAATGCGCGATCGGTTCGCTCTCGCGCCGAGCTTCCTCCCACCGCTCGCGAAGATTCCAGTCCGGCGCGTAAACGCGTGCAACCAAGAGATCGAAGGTGTTGAGGCGCAAACCTGTCCGATTGATGCGCTCGAAGATGCGGGCGACGGCCGCAGGAGGCAGGCTCTTGTCGAGCAACACGGCCGGAAATGTATAGATGTTCAGCCGACCGAGGTGCTCTCGGTATACGTCCGCAAACATCTTTCGAAGTTCTTCGCGGCGACCACTCGGGGCGACGTCGATAACGCTGTCCCGCCATGCAAAGAAGTCGGACGCCGTGCGGAGCTCCTGTAGCGGAACAAGCGCCTCTTCCGCCTGGCGCTCGAGCGAGTAGTCGTGGCGCCATTTTGTGCGGTCGACTATGAAGATCGCATCCTCTACTGCTTCGGCACTTCCATCGGAACCTAAGAGCTTCGCAGCGTTAAGCACATACACGAAGTCGCCGCGACCCCGAAGCGCATGGAAGAGTGCGGTGAGCCGCTGCTGCCCGTCCAGTACGACGTATCGAACTTTTCCGCTGACCTCCGGGCCGTCGTCGAAAGACCGAATCTCGAAGAAGTCAGGGCGCCCAGACATCAGTAGCAAGCTGCCTGCCGGCCAGTTGGAGAGCAACGTGGCCAGAAGACTGATTACATCAGAAGTCGACCAATCGAAGTCTCGCTGAAATGCGGGAAGCCCGGCTGATCCACCTTCGACCGCGTCAAGCAGTTCCTCCAGACGGATGGGCTTTGCATCAATGGAGAGCGAACTCACACTTCCACCTCGTCAACCTTGTTCAATCCCGCAATGATCTCGAAGTTTGCCCGGAGGAACCTGGTTGGATACTGATCCACAGGCTGCTTGTACTCAAAGATCAACCGGTCCTCGATGTCCTCCACGTCGCCGGGCGCTGCAAGCGTCACGATCGTCACTTCGTCTATAGCAACGACCTCGTAGCCTAGGTCCCAATCGTGCTCGACGATGCTAAGCCTAGAGCCCCCGCGGAGCCCCCCGGTCGATATCGCGTCTCGCCACAGCCGAGCGGCTCGTTCAGCGGAGTATCGAATCGGGTCGCTGAGTCTGTCCACCGCTACACCACGGAGCGCAGCCCGGCGCGAAAGAAAACCACCCGTGGTCTTCGGTACAGCGACAACAACGGTTAGGGCTCTCGTCCTCGCCAAGTCCCGCAGAGCGTGCATGTTTTTTTCTAGCCACTCAGGCCCATCTGTGAGTACGGTGATGGTGTTAGCGGTGGCAAGTAGCTCCGGCCAGTTAACTCGCGAACGGCTGCCGACCTCTTGCAGCCCAGACTGAGCGACGCTCGCCCCGAGCCGCAGGTGGTGTCGCAAGTCCTCGCCGTGGGCCTGCCGCACGAAAAACTCCCAAGCAAAAGACACCACAGCGAGCCCGAATAGCACGGCAGCCACGTTCATCAATGCCGCGTATGCCCACCCCCAGAGACCGTCCTTGTTGAACTCCAAGATCAGCATCGCCGCGAAACTCACCACACCCACAAGCATGGCCAGCCACGAGACCGCCCTCCGGCTCTGCGGAAAGTCCTTCCAGCGCATCTACATCACACCCCGGAAGCGGGGTTCGTCGATCTGGTGGCGTACTGAGCGTGACGTCGCACGCGCGACACTGGACGATACTTGGAGGCCAATCGATTGGTCAATGAGCATCTTGATACTCCTGAATCTCAGCAGCGATGAGGTCCAGAACTGTATCGACGTTCGTAACTCTCTCGCTCACCCTAGTCGCGTCAGTCGCTGGCTGGTATCCGCTTCCGCAGTCATTGGTAATGAAGCCGTAGATCCCGACTCTGTCCAGGTAGGTGGCGGTCAATTCGTGAGCTTGACGAACCATGTAATCGAGATCCTCGACCACCTCGAGACGACCACCCCAAATCGCGTAAACCTTCGGAGCAGCCCTCTGGCGCCAATGGTCCCAGTTTCGGATCGTCGGATTGTTGCGCTCGCGGTAGAGTTTCAGGTCGGTGGCCTGAAACTTCAGTTCTTTACGACGATTTGTCCAGTCGTACTGAATCCTGCGCGCTTGAGTGTCGCCGAAGGCAGGCGCCCCAGTCAGCTTCGCTTCGCAACAGACTATCGGCTCGGTAGCCACCCCCTTGTCCGGAGCGGGCCACGCGATATCGATCTGATGCTCCTGCGAAAAGCCCTTCACACGCGTCCGCGGAGCCAAGGGGCTCGCCGTCTTGTTACTTAGGATCGCCGTGATCGTCTCCGAGAAGAAGTTGCCTTTCTTCCGATAAATCCCGCCGGCCAGCTGATTGCTCGTGTAACCGGCACCGCTCGCTCCCGCTGGAGCACGCGGAACCACCTCCTCGATTCGGTAAGTGTCAATGCTCCAGAGTAGAGCGAGGAAGCGGTCCTGCACATCGTCAAATCTCTTGACGTTGTGATCCTGAATGTAGGACTTCAGGTCGATCAGTAACTCGCCGGGTACACCCACCCGCTCCTCGAGTCGTCGACGATCTTGTTCCGCTGCGGACTGCGCCATGCGCTCATTCTGCCCGGCGAAGCCGCCTTTCGCGCCGCTCCCGCGCCGCGCTCAACAATAGCGATGCTTCCGACTCGCTCAGATGGCACGCGGCTCTGAGCACGGCGGCGTCAACCCGCTTCGCCACTTCAGTCCAAGTTCCACTTCGAAGCTGCCTATCCAACTGCGACTTGAGGGGCTTTAGCTCTTCCCAGGCGCGACGCATGTTCTCAACGTTCGGCAGGGGAAGCTGGGCTGCCTCCCTCGGCTCCATCTTGAGGATTCCCCCTCCATAGGATCTGCCGTTAATCTCCGCACCGAGCATCGTCACCGAGTTGAGGCACATGTATGGGAGAGCGACGCGAAGATCTTTCGGGAAGGACTCGTTCAGTCGAATGCCGTGCATCGAGTTGAGGTATGCGGCTTGGGCCGAGTTATTGATAAGCCGTGGATAGTTGTGGCTCATATAGGTGAAAAAGAGGTCGGGCACGGCTGCGAGGGGCGGACGCCACCACGGATTCCTAATCTGACATTTATAGGCCTCATCGATCTTCAGCTCCTCGCCGCGATCGGTGTACCTGCGGCGAGCCTCACTTTGGTCCTCGCCGTCTGGCCGAAACAGCCACACGCGCTCGCCGTCCGCCCGCAGAGAGTCCCACTGCTTACGCGTAAAGTCTGGTCCACGAAGGTGCCGTGTCCCTGGTGGACTGATACGAACGAGCTGGCTCTCGTCGAGCCCGTACTCTTCGCGGGTCGCCTCGTTCAGCGCGAAAAAGGCGTTGCCGCCCGTCACGGTTCCCAACTCAATCGAGCCGTAATCACTCAGGCTCACGAAGTGCTTGGAAGTGACTTCCCGGTTAAGTCCGCGAGCCGCTTTAGGCACGAGGATGTCTGTCCATTTGCCGGACTCCGGAGGAGTAACGTTGAACTGGCGGTATGGACCGAGCCCGGGCAAGTCTGCAGCGTCCTCGACGTACCAAAGCGCGAATGAGTCACACCCCCCGCGGCCCTCCGCGAGAAGGAGCACCACGTCGGCGAGCGCGTCCTGGAACTGAAGACGCTCAAACAGAACGAGGTTCACTTGCTCAAAACGTTCCTTGAGCCACCGACGAACTGGTTCCGCATACCCAACGGTCAAAAGCTCCGCCGGCAGAACCATCGCAAGCCGCCCGCCCGGTTTCAAGAAACTCGCGGCATGAGCAAGGCTGGCCGCCCACGAAGATGCCATACCGTTGAGACGAACTCCCTGGCGCAGGGCTGCCTCTGCCGACATCCGCCTGGACTCTCCAGTGTGCTTCTGGTAGCGAACGAACGGCGGGTTTCCCACGACGGCATCTACATAGTCAAAGGGGGAGCCGGGTTGATCGGGTGATGCTACCGCAAAGAAGTCGGACGCCACCAACCTAGCGTCGAGTCCCGCTCCTTCCAACAGACGCATGGCCTGCGCGAGCGATGCCTCGTGCAGGTCGATCCCGAACAACTGTTCATCGAGGTCACTCGCTTGGCGGCCGAGCGACTTGAGTCGTTGACCCGCGGAAAGCAGAAACACTCCATCGCCGCATGTTGGATCCAGAACCGTAGTCGCAGGGTCGTCGCGAACTGCCCAAGCCACGAGATGGTCGGCAATTGCGGTCGGGGTGAAAAACGCTCCCCGGGACTTGCGGTTCGCCGCAGAGTCTCCGGGTAGCAGCGCCATGGTCCTTACTTTAGAGCTATCCATGGCGTGACCATCGGCGGAGCGCCGCGCCTCCGAAATCCGACTGTTCTCGCGCACCTCCCTTCTCCCTTCTGATCGCCTCACTCTCACCAGTGTGGCTGCAGCCACAGACATCGGAGGACGGCCCTGCCCGCCAAAGATCACACGCGAGCCTGCTGCCGCGTCCCGCACACCTATCGGACTCATTGGTAGATGCAAATGGGGCCGTTGACCAAGCAGAGGTGCGCGTCGCCTGTGTGGTTGACCACCACTTCGAGCTCTTCGCCATCATGACCTTGGCCTTGAACCGACTGCGCTTGAATCGCCCGCTAGCTGGCCCGCCGCAACTCCGTGAATACGCCGGAATCCGATCGACCCGAGCCTAATCGAACCGCTCCCCCGAACTAACCTGCTGCGCCACCCGACGCAACGCCAACAGCAACGGCTCCACCAGTACCGACCCCAGCACCACGTACCGCACCGCCGCTTCCGCAGACTCCCCCGGCACCCCGGCGATCTCCGCATCCGCAATCCGCCGCGCACTCGCGAGGTACTCCACCATCGCCGCATCCGGAATGGTGAACCCGACGCGCTCCAGCCCCTGCAGCGCCCGCGCGACCGCATGCAGCACAGCCTCGTCACACATCCCCGGCTTCCACCCAAGCCCCGCGACGAGTGCCTCAGCGTCCGTCAGATCCAAAGACTCATCCACCGGCGGAGTGATCGCCGCATGTGCCGCCCCGAGCAGCTCGTGCGCACTCGCCGGCGGATCATCCAGCGCCCCCAGCACCCGCCGCGTCTCGGCAATGCTCACCCCCGCGTCGAGCAGCGCCCGGATCACCCGCAGCCGCTCCACGTGCCTCTCGCCGTACGCGGCCTGAGTCGCAGATGACCGCTCGCCCTCGGGCAGCAGCCCCTCTCGCAGGTAGTACTTGATCGTCGGCACGGTCACGCCAGTCTGGGCTGACAGTTCGGAAATTCTCATGGCCACCTCTTGACTTCGATAGTAGCGCTATCCATTATGGATAGTGAAGCTATCCAATCAAGGAGACACCATGTCGAAAGTCATCACGGGCCGCATGACCCACCGCCACGAGGGCGAGCTAGTCGTGTTCCACATCGGGATGCAGATCAACCGCTGGTGGCGCCCCGACCTGTGGATGCCGGCCTTCTTCGCCATGCCGGGGATGCTGCGCGAACTCAGCACCGACCCCGACTCGGGCATGCTCGGCTACCACCTGCTCTTCGGATCGGGCGGACCCTACGTCGTGCAGTACTGGTCATCCGTCGACAAGCTTTACGCCTACGCGTCCAGTCCGAACCAGCAGCACCGCCCCGCCTGGACCGCCTTCAACCGCGCAGCCCGCAAGGCTCCGGGAGCAGTGGGCGTCTGGCACGAGACCTTCCGCGTCGACACCGCCGAGAGCGTCTACGTCTCGACCAAGCCGATGGGGCTACCGAAGGCCACGGAGCTCGTCTCGGTCGGCAAACGGCATGACCGAGCGCAGGCGCGGTTCGCGGATGGGCGGACGGAAACGTCGAAGTCCGAGCCTGCGCAGTAGCCCTCACCCGGAGGCCGATCCCACCGAGGTACCCACTACCCTCACACCATGCCCACCGATCGCCCCCGCGCCTGGATCTTCGACGTCGACGGCACCCTCGCCCTCATCGGCGACCGCTCGCCGTATGACATGCGCAACGTGTCGATCGACACCCCAACCACCCGGTGGTGGTCGCCGCCCAAGCCTTCGCCGCGCACCCCGACGTCAACGCGCTCATCGTCGTCTCGGGCCGAGACGAGACCGCTCGTCGCGCCACCGAAGCCTGGCTGACTTTCAACGAGATCCCGTTCGACCGCCTCCTGCTCCGGTGCACGGGCGACCAGCGCGCCGACAGCATCGTCAAGGCCGAGATCTACGACGCCCACATCGAACCGCACTTCACGGTCATCGGCGTCGTCGATGACCGTCGCAGCGTGGTCGAGATGTGGCGCTCGCGCGGGCTGGTCTGCTTCCAGGTCGCCGAAGGGGACTTCTAGTCCGCTTCAGGAGAGCCGCGTGGGACAGACGCCGCGGACATCCGGGCTGGATGTGATCACGCCTCGGTGTCGGATGCCGTGTTGCCAGCCTCATCGAAGGGAACAGGGCGGCGCAGTATCTAACACCCGTGGCGCGGGGTGTCATCTACTGTCAATCCGGGGGGCCTCAGTGGCGAACTGGCACCCGTGAACACCTCTTCAGCCTCTGACCGAGCCGTTGTTACGCCAAGAAGTGGGCTCAGCGCCCTAAGGGGTTCTAGCTACGGCGGGATCATGCGCGTTCGCGTTCTCAATGATGCGAACTCGTCGAGGGGAGAACACCAACACGGCTCGGTGTACGAATGATTCCTCACTCAACGCGGCTAAACGAGCCAGCTCCATTGCCCCCGTCACCACCCTCATTACCAGAGCCGCGAACACAAAGATCGGTCCAATCCATGGCACCTCTGACCCGAACAGGAACCCCAAAGCGACAACGCCGCCCACGATGATCACGTTGACGATCGCTACAACTACTCCCAGACCTCGAGGGAGGGTCATCCCGGAACTGATACCGACGCTAACCCCCAGGGCACAGACGACGAGGTAGACAGCGAGCTCGCCGCCGATTTCCAAGATCATTGCCATCGCTCCTTCGTCAGCACGTCACCCTCATGATGACCCCTGGTACCGGCGCGGCAGTGAAGAACAAGCAGGTCTTAGGGTTGTCTCCCTGAGCGATATGCGCCTGAGCCACAATGTATGAGCCAAAGACAGCGCACGCCTGGAACACCTTCGGCAGTGCCTTTGTGAAGATTCCACACATCCCGAGCGCGGCCGTGTAGTCCCGGACCCGCGAGGTTTCAGCACGCGTGAGCTTCATTCCCCAGATGGGGCCGTTCCAAATCCAGCTCGGATCAGCCACCACCGGGTACGCGGTTGTCGCGCTCGGGGACACAACCTGGAATAGCGCATCCCCTCGCACCTCATACCGGGTTTCCACCGCGGCACCATTCGCGTCAGTCGCCCACGGAGCGGCGACAGGAACGTAGTCGCCGGTCTCGTTCAAGAAGATCACTTCACCGTGTCGCTCTGGTACGGCTGATAGCCATCCATGCGGTATCCGAATTCGCGTGGGCTCTCGGCACCGCCCATCACTGTCTGGATCCGTGTTGAGCCGTCGGCGAGCGTCTGCACAGCAACTGCATCACCCGAACGGTCGTCGGCAGTGAAGACGACGGTGCCATCCTCGGCCACCACGCCAGCGCTGATGGGGATTTCGTCAGGTAGCTCGATGGCCCGACTCTCCGTCTGGGCGCCTCCATCAATCGGCACACTCACAACGACGTGCTCTTCAGCCGAAAGCGGTACTGCCGC
Source organism: Microbacterium sp. (assembly GCA_050701935.1). GTDB lineage: Bacteria > Actinomycetota > Actinomycetes > Actinomycetales > Microbacteriaceae > Microbacterium. The sequence continues at coordinate 13,217 of JBOGEI010000066.1, forward strand.
TGAAATCTCCCCCCACCGTCGTGCTCAACTGGCCACCCTCGACCACTCCCGGCTCGGACAGAGCCGTTGTCGGGGTCGCCGCCTCGATGGTGGCCGCAACAGACTCCGCGCCATCAACGTCGCTGTCCGACGCATGAGCTGGTGAAGCCATCGTTGTCGTGAGGGCAAGGGTGGCGGCTATCGCGACGATGAGTTCGCGCGTTCTTTGCAGCATCTCTATGGTCCATTCACTCGTAGCGGCCCGCCGGTGATCGTTCTCTCTCCACGGCCGCGGCCGCAAAGCTCGTGACAGCCGGTAGCCTTCGGGGTCCGCCCGATGGCCAGATCAGAGGTTCAGCGTTGATCGGCTCGCGAAGTTCGAGTGCGAGAGAGCGAAGCCTCAGTATCCAGCCTTGGTCACATGGGCAATGAAAGCATACATATGAGGACGCTGGTGATATTCTAGGTCTGGCAAAAGCGCTCCGAGCCACCCACCACGTTGCCGCGAGCGTCTCACGCCCAGCTTCGATGCCACGTCGACATCGCCCCGTTCAAGTCGCCGTGGAACCTCGACGCCTGGCGGCCCGACGTAAGCTACAGCAACGTCTTGGCCGCAGGATGCAACCCGTAGGAGCGATCGTGAAGCAGCAAACGAGACGAGCAATGGTCAGCATAGGATTCGTCGGTGCCGCCGTCATCGTCCTCGCCATTGTCATGGCGATTGCTGAGGGCTACATCTCAGACGCGGAGCACACGACGGGAAACCTCGCACCTGCTGCCCTGACTGGCCTGCTTGGCGCATGTCTCATGCTCGTCGGGTTCGGGAGCATTCTCTTCCGAAAAGAGTGACCAAGGGCCTACATCTCTACTCATTCGGCCCCGCCACCCGTCAGGGTGGCGGGGTCGTCTCATGCTCGGCACCGCGCTCGGGAGGTTGCACGAGCCCGTCGGGTTCCGCAAGCGTGAGACGAACGCGCTCCGGTTCACCCGGCCACAGACTGATTACGCCGCAATCCCCCGTAGCAACCGCACCACGGTCTCCTCGACCCGCTCGGCGCTCAACGGCTGCCCGATCAACGCGGAGTACGACGCCATCGCGATGAACTGGTCCGCGATCGCGGCAGCATCCACGTCCACCCGTACATCCCCGTCGGCACGCCCGCGCGACACCCGCTCCGCGACCCACTCCCGGATCGGCGCCGCCAGCCGCTCGTTCAGCACCAGCCCCAACGACGGGTCAGCCGCGGTCACCTCGATCAGCGCCCGCGCCAGCGCCACACCCTCACGTCGAGCCAGCCCGTCAGACATCGCTGAGAGCCACGCCCGCAGGTCCGCTCCGAGGTCGTCGGTCATCGGCACCGACGCCTCAGCGCCCGGCAGCGTCCCCTCGAGCAGTGCTTCCCCGAGGATCGCGGCCTTCGACGGCCACCATCGGTAGATCGTCTGCTTCGACACTTCCGCCTCAGCCGCGAGACCCTCGATCGTCACGGCCTCGTATCCGTCTGCGGCGAGCGCGCGCCGCATCGCGTCCAGCACTGACTGGCGGGCTTTCTCACTGCGAGGACGGGGCACCCATCCACCGTACTCAGGCGTACACTGGAACATAAGTAGACGCACCGTTGCGAAACTAGAACCGCAACCCGAGCAAGGAGAAAGAGCATGGCCCTCACCGCACACTCCACCATCGGCGACTGGATGAACGACCCGACCGGCGGGCCTCTCATCCGCGGACTCTTCGAGCAGACGGGCGCCGACCCCGAGCTCCTCACCCCCGTGCTGGGCCTTCCGCTTCAGCAGCTGGTCGCGATGAGCCAGGGCCAGCTGCCCCAGTCGGTCGTCGACGACCTCGTGCGCGTGGCCAACGGCGGCGAGATCCCCGAAGACGACGCCTCCGAGGGCTGGGCCGAGAAGCCCACCTCCGGCCGCTTCGCCGGCAAGACCGTGATCGTCACTGGCGCCGCATCCGGCATCGGCAAGGCCACCGCCTCGCGCATCGCCCGCGAAGGCGGCCGCGTGATCGCGAGCGACATCGCGGCCGAGAAGCTCGACGCGTTCAAGGCCGAGCTTCCGGATGCCGACATCGTCACGGTCGCGGGCGACCTCACCAAGCAGGACGCGATCGATGCCGTGCTCGCCGCCGCGGGCGACCGCATCGACGGCCTCGCCAACGTCGCCGGCATCAACGACGACTTCTCCCCCGCCGGCGAGACCCCCGACGCCGTCTGGGACCGCGTGATCGCGATCAACCTGACCGCTCCGTTCAAGCTCATGCGTGCGGTCATCCCCGTCATGGAAACGGCCGGTCGAGGTGCGATCCTCAACGTCTCGAGCGAGGCGGGCCTGCGCGGCAACGCCTCGGGCAACGCTTACACGGCCAGCAAGCACGGCATCATCGGCGTCACCAAGTCGGCAGCGTTCATGTACGGGCCGAAGGGCATCCGCGTGAACTCCGTCGCTCCAGGCGGAGTGGCCACCGGCATCCCGATGCCGCCGAACATGTCCGAGTACGGCTCCGGCCGCCTGGCACCGTTCCAGCAGTCCATCCCGACCGTGGCGATGGCTGAGCACCTGGCGGCCTCGATCACGTTCCTGCTGTCGGACGACGCCGTGAACATCAACGGCGCCATCCTCGCCTCGGACGGCGGATGGTCGGTGCAGTAAGCCGCACCCGCGAGATCAACGCCCCGCCGACCCGAACGGCGGGGCGTTTCGCGTATCCGCACACTCCGTCTCCCCGCGACAGAGCCGTATCCGCCAGGATATGTATCGGAAACACACTCCCCCTAGATTCAGAGAACTGGCCACAAGCCGCCCCCGCACCACGACGACGTGACCGGTCGCCCGCGTTCTGCCTACCCGAAAGCACCCATGCCTCGACTGACCTCTGCCAGCCGTCGACGACTGATCGCGACTCTTCCGATCACCGCTCTCCTCGCCGGATCCCTCCTCGCAACCTCGCTGCCTGCTGCCGCAGCTGACGACCCGATCGAGGGAGCCCGCACCTCGGGGGACCCCATGTTCCCGAACATCGGCAACGGCGGGTACGACGCCCTCGACTACGACGTCTCCCTCAGTTGGAGCCCGACCGGCGTCGCCGACGGACTCATCACCGGCGACATCACCACGGCCACCACCACGATGACCGCCCGCGCGCTCTCACCGTTGGGCAGCTTCTCGCTCGACTTCGAAGGCATGACCGTCAACGCGGTGACCGTCAACGGGGTTCCCGCCGGTTGGACGCGCGACATCGACGCGGCCACCGAGAAGTTCAAGCTCATCGTCACCCCCGCGACCCCTGTCGACGGAGAGTTCACGGTCGCCGTCACCTACAGCGGCACGCCGGTGGTCCACGTCGACAGCGACGGCGCTTTCGAAGGCTGGAACGGCACGAACGACGGCGCGATCCTCCTCGGACAGCCGATCGGCACGATGGCCGGTTTCCCCCACAACAACACCCCGAGCGACAAGGCGACCTACACGATCTCGGTGGATGCCCCGTCGGTGCTCGCCAACGTGTCCGGAGTGCAGGGCGATGCTGCTGTCGCCAGCAACGGCGAGCTCAAGTCGAAGACGATCTCGGGCGACCGCACCACCTGGGTGTGGCGACAGGACAAGCCGATGGCCTCGGAACTCGCGGTCATCGCGATCGGGCGCTTCGACGTGATCGAGAGCTCGGTCACCCTGACCGACGGTCGCGTCATCCCCTCCTGGTCGTTCATGGACTCCGGCCTCAGCGACGCCAACAAGACCACCATCCGCAACCGCGTCACGCAGCTCGACACCATCACCCGCAACCTCGAGTCCATGTACGGTCCGTATCCCGGCAACAGCACGGGTGTGATCGTCGACACGGTGCCCAGCGGCGTCAACTACGCGCTCGAGACGCAGGACCGGTCGTTCTTCCCGAGCACGGGATCCGTGAACGGCAACACCCTCATCCATGAGCTCGTGCACCAGTGGTACGGCAACAACGTCGCCCCGACGACCTGGACCGACATCTGGATCGGCGAGGGCATGGCCACGTGGGGCCCCACCCACTACAACAGCGCCGCGGGCTTCGGCACGGGCGCGAGCACCGAGCAGAACTACTTCAACTCGTGGAACAACAAGGCCGCATCGAGCGCGGACTGGAACATCGCGCCCGGGGTGCAGACGGCCTCGGACGAGCTCTACGGCTACCAGACCTACACCCGCAGCGCGCAGTTCTGGGAGGCCCTGAAGATCTCGATCGGCGACGAGGCGTTCTTCACCCTGATCAAGCAGTGGCAGACGCGCTTCACGGGTCAGAGCCGAACGAGCGCCGACCTCAAAGCCCTCGCCGAAGAGATCTCCGGACGCGACATCACCGCGCTCTGGAACGACTGGATCCTCGAACCCGGCAAGCCCGCCTGGCCCGACAAGCTGTCGGTGTCTCTGACCGCCCCGACCGAACCGCTCGGCATCGGCGACACAGCCACCTACACCCTCAGCGCCACGAACACGGGTCGGGTGCCGCTCGCCTCCTCCGTGGTGACGGTCGACCTCAGCGACGTGCTGTCGCGGGCGACGTTGGCTGCCGTTCCTGCGGGAGCGGTCCTCGACGGCACCACATTGACCTGGACCGTGCCCGTCGGCCTCGCCCCGTCGGCGAAGGCTGAACTCGCGCTCACGATCGGGATCGACGAGGATGCACCGAGCGGCGCATTCTCCTCGACGGCGCGGGTCGCGACACTCGGCGGAACCTGCGTCACCTGCGTCGCTGAACTGACGGTCATGCACGTGCTCGCCCCCACGGCCGCACCGACGATCACAGGGACCGCCGCCGTCGGCCAGACGCTGACAGCGAACTCGGAGGGCTGGCCGGCCGGCACTTCGCTCAGCTATTCCTGGGAGATCGACGGCGAACCGGTCGTGAGCCTGGCCCGTGCGGCCGCGCCGAGCGCCCAGTTCGTCGTTCCGGCGAACGCCCTCGGCAAGCGGATCACCGTTACAGTGACCGGAACGCTCGACGGGTTCTTCAGCGGGTCCGTGACGAGTGCGGCCACCGCAGCCGTGGGGCCGGCACTCACGACGGGCGGCGGAGCCACGACTCCCGGTGGTGCGACTGACCCCGGCACCGGCCAGCTCGGCCAGACCGGTGCAGAGCTGCCCATCGGCGGCGCGCTTCTCGGCGCGATGCTGCTTCTGCTGGGTGGAGCGTTCGTCGCTCGTCGCCGTCGCGGACGCATCGACGCCGCGTAGGACTCCACCAGTACGCAACAGAACGCCCCGCCGACCACATCGGCGGGGCGTTCTGCGTCAACGCGGTGCGAAGTGCGTCGCGGTCAGGCTCCCCGCGCCCGCCCCACCGCCGCGCGCACCAGGGCGGCGTTCCCCGGGGCAGTGCTCCCGTCGGGAAGCAGCAGCGTGTCTTCCAGCCCGATGCGCGAAGCCACCCCGAGCTCGACCGCGATGTCGAATACCGGCCAGGTCGATCCTTCCTCGCCATGCAGCAGGATCGGCAGGTCGGGTTCTTCGAGCTCGACGTGCGCGATCATCGCCTCGGCGTGCGCGCGCAGCAGCTCGGTCGGCTCGTCGGGGAGCTCGATCAGCACTCGCAGGCACTCACCTCGAACCGGCGAACGCTTCCACACCTCGAAGCCGGCTGCATCCCACAGCCCGGCTTCTACCGCGACTCCCCGCTTCAGCAGCAGCGCCGCGACCTCGTCGGCGCCGGCCTCATGCCAGTTGACGGATGCGTGATCGGGCAGTTCCCTCCAGGCTTCGATCGCGGCGAGACGACGCTCGACATCGGGCTCGGCCCACGCTCCCGTGGTCACACCGACCGGCGCACCAGGGCTTGCCGCCCGGATCTCCCACACCCAGCGCGCGACATCATCGGCGGCGAGGCTGTCTCGACCTGCCGCATCTTTCGGGTGCACATGAACCTCGTGCGCCCCGGCGGCGACAGCACGCGCGGCGTCGTCGGCCACGACCGCGGCATCGGCACTCAGCCACGGGTGCTCTGCCATGTCGCGGGCACCGTTGACGCATGTCTGCAACAGCATCCGTCGTTCGGAGTGGGGAGCAGGACCGGCCGCCGTCATCGGCCGATCAGCTCGCGCGGGTGCAGGTCATAGGCATGCGAGTCCATCG
>JBOGEI010000067.1:0-19124 GCA_050701935.1 Microbacterium sp.
GGCCCCCACGGCAGGACTTCGGCATCGAGGCGGTCGAGGAGGGAGTCGAGCCAACGCAGCTCGGCATCCAGCAGCGCTTCCTGACGCTCGATCTCGACGAGCACCTGCTCGGGGACGCCCTTCTCCCTCGCCTTCCGCAGGCCGTCGCTGTGCCTGGCGTGATCTTCAACGAGGGCGACCCGCCTCGCGCGAAGGAGGTCGATGACCTCCGGACGCTCCAGGTTGTGGGCCTCGGCGAGCGCGATGCGGAAGTCGGCTGGGCGGTCGATGCGGGGCAGCTCGCGCTGCACCCAGGTCACGACCGCTTCGCGTCCGGCATCCGTCAGGGAGTAGGTGGTGCGCTCCGGACGGTTGCCCTCGCGGTCGATGCCCAGCTCGTCGATCAGTCCCGCACGATGCAGCCGCGAGACCGTGTGGTAGAGCGTCCCGTTGGTGATCGTGAGCAGGCGATCGTCGTGGCGAGCCCGCATGAGACGCACCATCTCATAGGGGTGCATGTCACCCTCGCGCAGCAGCGCGAGCACCATCACCCCCATGGGAGTGAGTCGGTCGACGGCATCCTTCTTCATGTCCTCACCTCAAATAGTCCATGTGGACTATACGCCCATTTCCGCCCGCCGAGAAGACGAAGTCGTGACGGATCGATGAACTCTCAGAGCGAGGTCGCCGCGAGCTGCGTCTCCGTGAGCGGACGGTCGGCGTACACGAGTCGCCACACGGAGGGATCGGGGTTTCCCGCATCCGGCGCACGGTGCACGAGGTCGAGCCCCGCCTTCTCGGCGACTCGCGCCGACGCGAGGTTGTGCTCGACGAGATACGCGATCACGGGGCGATCGGGATCGACCGCACGCGCCGCCTCGACCGCAGCGAGGGCGAGCTCGGTGGCGTACCCCTGACCGTGATGGTCGGCCGACAGCCGATACCCGAGGTTCCAGACCTCGCCACCGAGCAGCGTGCACCCGCCGTTGCCGATCAGCTCACCCGTGGAGCGCAGGCGGACCGCCCACGACCCCAGACCGGCGGCGGACCAGCTCGTCTCCCAGCGTGCCATCGCGGCAAGGGTGTCCTCCCGACGCTGATGGCGAAGGCTGGGGTAATGCGTCCACACCCGTGGGTCGGCCGAGATCCCGAACAGCGGATCGAAGTCGGCGGCGGTCGGGCGGGACAGCCGAAGGCGCGGTGTGAGGATGTCGGAGTCCACGCGACCAGGCTAGGACTCCCCACCGACGCCTCGACGCCACGGCGTTCGGCGGCGGCGGGAACCGGGATAATGGGCGGGTGAGCACACCTTCAGAAGGCACGGCACAGAGCATTCCCGGCTGGCGGCACATCTACTCGGGCAAGGTCCGCGACCTGTACGCCTCCGAGGACCCGGCGGACACGCGCATCCTCGTCGTCGCCTCCGACCGGGTGAGCGCCTTCGACTTCGTGCTCTCCCCCGGCATCACCGACAAGGGAGCCCTGTTGACACGGCTGAGCCGCTGGTGGTTCGGGCAGCTCTCCGACTTTCCCAACCACATCGCCGAGGGCGACCTCCCCGAGACGGTCGCCGATCGGGGGATGCTTGCACAATCGCTCGAGATGCTGCCGATCGAGTGCGTCGTGCGCGGCTACATCACGGGATCGGGCTGGGCCGAGTACCAGGAGAGCGGCACCGTGTGCGGTATTCCGCTGCCCGCCGGCCTGCAGAACGGCGACCGGCTGCCGGAGCCGCTGTTCACCCCGGCATACAAGGCGCCGATGGGCGAGCACGACGAGAACATCACGTTCGAGCGCGCCGTCGAACTGGTCGGCGCCGAGCGCGCGGGCGAGCTGCGCGACACCTCGCTGGCGATCTACGCCCGTGCCGCCGAGATCTCCGAGGAGAAGGGCCTGATCCTCGCCGACACCAAGTTCGAGTTCGGCACGGATGCCGACGGCACCCTGCGCCTGGCAGACGAGGTGCTCACGAGCGATTCCTCGCGGTACTGGGACGCTGAGGCCTGGCGCACCGGCAGCAACCCGAGCGCGCGGATGGCGAGCTTCGACAAGCAGATCGTGCGCGACTGGCTCGCCGCGAACTGGGACAAGCAGGGCGAGCCGCCCGCACTCCCCGACGACGTGGTCGCCCGCACGGCCGACCGCTACCGCGAACTGATCGACCGCCTGGGCGCCTGACGCCTCATCTCGCGCCGGTCAGCCCCTGGCCGGCCCGTCGCTCGCTGGCGAGACCGGCCTACTCGACCACTCGCACGTCGGTATGGACGAAGTCTTGTCCCTTGAAGAGCAGGGGCTCGTTGCGAGTGATCGCGAGCGCATAGGAGAAGCAGTCGCCGTAGTTCAGGCGAGCACGACTCCCGGAGCCGCGACCGTAGCGAACAAAGGCGTCTCCGGCCAGCCGCGCCTGACGTTCATCGAGTGGCACGATCGAGACCTCGGTGACGCGCAGCAGCTCGTCGAGATCGGAAACGATCGCCTCCGCCGCCTTACCACGCAGGACCAGGAGCGTCTCGGTGAGCGATGCCGCAGACAGCGACACCTCCTCGGTCGCGAGACAGGAAGCGAATCGAGGAGCCTCCGGTTCGTCGAGGAGGATCGCGACGAGCGCCGACGAATCGACGATCACCGCGGAAGTCCGGCATCGTCGTACAGCTCATCCATGATCTCCTCGGTGCTCCTGCCGGTCCGGGGCACAAGTCGGGCTCGAGCGATCACCGCGGCAATCGCCGCGCGCTTACGTTCGATCTCCGCTTCTCGGCTCTCCTCCAGCTCGGCGAGGCGCCGCCGAACGGCATCTTCCACCGCACTGGTCTGACTCTGCCCGGTGAGCGCCGCGAGCCGGCGCACCAGCTCATGCGTCGTCTCATTCTTGATGTTCAGGCTCATGTCTACCATTCTACCTCGCCTTCTACCATGGTAGAAAGCGTTCAGTGAAAACTCAGGAATCGGTAGTGTTGCTCCGGCACTCCTGCCATCCCCCGAACCTTGAGGAGCCCGCATGGCCCTGTGGAAGCTGCACGGAAACGGCCGCACGGTCGAGCCCGGCGCCGTCGTCCGTCCCGATGAGCGCCTGAACTGGCCCGCGACGATCGCGATCGGACTCCAGCATGTCGTGGCGATGTTCGGGGCTACGTTCCTGGTGCCGATCATCACCGGGTTCCCGGTCGCCACCACGTTGCTGTTCAGCGGCGTGGGCACGATCCTGTTCCTGCTGGTCACGCGCAACAAACTGCCCAGCTACCTCGGTTCGTCGTTCGCGTTCATCGCGCCCGTGACCGCCGCGACCGCCTCCGCGAACATGGGCACCGCCCTCGCCGGGATCGTCGCGGTCGGCGTGCTGCTGGCGATCATCGGGGTCGTGGTGCACACGGTCGGGGTGAAGTGGGTAGACCGCTTCCTGCCGCCGGTCCTCGCCGGCACGATCGTCGCCCTCATCGGTTTCAACCTCGCGGGTGCAGCGCACAACAACTACGCCGCAGCGCCGGTGACCGCGACCTTCACCCTCGCCATCACCATTCTTTTCGCCGTCGTCTTCCGCGGCTTCCTCGGCCGCATCTCGATCTTCCTCGGCGTGATCGCCGGCTACATCTTCGCGGCGTTCCGGGGAGAGCTCGACTTCTCGGCCGTCGAGAAGGCCGACTGGGTGGGCCTTCCCACCTTCCACTTCCCGAACTTCACCGAGCCCGGCACCCTCACCGCGCTCGCGATGTTCCTTCCCGTGGTCCTGGTCCTGATCGCCGAGAACGTCGGACACGTGCGCGGCGTCGCGACCATGACGGGTGACACGACCGTGAACCAGCAGACCGGCAAGGCCCTGATCGCAGACGGCGTCTCCACCACGCTCGCGGGATTCTTCGGCGGTTCGGGCACGACGACCTACGGCGAGAACATCGGCGTGATGGCATCCACCCGCGTCTACTCGACCGCCGCGTACTGGGTGGCCGGCGCGGCCGCGATCCTCCTCAGCCTCTCCCCCAAGTTCGGCGAGGTCATCAACTCGGTGCCCGCGGGAGTGCTCGGCGGCGTGACCACGGCGCTCTACGGCCTGATCGGCGTCATCGGCATCAAGATCTGGGTCGACAACCGGGTCGACTTCTCGCGCCCGGTCAACCAGTACACGGCAGCTGTCGCGCTGATCATGGCCGTCGGCGGCTTCATGATCAAGGACGAGGCTTCCGGCTTCGAACTCGGCGGCATCGTCATCGCCACGGTGGCTGCGATCCTCATCTACCACCTCGGCAACCTGATCGCGCGCCTGCGCAAGACGGGCGCCGACGACCCGAAGCCGCTCGAAGCGGTCGGCCCGCTCGGCGGCGACCCCGCCTAGGTCGAACCCCACGAAGACGGAGATCCCGGATGCCTCACCTGAGGCATCCGGGATCTCTGCGTCTCACCCGAGGAAAGTACTCAGTCGATGATCGCGAGCACGCCTTCGGCCGGGACCATCGCGGAGAGCTCGAAACGCTGCGACAGGGCGCCTGCGCGGTGGGCGTTGACCGTGGTCTCCATCTTCATGGCGTCGAGCACGGCGACCGCGTCGCCCTCCTCGACGTCGGCGCCGTCGTCGACGAGCCAGCGCACGAGCGTGCCCGGCACCGGTGAGCGCAGTTCGGTCGGATCGTCCGTGGGAGCTGCTGCTGCGGCATCCGCCGGGCGACCGAAGCCCGACAGCAGAGCGGCCGGCAGCCCGAGCACGACCCGGCGTCCATCGACCTCGACCGGGAAACGCTGCAGCGCGGAGTCCGACACGGCCGCAGGCCGCGCCTGCGTCTCCAGCTTCGGCAGCAGGGCGCTCTCGATCCACTGCGTGTGCACCGCAAAGGTCGCGGTACCGAACGCCTCCTCGTCGAGCGCCATCACGTCGAACGGGATGACCGTGGCCGGCCCCTCGACGGTCAGCTCGCGCAATGCCCGGCGGGCCCGCACGATGGCCGCATCGCGGGACTCGGCGTGCACGATCAGCTTGGCGATCATCGAGTCGAAGGCCGGCTGCACGACGTCGCCCTCTTCGATGCCGCTGTCCCAGCGCACGCCAGGGCCGCCGGGGATCCGGAGCCTCTCGACACGACCGGGGCTCGGCAGGAATCCGCGCCCGGGGTCTTCGGCATTGATGCGGAACTCGAACGCGTGCCCGGCCGGCGTGGGCGTCTCGACGAACGATGGGCCTTCCCCGAAGGCGATGCGGAACTGCTCGCACACGAGGTCGGTTCCGGTGACCTCTTCGGTGACCGGATGCTCCACCTGCAGTCGGGTGTTCACCTCGAGGAACGAGATGGTGCCGTCGGCCGCGAGCAGGAACTCCACAGTGCCAGCCCCGCGGTAGTTCACCTCAGCGCAGATCGACCGTGCCGCGTCGTGGAACTGCGTCCGCTGCTCGACGGAGAGTCCGGGCGCCGGTGCCTCCTCGATGAGCTTCTGATTGCGGCGCTGCATCGAGCAGTCGCGGTCGCCGACGACAACGACACCGCCGCGCCCGTCGCCGAGCACTTGCACCTCGATGTGCCGCGGGCTCTCGAGGAAGCGCTCCACGAAGCACTCCCCCCGGCCGAACGCCGCGATCGCCTCGCGAGTGGCCGCGTCGAAGGCCTCCGCCACCTCGGAAAGCTCGCACACGACCTTGAGCCCGCGCCCGCCACCGCCGAAGGCCGCCTTGATCGCGATGGGGAGTCCGTGCTCCTCCGCGAACGCCACGGCTTCCTCGGGCCCGGCCAGCGGCTCGTCGGTACCGGCGGCGAGCGGTGCGCCGACCCGCTGGGCGATCCGGCGCGCGGTCATCTTGTCGCCGAGGGCGTCGATGCTCGCGGGCGTCGGCCCGATCCAGACCAGCCCGGCGTCCTCCACGGCCCGTGCGAACGCGGCACTCTCCGAGAGGAAGCCGTATCCGGGGTGCACGGCAGTCGCCCCTGACTGCCGTGCGGCCGCGAGCAGCGCGTCGACGGACAGGTACGTCTCGGCCGCCGTGGAGCCGCCCAGCCCCACGGCCTCGTCGGCCAGGCGCACGTGCAGGGCATCGGCGTCCTGATCCGCATAGACCGCGACCGAGGTGTATCCGGCTTCAGCGCAGGCACGGATCACACGAACCGCGATCTCTCCGCGATTCGCGATCAGCACCTTCTGCTTGGGTGACGCCGTGGTCATGAGGACTCCTTGACGGTGAGACGAAGACGCACTCCCGGAGCCAGCTGACCCGCGAGGTCGAGACTGCGATCCGTGAGCGCGCCGATGATGGGGTATCCCCCGGTGAGCGGATGATCGGGCAGGAACAGGACGGGCTGTCCATCGGGCGGCACCTGGATGGCCCCCGTGACAGCGCCCTCGCTCGGCAGTTCACCACTGACCTCGCGTTCCAGGGGCACCTCGCCCTGGAGCCGGATGCCGACGCGGTCGGAGCGCGGCGTGACCGTCCACTCCTGTCCGGTGAGGGTCGCGAGCGCTGCCGCCGTGAACCAGTCGTCGCGCGGGCCGAGCGTGATCTCGAGGTCGACGAGCTCTCCGGAGGCCGGCAGGTCGCGTGGCAGGACATCGGGATCGACAGGCTGCGACGCGGCGCCGCCGACCGGGATGACGGCGCCCGCCGCGAGTGCTTCCGGCCCGAGCCCGGCGAGGGTGTCGGCCGCCCGGCTGCCCAGCGCGGGTGCGGCATCCAGGCCTCCCCGCACGGCGACGACGTAACGCAGTCCCCGCTCGGGATGGGCGAGGGTCAGCTCGTCTCCGTCTACGGTCGCGAAGGGCTCACCGTGCGCCACCGAACGGACAGCGCCGCCGGCTTCGTTCAAGCTGAGCGCGCCGATCGCCCCGGCGACCGCGGCGACACCGGCCCCCCGGAATCGCAGAACCGCTCCCCCGACGCTCTCCAGCACGGCGGCCTCGCGCGCGTTGCCCACCGCGCGATTCGCGTCGTGCATCGCCCGGCGGTCGGCCGCCCCGGATGCCGAGACCCCGAGGGCCGCGTAGCCCGGGCGCCCGGCATCCTGCACCAGCAGTTGCAGCGACGGGCGGATCACCTCGACGGCAGCCTCCGCGAAGCCTGAGTTGTTCGCCGGGTCGTCTCCGTCTCGGCCTGCTGCGACCGCATCCGATCGGACTGCATCCGAGTGATCCACGTCCAGCCGGGCGGCAGCCCGCACCCGCTCGAACCGCACCGCGGTCCCTGGCGACAGCAGCGCGGGCGGGTTCCTATCGATGTCCCACATCACCGCATCCGTGCGTCCGATGAGCTGCCACCCGCCCGGACTCTCGCGGGGATAGACCCCGGTGAACTGTCCGGCGAGCGCCACGGAGCCTGCGGGCACCCGCGTACGCGGCGACGAGCGGCGGGGCACGTCGAACAGGGGGTCGGTGCTCACCACGTACCCGAACCCGGGAGCGAACCCGGAGAACGCGACACGCCAGTCGGCGGCGAGGTGCCGGCTCACGAGCTCTTCGGCCGAGACACCCAGGAGGGATGCCGCCTCATCGAGGTCTTCACCGTCGTAGCGGACGGGCACCGTGACCTCGCCGGTGCCGGGCAGATGCGCCGTGTCGACCTCCGTCGCGGCCAACACGGCGGCGAGGTCGGTTGCCGAGACACGAACCGGATCGAAGCGCACGAGCACGGTGCGGGCACCGGGGATGCGCTCGACGATGCCGGGCACTCCCTCCCACGCGAGGTTCAGGCGCATCGCCTCGTCGAGGTCGGCCGCCTCGACGAGAAGAGCGTGATCGGATGCCGTGAGGATGCGCATCAGAGGAGGTGCTCCGCTCTCGTCATCGCGAGCCCGCGAACGGTGCGATCGTGATGCCCGCATCCTGGAGCATCCGCTTGGTCTCTGCGGCCATGGCCACCGAGCCCGGGCTGTCCCCGTGCACGCAGATCGACTGCGCGACCACGGGCACATCGGTGCCGTCGATCGCACTGATCACGCCGTCGGCGGCGAGACGCACCATACGCTCGGCGACCGCGGCCGGGTCGTGCAGCACGGCCCCCTCCTCGGTACGCGAGACGAGCTGCCCGTCGGGCTGATACGCGCGGTCGGCGAACGCCTCTGCGGCGACGGCGAGCCCTGCCCGCTCAGCGACGTCGAGCACGACACCGCCGGAGAGCCCCAGCAGCACGAGCTTCGGGTCGATCGCGCGGATCGCCGCCACGACGTCCTTCGACTGCCGTTCGTCACGCGCGATCGTGTTGTACAGCGCCCCGTGCGGCTTGACGTACGAGACCCGGCCGCCCACCGCTGCGGCCAGCCCCATCAGCGCTCCGAGCTGGTACTCGACGTGCGCCTGCAGCGTCGCCGAGTCGATGTCGACCTTCGTGCGTCCGAAGTTCTCGTAGTCGCGATAGCCGGGGTGCGCGCCGATCACGACGCCGCCCTGAACTGCGGCCGCGAGCGTCTCGCGGATGCCCTCGGGGCTTCCGGCATGGAACCCGCACGACACGTTCGCGCTCGTGACGAGACGGAGCATGCTCGCATCGTCGCTGACGATCCGGTCGGCGACGTTCTCGCCGAGGTCCGAGTTCAGGTCGATCGACGTCATGCGATCACGCTCCGATTCCGAGGAAGGCGAAGATGGGACCGACCGAGACGATCCCCATGTACCAGGTGAGCAGCGTCACGAGCGTACCGGCGACGAGCAGCCACATCGGGTACTTCTTCGAGCCGAGCAGATCGCGGCGGAACCACCCGATGTACATGAACACCGTGAGTCCGATCGGCAGGATGAGGCCGTTGAAGCCGCCGACGAAGACGAGGATCGCCGCCGGAGCCGTGCCGATCGACAGGTACACGATCAGTGACACCACGATGAAGGCGACGGTCGCGAGCTGCAGAGGCCAGCCGCCCTTGAGCTTCTTCGTGAACGTGGAGAGGAAGGTGGCGGAGGTGTACGCGGCGCCGATGACGGAGCTGATCGCGGCGGCCCAGAAGATCGCTCCGAAGATCCGCAGGCCGGCGTCGCCGAGCACCGCACCGAACGCCTGACCGGCGGGGTTGGCGGCCTGCGATGAGAGGTCGAGCGCTACTCCGGAGGCCACCACGCCGAGGATCGCGAGGAACAGCACATACCTCATGATGCCCGTGACGATGATGCCGTTCGCGGCGGCGCGCATGACGGGCTTCGCGTACTGGGGGCCCACGTGACCGGAGTCGAGGTAGCGGTGGGCGCCGGAGTAGGTGATGTACCCACCGACCGTGCCGCCCACGATGGTCGTGATGGTGGCGAAGTTGAGCTGGTCGGGCATGAATGTCTGGCGCAGCGCGTCGCCGATCGGCGGCTGGGCGATGAAGGCGACGACGAGGGTCATCACGATCATGCCGACGCCGAGGACGATGAGCACGATGTCCATCACCTTGCCGGCTTTCTTCACCAGGAAGATGATGATCGCGAGGGCCGCGGTGAGCGCGCCTCCGAGCTTCGGATCGATGCCGAGCAGCGCGTTGAGTCCCAGTCCACCGCCGGCGATGTTGCCGATGTTGAAGGCCAGACCGCCGATCACGACGAGCACGGCGATCAGGTGCCCGGAGAAGGGGATGGCGCTGTTGGCGAGTTCGCCCGCACGCTTGCCGGACGAGGTGATCATGCGCCAGATGTTCAGCTGCACCGCGATGTCGACCAGGATCGAGATGAGGATCGCGAACGCGAAAGCCGCCCCCATCGTCGCGGTGAACGTCGCGGTCTGCGTGATGAAGCCGGGACCGATGGCACTGGTGGCCATGAGGAAGATCGCGCCAATGACGGCGCTGCGCCCGGCGCGCTTCTTGGCGGAGGAGAGGCGGGCTTCGTCTTCCGGGGAGAGGGAGGCGGTGGTCTGCTCTGACATGCGGGGGATTCCCATCGTCGTTGGTGGGTGTCGGGTGACCCCCAGTGTAGAACGGGTAGAGCCCGATTGTTCAACAATCATGTTACGACCGCGCTACAGCGGCGTTGCCTTCGTGTGTTTTCCCGCGCTCGACCGCCGACGATCCGCCCGTTCCGACGCCTACGATGAAGGCATGAACCAGCAGGGCCCGCTCGCCGACGTACTCCGTCAGCGCATCATCGACGGCGACTTCGCACCGGGGTCGCGACTGTCGGAGTCGGCCCTCGCCGAGCAGTTCGACGTGTCGCGCAACACCCTTCGCGAAGCGTTCCGCGTGCTCGCAGAGCAGGGCCTCGTCGAGCACATCCCGCACCGCGGCGTCTCGGTGGCTTCACCGACCATCGCCGACGTGATCGACATCTACCGCGCCCGCCGTGTGATCGAGTGCACGGCGCTTCGCCAGTCCGAGCCCGAGCACCCCGCCGTGCAGCTCATGCGCGACGCACTCGCCGAGGCCGAAGAGCAGCTGCCGCACGAGGACTGGCGGCGCATCGGCAGTGCGAACATGGCCTTCCACGACGCGATCGTCGCCCTGGCCGACAGCGCCCGGCTCGCGCGCACCTACCGCGATGTCGCCGCCGAGCTCCGTCTCGTCTTCCTCGAGATCGACGAGCCGAGATCTTTGCACGAACCGTTCGTCCGCCGGAACCGCGCGGTGCTCACGGCGTTGCTGGAACGGGGCCCCGAGGCGGCCGCAGAGGAGCTCGAGCGCTACCTCACCGCATCCGAACGCAGCGTCCTCGGAGCCTTCGCCCGCATGGGTCACCCCTGACCCCCGACATCCCGCGGAGCCGCACGGCACCTTCGACCAGAACAGCGTTCGGTATTTTTGACCTGAGTGCATAAATCTGTGAACGTGCCGGGAAATGCCTTGCCATCTCGTGAAAGCCATGGTTACCGTGAGCGGACTTCGGCACGATCGGCGGCGCAGAGTTGCTCGCCTTTCATCCGGAGGCCGCGCGCCGAGGGGGTGCGCGGAATCGTTCAGATCGAAAAGGACCACTACTTTGCGACTCACGAGAAAAATGGCGTTCGCCGCTACCGCGGCTGCTGCGCTCTGCCTCGGCACGGTCATCCCCGCTGCCGCCAATTCCGCACCCGACGCCGATGACATCCCCACCTTCCAGGAGTTCGAGGCGTCGACCTATCAAGACATCGACGGCGCGTACGTCGTCAACGGAGACGAGGTGATCTCCGACCAGGAAGGGCTGCGGTCGTTCTACGAGCAGCTCCTCGGCGCCGACCCCGTGACCAACGGTCTTATCGTCAACACGGTCAACAACATCGACGACAAGTGGTCCGACGCCCAGGTGGGCAACCTCACCTACTGCGTCAGCACCGCATTCGGTGCGCGTCACGCCGACGTGGTGAATGCGATGGCGAACGGCGCCGCGCTCTGGGAGGCTGCTTCTTCGAAGATCGACTTCATCTACGACGCCAGCGCCGACGCCAACTGCACGACACGCAACGCCGCGGTCCTCTTCTCGGTCGAGCCGGTGCAGACCACGCAGTACATCGCCAGAGCCTTCTTCCCCAGCACAGCACCACGCCTGCAGAACGTTCTCATCGACGACTCGATCTGGACCCCCGGCTCGTCCTGGACCCCGACGAACGTGCTCGGACATGAGCTCGGCCACGTGCTCGGCTTCCGCCACGAGCACACCCGCCCCGAGGCCGGCACCTGCTTCGAGGACAACAACTGGCGCCCGCTGACGCCGTACGACTCCTCGTCGATCATGCACTACCCGCAGTGCAACGGATCGTCCGACGACCTGTCGATGACGAGTGTCGACACCGACGGAGTCGTCTCCCTCTACGGAAACTGACATCGGTCGAGCACTTTCGAATCAGCGGGGCCCGGTCGTTATCGACCGGGCCCCGCGTTCGTCGTGTTCGTCAGCGAGCGTCGTCCGGGTCCTCGTCGTCCGCCCGCAGCGCCGCCGTCGCCCTCGGTCGCGGTTCGCCGTCACGGAGCGGCGCCGGTGGCACGATCGACGTCGTCGGTTCCGGCAGCCCGTACCGCCGGAACATCCAGCGTCGCGCTTCCTCGAGCGGATAGGTGTCGCCGAAGACGGCGGACTTCACGAAGACACCCTCGATGGTGCTGCGGAGCATGACCTCTTCCAGCGCGGGATCCTCCGCCCCTCGCGCACGGAACAGGTCGCGAACAGCGTCTTCCGCTGCGGTCGCTCCCGCTTCATACCGCGCTTCGGATTCGGCGAAGAGCCGGTGCGTGGCCGGCTGCTGCTGCATCGCCAGCACCGCCCGTTGCAGCGGTATCGCGTAGGCGGTCGCCGTGAGCGCACCGTCGATCACGGCAGCGAGCATCTGGTCGGGGGTGCCTTCGACGCTCGCGAACCCGAGCACGGTCTCGAACCACCGATCGATCACGGCGGCGACCAGCTGCTCCTTGCCACCGAAGTGGTAGTTCACAAGTCCCTGGGCGACGCCGGCCCGGTTCGTGATCTCAGCGATGCTGGCTCCCGCGACACCTCGTTCGCTGAAGGCCTCGATCGCCGCCTGCAGGATGTTCTCCCTGGTGCGTTCTCGGGCCAGCCGGTTCTGCTCGTCGGAGCGCGCCATGTGGCATCCACCTCCTGAGTCCCGCCGGTCTGTCTTTCCGAAATTCCCCCCTGCCGTATAGATTACTCACTGAATAAACGTTCAATCTATGAGCGGACACGGATTCACCCCCTCCCAGGAGCATCAATGCACTCTTTCGCGAGCGTCGATTTCAACAGCATCACCTCGATCTTCGAATGGCTCGTGAGCCAGTGGTGGGCCTGGGCGATCGTCGGAGTCGTCGTGCTGTTCTTCCTGGTGATCTGGATCCTGCCCGCCGCGAAGGTCAAGGCGTCACCCGATTTCTCGACGACCTATAAGGAGGCCGACGAGATCGCTCTCGGCTTCCTGCAGATCGTGAACCTTCCTTCGGGCTACTGGAACGACCCGACCGCATCGATCCTCGGAGACCGCGAGAAGAAGGTGCTCGTCGACCAGTGGGGTGTGCACACGCGCGACGAGTGGCTCGCCAACATCGAGCGCCTCACCACGGTGCGCCGTCGCCGCGAGGTGTGGATGCTCTACCTCGCGGTCCGCGCCGAGCTCGCCGTACGTCTCGGACGCACCCCGAAGGCCAAGGAATGGCTCGCCGCTATCGTGCAGGAGGGCGGAGACAAGCGCGACGCGCACACCTTCGTCACCTCGATCGAGTACTCCGAGTCCGAGGTGCGCAAGCGCGTGGGCAAGGACATCGTCACGCCCGGCCTCTTCGTGAAGACCCTCGACGGCTACGGACTCGGTCAGGCCGTGGCGATGACGACCTGGGGCGTCGCCCTGGGGCACGGCGACGTCGCCGAGGCGCGGGCGATCATCCACCGCATCAACGTCGAAGGACGCCCGGCCTTCGAGTCATGGGCCGACTTCGGGCTGAGCTACATCGTGGGTCGTGTCATGCACTGGTCGGACGGCAATGTCGACGAGAAGTCGTTCGAGAAGTTCGGCGACGGCTGGTCCGACTTCAAGGCCGCGGCGACCGAGAAGCGCAACGGTCCGTGGGCGACGCTGTCGTGGAGCCTGTAGCCGTAGACCTGGACCCGCTGCGACGAAGCGCGGGGCTCCGCGACATCCTCACGTACGAGCGCATCTGCGGGATCCCGCCGCATCGACGGTTCCTGGTGATCCTGGTGGCCGTGCTGCTGTTCGCCGCGGCGATGCTGACGGGGCTGTGGTTCCTCGGACGCAGCGACATCCTCGCCGTCGCGCCGATCCTGGGCGTGTTCGTGGTCGGATACACAGTGCTCGCCGCCTTCGGCTTCCTGTGGTGGGCCGTCGGGTTGAGCCGCCGGGTGAAGATCGCCGCGTTCGCCTGGCAGAACGGATGGGCGTACGCCGACGCACTCGAGCGCACCCGACGCCCCGGTGCCGCGTTCGCGCGGGTGGTGCACGGGCGCGAGCGCGCGGTCATCGCCTGCGACGACGAGCGGATGCCGTTCGAGCTGGGCATGCACCATTCGGTCTCGCACGGACAGGAGCGCGCCACGATCCAGCGCGCGTTCGCCTTCATCGAGCTGCCGCTGCCGTCATCCGTCCCGCACATCGTGCTGGCCAACCGAAAGCACAGCATCGTCCCCACGCTCGGGCTCGGGCGTGGAGCCGTGCGGATGGATCTGGAGGGTGATTTCGCGAAGACCTTCCGTCTCATCGTGCCCGAGGGCTATCAGCAGGACGCGCTCTACATCTTCACGCCCGACCTGATGGCCCGGGTGCTCGACCTCGGCTCCGGTGCCGAGATCGAGCTGGTCTCAGACCGCCTCTACGCGTACTTCCCCGGCGGCACCCGATTCGACCGCGCCGAGACCATGGCGGCCGCACTCGTGCTTGCCGAGGAGTTCCACCGTCGCTTCGCCGTGCGCACCGAGCTGTACCGCGACGACAACGCGGGAGACATCGCCACGAGAGCCGGCGTATCGGTGGGTCTGCGCGGTCAACGGCTGGGCGGTCGGGGGATCTCCGTCTTCGCGGTCGCAGGCACGGCCGCGGTGCTCCTGCTCTCCGCCGGCCTCACCGCCTTCTCGCTGTTCGGCGGTGACATCCTCAGCTCGCTCGTCGGCTGAGCCTCAAGACGCACGGCTGTGGGCCTGGCCCGGAGGGGGCGCCAGGGCCACAGCCGTGTTCATCCCGCTTCTGCCGACGGGCGGGCCCACGCAGATGCGACGCCGGTCAGGCGGAAGCGCGGATCACCAGCTCGGTCGGAAGGATCGTCGTCGTTGGCGGGTCCTCCCCGGCGAGGCGCGACAGCAGGACCCGGGCCATAGCCTCGCCCTGCGCATACATCGGCTGGCGCATCGTGGTCAGCTGCGGATCGGTGGTGACGGCGACCGAGGAGTCATCGAAGCCCACCAACGCGATGTCCTCCGGCACACGCACGCCCGCTGAACGCAGAGCCGTCAGCGCGCCACGGGCCATCAGGTCGCTCGCGACGAAGATCGCATCCGGACGACCGCCGTCGAGCAGGCGCCGGGCGGCTTCGGCTCCACTCGCCTCGGTGTAGTCGCCCTCCTCCTCCGCATACGGGGCGAGTCCGGAATCCTCGAGAGCGGCACGGAACCCCTGCACGCGGTCTTCCGAGGCGACCATTGTGAGCGGACCCGTGATCGTGGCGATGCGCGTGCGGCCGATGTCGATCAACCGCTGGGTGGCGTTCTTGGCGCCGGCGACGTTGTCGACGTCGACGACATAGTCGCCCTCGTGCCGGCGCACGGGACGCCCGCCGAAGACGACAGGCACGGCATCCGCGATCCGATCGACGAACGCGTCGCTCGTGTGGTGCGAGACGATCAGCGCACCGTCGACGCCGCCGTTGCGCACGAAGCTGGTCATCTTGTCGCCGGGGTCATCGCTCGCGATGAGCAGGTTGAGCAGATAGTCCGATCCGCCGAGTGCCCCGGTGATGCCCGCGACGATGGCCGCGAAGAACGGGTCACCGAAGAAGCGGGTGGTGTCTTCCGGCACGATCAGGGCGATGGCGTGGGTCTGTCGTGACGCGAGCGAGCGTGCCGCTCGGTTCGGCACGTAGTTCAGCTCGTCGATCGCGGCGCGCACGGCGGCGAGGGCCTCCGGACTCACGGCGGTCGACCCGTTCACGACCCGCGACACGGTCGACCGGGAGACACCGGCGGTGGAGGCCACCTCTTCGATGGTCGCTCGGGGCGACATCAGCGTACGCACTCTTCCATCGCCCTATTCTCACCGGTCGACGTGCGCTGTGCCGACCGTCTCGCTCCGAGTCGCGCAAATCGTCGCGTCTCGACCCCGATCAGAATGCGCGCGCGGCGATGATGCGCGCGTACTCCCTGCCTGAGTCCTTCAGACTCCGCTCCTGCGTGTCGTAGTCGACGCGCACGATGCCGAAGCGCTTGTCGTAGCCCCAGGCCCACTCGAAGTTGTCGAACATCGACCAGTAGAAGTAGCCGCGCACGTCCACACCCGCCTCCGCGGCGTCGAGCACCGCGCCCAGGTGCAGCCGCAGGAACTCGGTGCGGGCGGCATCGTGCACGCGCGTCTCGCCGTCTTCGACCACCACGACATCGTCGTACGCCGCACCGTTCTCGGTCATGTAGAGCACGGTGCCCGCGGGTTCGGCGTACTCCGACCAGATGCGCTGCAGCACGCGGGTGAGCCCCTCGGGCTGCACCTCCCAGTTCTGCGCGGTGCGGGGCAGCCCCCGCTCGACCGCATGGATGCCGTCACTCGACGGATAGGGGCTGCGGCCGACGCGCTCGGTCTCAGGCTCCGCGGAGACGGGTCCCTCGATCGGCGCCGTGCCGGAGACGAAGTCGCCGTGGTAGTAGTTCACGCCCTGCGTGTCGATGTGCTGCGAGATCAGCTCGAGGTCGCCGTCGTGCACCGCGGCCTCGAACGTCGCAACGGCATCGGCATCGACCGCGCGGATGTCCTCGACGATGTCAGCCGGGTAGCTGCCGCGGTAGATCGGATCGAGGAACCAGCGGTTGAACTGACCGTCCACACGACGAGCCGCATCGACGTCGGCCGGGTTCTGCGGGTCGGCGGGGTCGGCGACCGTGTGATTCAGGGTGATGCCGAGGTTGAGCGTTGCATCGCGGCCGCGGAGCTCCTGCACCGTCATGCCGTGCGCGAGCAGCAGATGGTGCGAGGCGAGCAGCCCCTCCGCGATGCTGGTGTGCCCCGGCGCATGCTCGCCTGCCGTGTAGGAGAGGAACGACGAGCACCACGGCTCGTTCAGTGTGGTCCACACGTTCACCCGGTCACCGAGCGCGTCGTGCATGGTGCCCGCGTACTCGAGGAACCGGTCGACCGTGTCGCGGTTCGTCCAGCCGCCGGCCTCCTGCAGCACCTGCGGCATGTCCCAGTGGTACAGCGTCAGCCAGGGCAGGATGTCGGCGGCGAGCAGCTCGTCGACCAGGCGCTCGTAGAAGTCGACTCCGGCAGCGTTCACGGCGCCGCCGTCCGGGCGCACCCGCGACCACGAGGTCGAGAACCGATACGTCTGCAGGCCGAGCCGCTTCATGAGAGCGACGTCCTGCGGGTAGCGATGGTAGTGATCGCAGGCGACGTCGCCGTTCTCGGCTCCGATCACCGCTCCGGGAACCCGCGAGAAGGCATCCCAGATCGATGCCGTGCGCCCGTCTTCGAACGCCGCTCCCTCGATCTGGTACGCGGCGGTCGCGGCGCCGAACAGGAAGTTCTCGGGGAAGGAGCGGGTCATAGGGGTCATCCTTTCACCGCGCCCGCCATGATGCCACTGACCAGCTGACGCCCGGCGACCACGAAGAGCACGAGCAGCGGGAGGGTCGCGAGCACCGCACCGGCGAGCACGATCGAGTAGTCGATGTAGTACCCCGACTGCAGCTGGCTGAGCGCCGTCTGCAGGGTCGGGTTCTGCGGGGAGAGCACGATCAGCGGCCACAGGTAGTCGGTCCACGCCGTCATGAAGGTGAAGAGTCCGAGGATCGCCATGGCCGGGCGGGCCGCGGGGAGCCCGACCGTGAGAAACGTGCGGAACTGGTTCGCGCCGTCCATGCGCGCGGCCTCGATCAGTTCGTCCGGGATCACGTCGACCAGATACTGCCGCATGAAGAAGGCGCCGAATGCGGTGACGAGCGTCGGGACGATGACCGCACCGATCGAGCCGGTCCACCCGAGCTCACGCATCAGCATGAACAGCGGGATGATGCCCAGCTGCGTCGGGATCGCCATGGTCGCGATCACGAAGATCATCAGCCCGTCGCGCCCCTTGAACCGGAGCTTGGCGAATGCGTAGCCGGCGAGCGTCGAGAAGGTGACGACCGAGATCGTGATGATGCCCGAGATCAGGAACGAGTTGCCCAGCGCCAGCCAGAACGGGATCGCGTCGAACACCTTGGCGGCGTTGGTGAAGAAGTTGCCGCCGGGGATCAGCGGCAGGGTCTCGCCGCGGGTGGCGTTCGTGCCGCTTGCGACCACGACCGACCACCACAGCGGATACACGCTGCCGATGATGAAGGCGGCCAGGAGCCCGTACGTGAGGAAACCGGGGCGACTGCCGATGCCGGCGGTGCCGGACGATGCGCTCCGGCGACGGCGGATCTTCTCGGGGACGCTCAGCGCCTGGGTGGCGGTCATCGCGCGTTCTCCTCGGTCGTGGTGGCGATCGTCGTTCCGGCGGCTGCGGCGGTCGCGGTCGAGCCGGCGGTGCGTGCGCGGCGACGGGCTCCGCGGTTCTTCGGGGCATCCCCGGTGGAGATCCGGCGGGAGATCAGGAAGTTGATCACGCCGATGCCGACGATCAGTAGGAACAGCAGGATGGCGACGGCCGATGCCTCGCCGAGGTTGCGACGGAAGAACGCGAGCTCCCACAGGAACAGCACGGTGGTCTGGAACTGGCGGTCGCTGCCGCCGATGCCGCCGGCGGTCGACACGTCGAACAGGCGCGGCTCGGCGAAGATCTGCAGCCCGCCGATCGTCGCGGTGATGATGACGAAGATCAGGGTCGGACGGATCGTGGGAATGGTGATCGAGAAGAAACGGCGGGCGGCGCCGGCTCCGTCGAGGGCGGCGGACTCGTAGAGGTCACGCGGCACGGCCTGCATCGCGGCGAGCAGAATCAGGGCGTTGTAGCCGGTCCAGCGGAAGTTCACCATGACCGCGATCGCGATGTGCGACAGCGCAGTGTTGTGCTTCCACTCCTGGTCGGCGATACCGATGAGGTTCAGCAGATTGTTGGCCAGGCCGTCGGCCTCGTTGAAGATGCTCGAGAAGATGATGGCGACCGCGACCGGGGTGACCACGAACGGGATCAGCACGCTCATGCGCCAGAACGTCGGGGCGCGCAGGCCCCGGTCGAGGAGATAGGCGATCACGAGGGCGACGGCCAGCTGGGGGATCGCGGAGAGCAGGAAGATGCTCAGGGTGTTGCCGATCGAGTTCCAGAACATCGCGTCGCCGAGGATCTCGACGAAGTTGCCGACCCCGACGAACTCGCCTTCGCCCTTGAGCAGGTCCCACTCGTGCACCGCCACCCAGACCGTGTAGAGCAGCGGGAACAGACCGACCAGCCCGAACAGCAGGAAGAACGGCGAGATGTAGAAGTACGGCGAGGCGTTCTGGTCGAACCGCGAGACGCGGTGG
Organism: Microbacterium sp.; assembly: GCA_050701935.1. GTDB lineage: Bacteria > Actinomycetota > Actinomycetes > Actinomycetales > Microbacteriaceae > Microbacterium. The sequence goes on from JBOGEI010000067.1 coordinate 18,965, forward strand.
CGCCAGGAGCGCTTCGGCGGAGCGTCCGGCGTCACGGAGGCCGCGCGCTGCTGCTCCGCGGGCGGGGCGGTGAGTGTCATGGGGGTGTCCTTGTCCCGGGGTTCCGAGGAGTTCCGGTCGCAGTTCCTGCCGCCGGCCGTGGGGTGGAGGCGGCAGGAAC
>JBOGEI010000068.1:0-18594 GCA_050701935.1 Microbacterium sp.
GTGCGGAACGCGGCAGGAACTGCGACCGGAAGTGGAAGTGCCCGACCGTCAGGAAGCCCCGAGCGAGTCCAGGAACGTGTGCGTCTGAGCAGCCAGCTCGGGGGAGCGCGTGTGGTGGAGGTAGTGACCCCCGTCGATCCTCACGACCTCGCCGGTGGTGACGCTCGCGGCCTGGGCTTCGTGCAGCTCCAGCCAGCCGGGAACCTCGGCGTCCTCATCCGCCACGAACAGCAGCACGGGGAGATCGGCGCGGAACGTCTTCCCGCTGACCGCGGCGAAGTTGTCGGGGGCGTGGTCCAACTCGTCGAGCATCGTCGGTGCGGCGGCGTTCCTGGCGCTGAGCACCTGCATCTGATCTTTCGTCTCATCGTCGTACGGCAGCCCCTCGTAGGGGTCGGCGGCGATCCCGCTCAGCACGCGGGTCAGCCCCAGGGTCGAGAGCGTGCTGATGGTCGAGGTCGGGATCGGGTCGTCCCACCCCGGCTGGTCGGGCACGCTGCTGTCGATGCCGACGAAAGCGGTGACCTCGTCGGGGTAGGCGGCGGTGTAGGTCAGCGCGTAGATGCCGGAGATCGAGTGTCCCATCAGCACGTACCGGTCGACGCCGAGCTCCTGCAGCGCCTCGTGCACCTCGCTGGTGATGTTCTCGGCGGTGCGGGCGACATCGGTCTGGTCGCTGAGCCCGGTGCCGAAGGGCTCCACCGCGACGACCCGGTACGTATCCTGCAGCTCGGTGATCAGCGGTCGGAAGTCGAGTGCGGGTGCGGCGGTGCCGAGGCCGGGCAGCAGCACGATGGTCTGGTCACCCTCGCCGGCCACGACGACGTTCATGTTCCTGCCGTCGACCGTCACGGGTTCTCCGTACGGCGTGAAGACGGATGCTTCGACCTTCGTCGCGATCACGTTCACGATCGCGGTCGTGGCGACGGCGAGAACGGGCACCGCCACGATGACTCCGAGAGTGGTGAGGACGACTTTCCAGGGCTTGCGCATGGTGCTCTTTCTCGACCGGCGGATCGGGTTCCGCGTCGGGATCCAGTCCATCCGGCCCGCGCATTCCGCGGAAGTGCCGGGCCGTCATCACGTGGGGTGACTTGTGTCACGACATGCCTGAGTCGGCAGGGGCTGACAGGATGTCGCTCATGGGTGTTCTCTACGACTACTTCTCCGCGCCGGACGACGAGAAGGCCGTGCAAGTCCTCGAGGTCGAGGGCGGGCCGACCGCGGCGGACTCCGGTTTCGACGCCGGCACGCTCGGCGGCATCGATCCGGTCGTGCAGCTCGGCACCCTCGAGGCGCTGATCACTGGCGCGCCGTACGACGACGTGACCGACGACCCGCGTGCCGGCCAGAACCTCGCGATGAGCGAGGACTACGACCGGATCGTCATCACCGTGACGGATGCGCTGGCGGCCGCTCTCGCCGCGGCTGACGACGCTCGTCTGGCGGAGGTCGCGGAGCCGTGGGCGCAGACGGAAGAGCTCGAAGGGGCGGATCCGGCCCAACTGGCCGCGTTCGCGCGCGACCTCGCCGCCCTCGCACGCCGCGCCGCGGCATCCGGTCACCGTCTCTACTGCTGGACGTGCATCTAGGGCGCTCGTCGGCGCAGACCTTCCCCCCCCCCGCAGGTGAGCCCGCGCGGGCCTGGGTCAGCGTGCGGTCGGCCACTCCTCGGCGAGAAGGCCGTAGTTCATGCCGTCGAGCCAGTCGCCCGAGCGGTGCAGCGCCGTCTTGCGGCTGAACTCCTCGCGGCGCATCCCGAGTCGTTCCATGAGGCGCCAGGACGGCTCGTTGTCAGCGAAGCACCCGGCATGCACCCGCCGTAGTCCCAGCGGTCCGAAGCACGTGTCGATCACGGCGCGGATCGCCTCGGTCGCATAGCCGTGTCCGGTGTACGCCGGGTCGAGCACCCAACCCAGCTCGGCCTCGACTCCCCTCGCGTCTGCTTCGACCTCGAGCTGCGCCCACCCGTCGCCGCGTCGCACCATGATGTCGCCGATCGGGGTCGGGGCCGCTGTCTCGTCGTCGGGCAGCAGCTCCACGAGGTACAGGGAGGCGAGCCGCTCGGGGTCGAGATACCGCTCACGGAACGCGTCTCGCGTGTCGGGAGCGGCACCGAGCCACCGATTCACCTCGGGGAGTCGACGCCACTCCCACATCGCATCGACGTCTGCGGGTGTGCAGGGGCGCACCTGCAGACGAGTTGTGCGTGCCGGCCACGGCGCCGGGGTTCGGGTGTCGGTCATCGCTCCACCCTAGGCTCCTCCATCGACACCGATCAGGAGACCTCCCCGTCCACCCGGCGCATCTCGGTCGCGAGGGCGGTGTTCGTCTCCGAGAACCTCGCGGCGATGTTCGCGCGCACCTCGGGTGACTTGTTCTGGCTGAGCTTGGCGCGCGCATCGAAGCGGGTCACGCGCATTCGCAGGCCGACCGTGCCCTTGGCTGCGCGACGGGTGCCCTCCTCGTCCTCCGACAGGTGGCGCCCGTGTTGCAGGTGATCCTCGAAGTGGTCGGTGAGCCGGGTGAGCATCGCGTAGTTCTCCTCCTCGCTGAGGATCTCGGGGATGCCGTACAGGTGCGCGGTCACGTGGTTCCAGGTCGGCACCAGGTCGCCGGGCGCATACAGGCTCGGTGACACATAGTCGTGCGGGCCCTGGATGATCACGAGCACCTCGTGCTGGCCGAGTTCATGGAGCTGCTCGTCTGGCCTGCCGAAGTGGCTCGCGATCACGATGTCGTCCTCGTCCTCCACCAACAGAGCGGGGTAGTGCGAGGCCACGAGGCCGCCGCTCGCAGGGGAGACGAACGTCGCCCACGGGTTGTCGCGGATGAGGCGCTTGACCTCGTCGGGGTCTGTCATCAGGTACCGGGGTGTGTGGCGCATCAGGAGTCCTCTGGTCGGCGGACGGGCGTTCGGCGGTCGGTCAGGCGGGTGCGCACCGCGAGGGCTGCGCAGGCGATCACGGCGAGTCCACCGACGGCGGTGGCCCAGCCGATCGGCTCGTGCAGCAGAAGCGCCGCCCACGCGATGCTCATCACGGGCTGGACGAGCTGGATCTGACTGACCTGCGCCATCGGACCGATCGCGAGACCGCGGTACCAGGCGAAGAAGCCGAGGAACATGCTCACCGCGGCGAGGTAGGCGAACGCGAGCCACTGCACGGGTGTTGCGGCGGGCGGCTGCTGGAGCGCCGCCACGACGGTGAGCGCGGCCATCAACGGAGCGGCGACGATCAGCGCCCACGACACGGTCTGCCAGGAGCCGAGTTCGCGGGCGAGCAGGCCGCCCTCCGCGTAGCCGATCGCCGCGGCGATGACGGCCCCGAACAGCAGCAGGTCGGCGCCGGTGAGCGAGCCGAGCCCGCCGTTCTGCAGCGCAGCGAACACGACGGCGGCGACCGCGCCGAGGCCCGCGAAGATCCAGAAGGAGCGGGCGGGTCGCTCGCGGGTGCGCAGCACCACGGCGACAGCGGTCGCCGCAGGAAGCAGACCGATCACGACGGCACCGTGGCTCGCGGGGGTCGTGGTCATCGCGAACGAGGTCAGCAGCGGGAATCCGGCCACGACCCCTCCGGCGACGATCGCGAGGCGTCCCCATTGCGTCACGCTCGGCAGACGCTGGCGCGCCGCGGCCAGGGCGATTCCGGCGAGGACGGCGGCGACGACCGCGCGGCCGGAACCGATGAAGAGCGGCGAGAGCCCACCGATCGCGATGCGCGTGAACGGGAGGGTGAAGGAGAAGGCGAGGACGCCGAGGAGCCCCCACCAGAGGCCCGCACGCGTCGATAGCACTGTCGATCGCGCGACGATAACGCTACTGTCTAGTTTCATGAGTCAGGATAGCAGTCACCGGATCGTCGCTGGGGTGCGCGCGTGGATCTCCTCCGCATCTCCGGGGGCGCGGGTTCCGTCGAACCGTACGCTCATGGCGGAGTACGCGGCGAGCCCGGTGACCGTGCAGAAGGCGATGCAGCAGCTCGTGCGGCTCGGACTGGTCGAGTCGCGCCCCGGTGCGGGGACGTTCGTGCGCGCCGTGCCCACCGCCCGCACGATCGACTACGGCTGGCAGACGGCCGCCCTCGGCACGGCACCCGCGGCTCTCGCGGGTTTGTCGTCGACGCAGCGCACGGTGGCGCCCGATGCGATCGGGCTGCACTCGGGATACCCCGCTGTCGATCTGCTGCCGCAACGTCTCGTGCGACAGGCGCTCGTGCGCGCTGCACGTTCAGAGGCTGCACTGACTCGATCGCCCGCGGCGGGCGTTCCCGAACTGCAGGCCTGGTTCGCCGGCGAGCTCGCATCCGCCGCTCCCACCGGCGTCACGCCCGCATCGGCTCGGGACGCGCTCATCATCTCGGGCAGCCAGAGCGGGCTGAGCTCGATCTTCCGTGCGGTCGTGGGTGTCGGGCAGCCGCTGCTGATCGAGTCGCCGACGTACTGGGGCGCGATGCTCGCCGCCGCGCAGGCCGGGGTCGTGCTGGTGCCGATCCCGTCCGGTCCGCACGGACCCGATCCGGACGATGTCGAACGGGCGTTCGCGCAGACCGGGGCCAGAGCCTTCTACGCGCAGCCGACGTTCGCGAACCCGACCGGGGCGCAGTGGCCGATCGCCACCGGGGAGGCCGTGCTCGAAACGGTCCGTCGTCACGGGGCCTTCCTGATCGAGGACGACTGGGCGCACGACCTGGGGATCGACGCCGACCCGCGTCCCATCGCCGCATCCGACGACGACGGGCACGTGGTCTACCTGCGCTCGCTCACCAAGAGCGCTTCTCCCGCCCTGCGTGTCGCGGCCGTGATCGCACGGGGTCCGGCGCGAGACCGCATCCTCGCCGATCGTGCGGCCGAGTCCATGTATGTGAGCGGGCTGCTGCAGGCCGCAGCGCTCGACGTGGTCACCCAGCCCGCGTGGCGCACGCACCTGCGCGGATTCCGCGAGCACCTGCGGGTGCGCCGCGACCTGCTGATCTCGAGCCTGGCCGCGCATGCCCCCTCCGCGCACATCGAGGGCGTCCCGGTCGGAGGCCTGAACCTGTGGGTGCGACTGCCCGAGGGGACGGACGTCGTGCAGGTCGTCCGCGAGTGCGAGGTGCGCGGGGTCATCATCGCACCGGGGTCGGAGTGGTTCCCGGCCGAGCCCTCCGGCTCATACGTGCGGCTCAACTACGCGAACGCCGATCCCGCGCGCTTCGCCGAGGCCGCCGGCATCCTGGGTGACGTGCTCGACGGAGTTGCTCAGCGCTGATCCGGCTTCGCGCCGAGGTCGGCCCACAGCCAGGTGAGATCCACCTGCACCGTCGGCGGCAGCGAGACCGATGCCGGGTCGAGGGGCGGGCGGAAGATCGCGTCGTCGAGGGTGCTCACACTCTGTATTGCGCGATCCGGGCCGATGAGTTCACGGAGATTCGAACGCGACCGGAAGGATGATGGGCCGGGTCGAAGCAGCTCAGGCCTCGGGGGCACCGTCCTGCGGAGGACCGGCGGGGCGGTGCGCACGGCGGCCGTTCACGACCACCGGGCGGCCTGCGCGCTCCTGGCCCGGCAGCGGACGGGAGCGGCGGCCGTAGATGAGTTCCGACGAGTCGAGCAGCCACGGCACGAGCGTGATCGACACCCCGTGCACGAGCATCAGCTGGTTGGCAAGGCGCCGGGCGCGGCGGTTGTGCAGGAACGACTCCCACCAGTGCCCCACGATGTACTGCGGCAGATAAACGGTCACCACCGATGATCCGTGCTTCTCGCGGTACTGCTTGATGAACTGCGACACCGGCTGGGCGAAGGAGCGATACGGCGACTCCACGATCACGAGCGGGATCGGTACCAGGTGGTCGGCCCAGTCCTTCTGCAGCTGGGCCGCGTCGTCGGATGCCACAGCGACGTGCACGGCCAGCGTCTTGCCGTGCTTGGCCGCGATCGCATAGTCGATGGCCTTCACGACCGGCTTCTGCAGCCGGTTGACGAGGACGATGGCGAGGTCGCCGGTCGCACCGAACTTGGTGGTGTCGTCGATCGCGATCTCGTGCTCGACGTCGCGGTAGTACCGCTTCACGCCCAGCATCAGGAACGCGAGGATCGGGATCGCGAAGAACACCAGATACGCGCCGTGCGTGAACTTGGTGATCGTCACGATCAACAGCACCAGCACGGTCATCACCGCACCGGTCGAGTTGATGATCAGGCCCACCTTCGCCGAGCGGCGATCAGACGCCGATGCCCCGTCGATTCCGGAACCCGCCTTGTCTTCCGCAGGGCCGCGGAGCACCCGCCGCCAGTGCCGCACCATGCCGATCTGGCCGAGCGAGAACGAGACGAACACACCGATGATGTACAGCTGGATCAGCGTCGTCAGCCTCGCCTGGAACACCACCAGGACGATCATCGCGCCGATGCCCAGCAGGATCATGCCGTTGGAGAACACCAGGCGATCGCCGCGGGTGTTGAGCGACTTCGGAGCGTAGCCGTCGCGGGCGAGCACGGCCCCCAGCAGCGGGAAGCCGTTGAACGCGGTGTTCGCGGCGAGCAGCAGCACGCAGGCGGTCGCTGCCTGCACGATGAAGAACGCGATGCTGCCGCCGCCGAACGTGGCTGCGGCGATCTGTGCCATCAGGCTGGGCTGCGGGGTCGTGCAGTCGAACCCGACCAGGTCGCACGGGTTCTCTGCGTAGTGCACGCCCGTGATCAGGGCGAGGGCTGTGAGACCGGCGAACAGGCACGCCGCGATCGATCCCATCAGCACGAGGGTCGACTGGGCGTTGCGCACCTTCGGGGCGCGGAACGCCGGCACCCCGTTCGATACGGCCTCGACGCCGGTGAGGGCGGAGCATCCGCTCGAGAAGGCCCGAAGGATCAGCAGGATCACGGCGGCCTGGCCGAGGCTCTCGGCCTGCACCGTGAAGTCGGCGCTCGAGGCGACGGGGGCGTCGCCGAGGAAAGTGCGGATCAGGCCGGTCACGATCATGATGCCGACCGAACCGATGAACACGTAGGTCGGGATCGCGAACACGAGCGACGCCTCGCGCACCCCGCGGAGGTTCACGATGATGATGAGGATGACGAAGCCGACCGCGAGTTCGACACGGAACGGGTCCAGTCCCGGCACGGCGGAGATGATGTTGTCGACTCCGGACGCGACCGAGACGGCCACCGTCAGCACGTAGTCGACCAGGAGGGCTGCCGCGACGATCACGCCGGGGATCTCACCGAGGTTCTTCGACGCGACCTCGTAGTCGCCACCGCCGGATGGATACGCCTTGATGAGCTGTCGGTAGCTGAGCACCACGACGATCAGCAGCACCACGACGGCGATGGCCACGAGCGGCGTGAACGACAAGAACGTGAGCCCGCCGATCAGCAGGATCATCACCAGTTCCTGCGGGGCGTAGGCCACCGAGCTCAGCGCATCGGAGGCGAAGATCGGCAGGGCCATCCGCTTCGGGAGGAGCTGATCGTCGACCTGAGCGCTCGTGAGCGGGTCTCCGATGAGGATGCGCTTCGCGAGCGGCGGTGCGTCCGCGCTCTCCCTGTTTTCGTCTGACACGTCCGGCGACACTACGCCTCCTGATGGCATCCTCACGCGATCCTCACGGAATCCCTACGGTGGGATGCGCGGTCCTCACGGAATCCTTACGCGCAAAGCTACACTGGCACGCGGTGGAAGATCAGGTGCTTCTCGGATTCATCGCGGTCGCGATAGGGGTGGCTTTCGGCATCCTCCTGTTCGTGCCGTTCGTCGCGGTCAGCTACCGTCGGCGCGGGCGACTCGGCTTCGGGCGCACGCTGCTCTGGCTGTCGGCCCTGATCTACTTCTGGGCGATCTGGACCTACACCCTGCTGCCGCTGCCCGACCCCGACGCCATCCGCTGCGTCGGAGCGATCACCGATCCGATGTCGGTCGTGCGCGATGTGCAGAAGGCGCTCGCAGCGCCGGGGAATCCGCTGCGGCATCCGGCTCTGTTGCAGCTGGTGTTCAACGTGCTGCTGTTCGTGCCGCTCGGCTTCTTCGTGCGGGTTCTCGCCGGTCGCGGCATCCTGACGGCCCTCGCCGCCGGATTCGGCCTGTCGCTGCTGGTCGAGACGACGCAACTGACCGGCGTGTGGGGCCTCTACCCCTGCGCGTATCGCTTCTTCGACGTGGGCGACCTCATGACGAACACCCTCGGCGCGGTCGTCGGCTGCACCGTCGCGCTGCTCGTTCCGAGGTCGCTGCGCGGCGCTAAGCCGAGTCCCGACGCCGACCTTCCCCGTCCGGTCACCCGTGGTCGTCGTGTGATCGCGATGCTGTGCGACTTCCTCGCCTACGGATTCGTGAGCACGGGCGCCGCAGTGACCGTGCAGGTGTGGCTGCAGTTCGTGGTCAAGGATCGCGCCGCCGTGCTCGACGGCGCCCTCGCTTCCACCGTGGGAACCATCGCCCCGTCGGCGCTGTTCCTGGTCCTGATCCTGATCGGCGGGCGCTCGGTCGGCGACATCGCCGTACAGCTCCGCTACGCCGGTTCGCGTCTGCCCGCACCGCTCGCACGCGTTCTCCGCTGGGCGGGCGGCATCGGCGGGATCAGCGCTCTTCAACTGCCCGGCGGCTTCTTCGGGTTCGCAGCGGCCGTGCTGTTCCTCGCCGCGATCGTGCTGCCGTTCACGACCCGCTTCGGGCGCGGGCTGCCCGGTGTCCTCTCCGGCCAGCAGCTCGTCGACGCGAGGGCTGATACCTCCGTCCCTGCTCCGTAGCGCGGACGGGCAGTGCTTTCCCTTCCGGTCGCACTTTCTGTCGCCCGGCTGCGGGCAGGGGGTCCGAACGTGCGACCGGAGCAGGCCGGCCACCCGTTCGCGAATCGTAGGGACATCAGGTATCCACAGCGGTTTCCGATCACGAAGCCGTAACGTCGATGGCATGACGACCGTTCACGTCACCGAAGACACGATCAACCAGGCCCGCGAGCTGCGCGATGAGCTGCAGCGGTTCCTGCGCGAGTACGAGTTCGGGATGCGCGAGGTCGAGACGAAGATCTCGATCCTGCGCGACGAGTTCACGCACGACCACGCGTACAACCCGATCGAGCACGTGAAGAGTCGACTGAAGTCGCCCGACAGCATCGTCGAGAAGATCGCCCGCAAGGGGATCGACGAGCCCGACTTCGACCGCATCCGTGCCGAGATCACCGACATCGCCGGCGTGCGCGTGACGTGCAGCTTCGTCGCCGACGTGTACCGCCTGTTCGACCTGCTCACCGCGCAGGACGACATCACGGTGCGCACGGTCAAGGACTACATCGCCCACCCTAAGGACAACGGCTACAAGAGCCTGCACGCGATCATCGAGGTGCCTGTGTTCCTGTCGACCGGTGCGCTCTCGGTGCCGGTCGAGGTGCAGTTCCGCACGATAGCGATGGACTTCTGGGCGAGCCTCGAGCACAAGATCTACTACAAGTTCTCGAATCAGGTGCCCTCTCACCTCGTCGACAGCCTGTCGGATGCCGCCGATGCCGCCGCCGAGCTCGACAGCCGCATGGAACGCCTGCACCGTGAGGCGCACGGGGTGCCGCAGCGTCAGCTCGCACCGCCGCCTCCGCCCGCACCGTCTGCCCCGCCGACCGCCCCGGTCGACCCTCGGGTCGTCGGGGTCTAGCCCGAGGGCGTCGCCCTCGCAGCGGCAAGACGGCCTCGGACCGTGTTGCGCATGGCGCCGCGGCCCTGGGAACATCGGTCAGTGGTGAGAACACAGGAAGCCGCGTCCGTGGACGCCGAACGCGATGTCGATGAGCTCCTGGGCATCGACGAGCTCGCGGGCATCGACCGCGAACGGCAGCGGTGCGAGTGCGACCACGGCGGCGACGACGGGTACGAGCCCTGCGGACGCAAGGCGAAGTGGCGCGTCACGGTCGACTGCGTCTGCGGCGAGGGCCATCCGCGCCGGGTCGAGATCCTGTGCTCGCGGTGCATGCGCACGCTGCGGCAGGCCCAGGGCCGTGAGGCCATCACCGTGCGTCGCCTCTGAGCGACGACGGGCGTCTGTGCAGATCGTCACATCCGATCGCGCCTCGGCTCCGAACAACGGGGGAGCACCGGCGACGGTGGAACGGGAGACGACCATGGCGCAACGCAGCAGTGGCAAGAGATTCTTCGTCTGGGCCGCCCTCGCAGGGGTGATCGGCGGCGGTGTCTTCCTCGCGACGGCAGAGGTCTTCGCCCTGCTCTTCGCGCGCGCGGCCAGTCCGATCCTCGCGGTGGGCGGATTCGTCATCGACATCGTGCCGCAGCCGTTCAAGGAGTTCGCGATCGCCACCTTCGGCGAGTACGACAAGATCGCGTTGCTGGCCGGTCTCGGCCTGGCGGTGCTCATCGCTTCGGCGATCTCCGGCATCCTGCAATTCGTGCGTCCGCCGCTCGGCGTGATCGCGCTGGTGGTCGCGGGGGCGCTCTCGACGGCGGCGATCGTGACCCGTGCGGGGGTGACGCCCCTCGCGTTCCTGCCTCCGGTTCTCGGAACCATCGTGGGATCGATCGTGCTGATGCTCCTCTGCCGCCGTCTGCGAGGATGGCGGGATTCAGTCGTCGGTATCCGCACGGAGGAAGACGCCGATGCCGTCACGACCGATGTCGAGGCGACCGATGTCGAGGCGACCGATGTCGAGGCGACCGACGTCGAGGCTGCCAGGCCCGGGTTCGACCGCCGCCGCTTCTTCGTCCTCGCCGCGATCGCCGGAGCATCCGCGCTGGTGGTCGGCATCACTGCTCGCACCGTGAGCATGGCCGTGTCATCGGTCGAGGCCATTCGCGGCGCGCTCAAGCTGCCCTCGCCGAAGAGCACCGTGTCGGTGCCGCAGGGTGCAGAGCTCGACATCCCGGGGCTCAGCAAGCTCTTCACGCCGAACAAGGACTTCTACCGAGTCGACACCGCCTTGACGGTTCCCTCGATCGATCCGGACACCTGGCGGCTGGTGATCGACGGCATGGTCGACCAGCGGGTCGAGATGAGCTTCCAGGACATCCTCGACATGGGCCTCGACGAGTACGCGATCACGCTCACGTGCGTGTCGAATGAGGTCGGCGGCGAGCTGGTCGGCAACGCGAAGTGGCTCGGTGTCCCGCTGCGAGACGTGCTGAAGAAGGCGGGTGTGAAATCCGGCGCCGATATGGTGCTCTCGCGCAGCGTCGACGGCTACACCGCGAGCACTCCGCTCTCGGCGTTGACCGATGACAACCTCGACGCGATCCTGGCGGTGGCGATGAACGGGGAGCCGCTGCCGCTCGAGCACGGGTTCCCGGTGCGCATGGTCGTGCCAGGACTCTACGGCTACGTGTCAGCGACCAAGTGGCTCACCGAGCTCAAGGTCACGACCTTCGCCGACGATGAGGCCTACTGGACCCCGCGTGGATACAGCGCCGAGGCGCCGATCAAGTTCGCCTCGCGCGTCGACACCCCCAAGATCGGCGAGGCCGTGGATGCCGGGAAGATCCCGATCGCCGGCGTCGCCTGGGCGCAGTCGGTCGGCATCGAGCGCGTCGAGGTGAGCATCGACGACGGCGACTGGGTTGCGGCCACGCTGTCGACGCCGATCAACGACGACACCTGGGTGCAGTGGTTCATGGAGTGGGATGCGACCCCCGGTACCCATTACGTCGCTGTGCGCGCGGTGAACAAGAACGGTGACCTGCAGATCGAGGAGCGTGCGCCGATCGCGCCGAACGGGTCTTCAGGGTGGCAGCGCTCGCTCGTCCGGGTGAACTGACCCGTGCGGTGACGATCTGCGCGACCTAGGGTGGAGCCATGACGCCGCTCCCCGCCTGTGTGATCACCGTCTCGGACCGATCCTTCGCAGGTGAGCGCGAGGATCGCGGTGGCCCGATAGCGGTCGGTCTGCTGCGCGAGGGCGGGTGGCACTGCCCAGATGCCGAGATCGTCGCCGACGGCGTCGAATCGGTGGCGGATGCTCTGCGCAGAGCAGCTGCGCGTGGCATCCGTCTGGTCGTGACCACCGGCGGAACCGGTGTGGGGCCTCGAGACCTCACGCCGGAGGGGACACGACGTGTGCTCACCCGCGAGATCCCGGGCATCGCCGAGGAGCTGCGTCGCAGTGGCCTCGCCGATACCCCTCTCTCGGTGCTGTCTCGGGGGCTCGCCGGCATCGTCGACCCCGCAGGCATGCTCGTGGTGAACCTTCCCGGATCCACGCGAGCCGTGGCGTCCGGCGTACCCGTGGTGCTCGGTGTCGCCGCGCACATCCTTGATCAGGTAGAGGGCGGAGACCACTCATGAACGACGTGCGACTGGCAGCGGTATCGGAGGAGCGCCTCGATCTCGACGCGCACCTCGCCGCGGTCGAAGACCCTCGACTGGGAGCGGTGACCACCTTCGTCGGTCGTGTCCGCGACAACGACCCGGATGCGGACACGCCGGTGGTCGGGCTGGAGTACAGTGCTCACCCCGATGCCGGGGCGACGCTGCGGCGGATCGCCGAAGAGGCCGGTGCCGGAGCGGAGGTTCCGGCGCTGGTGGCTGTGAGCCATCGCATCGGACACCTCGACGTCGGCGATGCGGCCGTGGTGATCGCGGTCGCCTCCGAGCACCGCGCCGAGGCCTTCGAGGTGTGCCGGGCGGTCATCGAGGCGATCAAGAGCGACCTTCCCGTGTGGAAGCGTCAGCTCGAGGTCGACGGCACGTCGGCGTGGAAGGGCATCGGCGGCTGAGCCGTTCGCGTCACTGCCTGCCGTTCGCGTCAGCCGCCGGCGAAGGGCGGGAGGACGTCGATGAGCTCGGCGTCGTCGAGGGCGAGGTCGCCGTCGGTGCGCACGCCGTCTACCAGCACAGCGCAGCGCGGCAGGATCTCGGCGAGCGCCGGATGCTCGTCAACGATCGCTGCGCGCAGCGCGACCAGGGAAGTCTCGCCGCGCTCCTCGCTGTCGGTGCCCGCGGCCTCTGCGGCAGCGGCGAAGTAGCGTACGCGTGTCATCGGGCGTCCCCGGATTCGACGGCGGGGATGGTTTCGCCGGGGCGTACCCAGTCACCCGTACGCCCGCCCGACTTCGCCACGATGCGCACGTCTTCGATCACGACGGCGCGGTCGACGCCCTTGATCATGTCGACGATGGCCAGAGCGGTGACCGACACGGCCGTGAGCGCCTCCATCTCGACGCCGGTGCGATCGGCGGTGCCCACCGTCGCCTCGATGTGCACGCCTTCATCCACGAGCTCGAGGTCGACGCTCGCCCGATGCACGCCGATCACGTGCGCCAGCGGCAGTAGGGCGGGGGTGGACTTCGCCGCCTGGATGCCCGCGATGCGTGCCACGGCGAGCACGTCGCCCTTCGGCACGGTGCCGTCGCGGAGGGCGGCGACCACATCGACGCTGCAGCGCACGAACCCACGGGCGGTCGCGGTGCGGACGGTCGGCTGCTTCGCGGTCACGTCGACCATGTGCGCGCGGCCTGCCGCGTCAAGGTGAGGGAAGCTCATCCGACCAGCATGACATCGATCACATCGCCCACGGCGACGGTCTCGACTTCCGCCGGCACGATCGCGAACGCGCGCGCACGAGCGAGCCCGCCGGCGAGGTGGGATCCGGATCCGCCGGCGGTCGCCGGGCGCACGGTGCGTGCGGCGAGGTCGACGACGGCGGGAAGGTACTGACGGCGGCTGGGCGGGGGCGTCCAGGATGCATCGGCGGTGAACGGCGCACGGGGACGGTGGATTCGCGTGCGTCCCTGCATCGCGAGCAGGGCCGGGCGCACGAAGACCTCGAACGACACCGCGACGCTCACCGGATTCCCTGGAAGCCCGAAGACCAGGCACCCCGTCTCGAGCACCCCGAAGGCCTGCGGCTTGCCCGGTTGCATGGCGACCGCGGTGAACTCGACCTGTCCGCCGCCGTCGAAGGCTCCGCGCACCGGCTCGTAGGCCCCCGCGCTCACGCCGCCGGTGAACACGATCACGTCGGCGCCGAGGGCGATGGCCTCCGCGGTCACGGCTCTGACGGCGTCGGCCTCGTCCGGAACGCGCGCGACCAGCACCACCTCGGCATCTGCTTCGGCGATCAGCTGCTCGAGCAGAGGACCGTTCGAGTCGGGGATGCGGCCGCGCTCCGGGGCGTCGCCGGGGGCGAGCAGCTCGCTGCCTGTCGACACCACAGCCACTCGAGGTGCACGCGTCACCGTGACGTCGGCGACGCCGGCGGCGACGGCCGCTGCGACCTGGAAGGCCCCGAGGCGCTCGCCGGCGAGCACGACCTCGTCGCCCGCATGCAGATCCGCGCCTCGGCGCCGCACGAAGACGCCTGGCCTGGCCGGCGCCCGCATCACCTGCACCTCGCCGAGGGAATCGGCGAGCCCGCCGGCGGTGTCCTCGAAGGGCACGATCACGTCGGCATCCGTCGGGGTCGGCGACCCGGTCATGATGCGGGCAGCCTCGCCTCGGCCGAGCGGGGGATCGGTCGCGACGCCGGCTGGGAGGTCGGCGACCACTCGCAGGATGACCGGATGCTCCTCGGATGCGTCGACGACATCCGCCTCACGCACCGCGAAGCCGTCCATCGCCGAGTTGTCGAAGAGGGGGATGTCGTGGGCGGCGGTCGCGGGATCGGCGAGGGTGCGCCCCGCAGCATCCCGCACCGGACGCGTCTCGGCCTCGAGCACCTGCACGGCGTCGAGCACGCGGTCGAGCTGCTCTTCGACCGTCCGACGGCCGCTCATGCGTGCACCGTCTTCGTCGCGGTGGATGCGGGGCGGATGGCGATCTCGTGCTGGCGGGAGGTGAGCGCATCGACCATCGCGAGTCGCCCGAGCAGCGGTTCACCGGCACCGGTGACGAGTTTGACCACCTCTCCGGCGAGCATCCCGCCGACCTGCACGCACAGTGCGCCGAGCACTCCGACCTGGGCGCAGCTGGGCGGTTCGCCCTCGGTGTCCAGCGGGAAGAGATCGGCGAGCACCACCGGCTCGCCCTCCGGCGGGTCCGACCAGAAGACGGTGACCTGCCCGTGCCACTCCTGCACGGCGCCCCACACGAGCGGCAGCCCGAGTGCTTCGGTCGCAGCGGCCACGTCGCGGCGGGTGAGGAAGGAGTCGCTCGTGTCGACCACCACGTCAGCGCTCGCCAACAGGCGTTGGGCGTTGGTGGCATCGAGGCGTTCGGGCACCGGGGTCACGACCGTCTGCGGGGCGAGGGCGGTGATCGCTCGCGCGGCGGATGCGGTCTTCCGGGTTCCGATGTCTTCCACCCGGTGTGCGAGCTGCCGCTGCAGGTTGGTGAGTTCCACCACGTCGTCATCGATCACCGTGAGTGCACCGATACCGGCGGCGGCCAGTGCGAGCAGCACCGGTGAGCCGAGGCCTCCTGCACCGACGACCGCGACATGGGCGGCATTCAAGCGGCGCTGCCCTTCTTCGCCGATGCCGGAGAGCACGGCATGCCGCGCGGTGCGGACGAGTTCTTCCGGGTCCAGCGCGGGGGCGGGGGCGACGAGGGGCTGCATAGCTTCAGGGTAGGCCCGGCAGTTGCCGGGTGTCTCAGCTGTTCACGAGCTGAGACACCCGCCCGCGTGAGACGCCGAGAATCGCCGCGGAGTCGGTGACGGAGAATCCGGCTTCTCGAAGGTGCCGAACGACGCGACGCGACTCCGAGGCCGCGGCGGCCGAGGCCGCGATCGCATTCTCCGTCGCGACACGCGCCGCAGCGACCTCATCACCGAGAGGACCGATGTCGGGTACCACGATGATGTTCCAAGCGCTGTGGTCGACATCGGGTTCCTCGGTGTCGAGGTAGTCCCGGACCTGCTGTTCAGCCTTGTCGAGTGTGGCGATCTGTGTGGCAGCTTCTCCGTCGAGCCAGAGTTCCCAGCCGTGTTCCCACTTGCGTGCGGTGGCGGTGATGTCCATCGTCAATCCTCCTTCGATGCTTCGATCGTCTTCAGCGCCTTGCGGACGAGCCCTGGGGATATATCGCGGGTCTGGGTGATCGAGACGTGATGGCGAGCCTTCGTCCACACCTCGTGATCACCCTTTCCCTGTCGGGAGACGAAGCCCGCGGCTCGGAGCAGAGCAGTGAGGGCGGCATATCTCATCGGCTTGACCGTGAGCGTAATTTATGCCCCCTAGACAGTCAATGTTGAGTCCCCCTAGACGCCCGCCGGGGATGGGGGAGAAGCTGAGATTTCTGGGTGCAGGTGCAGGGGGTAGCGTCACCCGGCGGCATCCTTGCTGCGCCTCCTGCAGCTCGGCGCTATTGTCGGTCGATGATGGATGCTGCGACGCAACGGATCGGCGGAGGGCGGCTGCGGTGCCGATAGAGAGCGAGGACCGTCCGTCGGATTCGCCGTACATCCACCGGGTGTGGCGCAGCGTGGCGACGGGTGTGTCGCAGATGACGTCAGTGGCGACGTCGACGTGGGAAATGGTCTTCTGGGAGGAAGGCGGCCGCACCTATGCCGGCGTCCGAGGTCCGGAGACCAGCGCCTCCACCGCGGTCGTTCCCGAGGGATCGCCGTCGTTCGGCATCACGTTCGCCCACGGTGCGTCGATGCCCCATCTGCCCCTGGCTCGCCTCGTCGACTCCGGCCTCGAGAGTCCGCACGCGACTGCGAAGGTTTTCGTACTTCGAGGAGAGGAGTGGCAGCTTCCCGGATTCGAGTCCGCGGAGCAGTTCGTTGGCCACCTGGTGCGGGCAGGCGTGCTCGTGCGCGATCCGCTCGTGAGCGACATCGTTTCCGGGTCGATTTCCACTGTCGGCACCCGTTCCGTGCAGCGATGTGTCGCCGCCGCGACCGGTCTGACTCAGGGGAGCATCCGGCAGATCGAGCGTGCCAGGCAGGCGGCGATCCTGCTCGACGAGGGGGTTGCTTCACTCGACGTCGTCCATCGGCTCGAGTACTACGACCAGGCCCACCTGTCGCGGTCGCTCGGCCGTTTCATCGGCCATACCGCGACCGAGCTGCGGCGCGGACGTCCGGTCGATCATCCCCTGTCGCTTCTGTACAAGACCGAGCCCACCGAGGATTCCTAACGTGGTGGCAGGACGATCCTCCGCCGGAGATCTCCCGCATCGACACGAGGAGAGGAAACGACAATGACCGAATCCAACGCCAGCGCGGCGGCTGTCTCCGCCGACGGCACCGTCATCGCCTTCAATGCATGGGGCGAGGGCGAGCCGCTCATCCTGATCGACGGCGCGACGGCGTACCCCGCGCTCAACCCCACGAACGAGCAGGTCGGTCGACTGTTGAGCGGAGAGTTCCGTACGTACGCCTACGACCGGCGGGGACGCGGTCGGAGCACGGACACGGCGCCGTACGCCATCGAGCGCGAGATCGAAGACATCGCTGCGCTCATCGAGATCGCCGGCGGCCCGGTGACGCTGTTCGGCTGGTCGTCCGGAGCGGTGCTCGCCCTCGACGCCGCGGCCGCAGGTCTGCCGGTCAAGCGGCTCGCCGTGTTCGAGCCCCCGTTCGTCATCGACGACACTCGCCCGCCGCTGCCAGCGGATTACGTGCAGCGCCTCGACGCCGCTGTGGCGGATGACCGCCCCGGAGACGCGGTGGCGTTGTTCATGACTGCTGCCGCCGGGATGCCGGAGGAGATGGTCGAGGGAATGCGGCACAGCGACTTCTGGCCGGTGCTCGAAGCCGTCGCTCCGACGATCGCCTACGACGGACGCATCATGGGCACCACGATGTCCGGCACCCCTCTGCCGACGGACCGCTGGGCGAGCATCGCCATCCCCACGCTCGTCATGCACGGCACCGGCACTTTCCCGTCGATCATCACGGCTGCCCAAGCGCTCTCGGAGCTACTGCCCACCGCGACCCTGTTGCCGGTCGACGGTGAGAACCATGACGTCGCCGCCGAGGTGCTCGCTCCCGTGCTGCGCGAGTTCGCGCTGGTCCGATAGACGAAACGACGCAGACGCTCGGGGCGTGACCGGAGCCGCTGACGTAGAGCGCTGGATCGACCGAGTGTGGCAGACGGGAGGCGAGTATCGTGGGCGCCGAACGGGCCGCCCGTGCTCGTGGAGACGGATGCCGACATGCGCACGCTCATCGCCGTGGAGTTCAGCTCGCTCGATGGAGTCATGCAGTCGCCAGGGCGACCGGACGAAGACCCCTCCGACGGGTTCACGCGCGGCGGTTGGGCCGCGAACCACATGGCGCACGATCCCGAGGCTGGAGCCGCGGCCATGGCGGGAAGCGGCGCGACAGAGGGAATGGTCTTCGGCCGTCGAACCTATGGCGACCTCGTCGGACACTGGCTCACGACATCCGAGCCGAATCCGTTCACCGACGTGCTGCGAGAGACCCCGAAGTTCGTCGCCAGCAGGAACCCAGCGGCGGATCTGCCGTACCCGAACAGCGAGCTCGTCGCAGGAGAAGCCGTGGACACGATCGCGCAGCTCAAGGCGGAGGGCGACGGCGAACTGGTCATGCTCGGCAGCGCGACACTGCTGCACAGCCTGCAGGAAGCCGATCTGGTGGACGGATACATCCTCACGATCCTCCCGGTGACCGTGGGCGCAGGAAAGCGCCTCTTCGTCGATGGCACCGTACCAGCGACGTTGGCGCTCACCCGATCCGTCGTCACCCAGAAGGGTGCGATCGTCGCGGAGTACCGCCG
>JBOGEI010000069.1:0-18273 GCA_050701935.1 Microbacterium sp.
GCATCGGTGCGCGAGGGACCGCGCCGAGGAGCTGCCAGGGTCTCGTCTCGAGCATCCCTTCGGTCCGGAATGGGACGTGTACAAGGTGCGCGACAAGGTCTTCATGCTGCTGACGTCGACCACCGGGGCGGAGATCGTGACCCTCAAGGCGGCGCCCGAAGACGGCGACGCGCTTCGCCGGCAGTTCGACGACATCACCCCCGGCTATCACATGAACAAGAAGCACTGGATCACACTCCGCCCGGGCGGGAAGCTGCCGCAGGACCTCGTCCGGGAGCTGGTGACCGAGTCGTACCTCCTCGTCGTGGAGAACCTCCCCCGTCGCCAACGGCCCGTCGACCCCGCCACATTCGGCAACATCGCCCTCTGACCCCCTTCGGCCTTTCTGCGACACTGGGGGCATGGCTCTTCTGGATCATCTGGGCATCACCGTCGACGACCTCGAGCGCAGCCGGGCGCAGTTCCACCCGGTCCTCACCGCTCTCGGCTATCAGAGCGGTGGCGCGAACGACCACTCGATCTCCTGGAACAACGGCGACGAGACCGAGATCATCCTCTACACCTGGGACGAGGACTCCGCCCCGCACCGGCACGGACGGATCGGGTGGCAGCACATCGCGTTCGCCGTGCCCACGCGCGAAGAGGTCGATCGCCTGCACGCCATCGCGACCGATGCCGGGTGGACGGCCGTGCGCGAGCCCAAGGAGTACCCGCGCTACTCGGCGCGCTACTACGCCTCGTTCGTCGAGGATTCCGACGGCATCCGCGTCGAGTTCATGTACAACCCGCCGCGGGAGACGGCTTGACGCCCGGGCGTGTCGCACCCTAGGGTGGCAAGGCTGTGCCGATCGGCGCAGCACACCAGCCGAGGAGTCGACGGATGACCGCCCAGCGGAACCTTCCCATCGCAGCGGTGTTGCAGTTTCAGCCGAAGCGCAACGACCGCTACGAGTCGTACCCTCCGGCACGCGCCGTGTGACAGCATCCGCTCTCACAACGCCCCGTACCGTCAGGTCCGGGGCGTTTTCCGTTGGAGACTCCCCTGACCTGTGGCTGGACACCACCACAAGGAAAGGAATCATGGAGAGGCTCTCCGCACGGCTGCTGTCGTGGGCGTCACTGATCGACGAGAAGACACTCGCTCAGGCGCACACCACGGCCCGCATGCCGTTCATCCACCCGCACCTGGCACTGATGCCGGATGCACACCTCGGCAAGGGGGCGACCGTCGGCTCGGTCATCCCGACGCTCGGCGCGATCATTCCCGCAGCCGTCGGCGTCGACATCGGGTGCGGCATGATCGCCGTCCGCACCCAGTTCACGAGGAGCGACCTCTACGGCCGCGACCTCGCCGAGCTCCGGGAGCAGATCGAGCGCGCCATCCCGCTCTCGGCAGGCCGCTACAACCGCAAGGTCGTGGCGACGGCCGAACCGCGCATCGCGGAGCTCGAGCAGCTTGCCGAGAAGAACGGCTTCGACCCCGCGAGCTACGCAGGGAACTGGCGTCTGCAGCTGGGCACGCTCGGCTCCGGCAACCACTTCATCGAGGTGTCGGTCGACGAGCTCGACCGGGTCTGGCTGTTCCTGCACTCGGGTTCCCGCGGCGTCGGCAACAAGATCGCGGGTCACCACATCGGTGTCGCGCAGAAGCTGGCGAAGCAGTGGTGGATCGAGCTCCCCGACCCCGACCTGGCCTACCTCGTCGAGGGCACACCGGAGTTCACCCGGTACATCCGCGAGCTGCGGTGGGCCCAGCACTTCGCACTGCTGAACCGGGAGGAGATGATGGACCGGGTCATCCGGCAGGTCTCGGAGTTCCTCGGCACAGCGGTCGACGACGTGGAGCGCATCAACTGCCACCACAACTTCACCGAGTCGGAGAAGCACTACGGCAAGCAGGTGTGGGTGTCCCGAAAGGGCGCCATCCAGGCTGACGCCGGTCGACCGGGACTCATCCCCGGGTCGATGGGCACCGCGTCGTACGTGGTGGAGGGCCTCGGCGACCCGCAGTCGCTGAACTCTTCGCCGCACGGCGCCGGACGGGAGTACTCCCGGTCGGCGGCTCGGCGGACCTTCACCCACGACCAGCTGCGGGAGGCGATGACGGGCATCGAGTTCCGTGACACCGACGCCTTCATCGACGAGATCCCGCAGGCGTACAAGCCGATCGACCAGGTGATGGCGGATGCCGCGAGCCTCGTGTCGATCCGGCACACGCTGCGGCAGCTCGTCAACGTGAAGGGCGATTGATCAGGACCGGGCGGTGGCTTCCACCGCCCGGTCTCATTCTCCGTGTCTCCGGTCTGCCCGTCGTCCGCAGAGGTCGACCTGTTCTCCACGGAGGCACACAGAAGCGTGTTATACCCATCGTCCGGGAAACCAATATCCTCGTCGCCTGCACTCTGGCAGGCTTGCCGCATCGATGCGACGATGAGGGAGTGGGATTCATGAATGACGCGCAGATCTGGACCATGATCGGGTCGTTCACCGTGCTGATGTTCAGCACGCTCACGGTCGTCTCGACCCTGTTCATCCGCATCGTCCGCAGCGAGATCGGCGGCCTGCGCACCGAGATGAACGCGCGGTTCGATGCTGTGAACTCCCGCATCGACGGCCTCGACCGCGATGTGCAGGCCATCGTGAAGCGCACCTTCGGTCTCGACCGCGAGTGATGACGACGCCTCGACACCGCACCTCGGTCGAACCGGCCGACCTTCATGATGCCTTTCCGGCTGTCTCCCGTGGCACAGCCGTCCTGGTCCTCGCGGGGTCCAGCGGGCGTGTGGAATCCGAACGGGCCGATCTGCTCGCGCGGCACGGCGCCCGAGCCCGCGCAATCCGCTGGTTCGGCGGTGCGGGTCAGCGCCCCGCGCCGCACGAGGTGCCGATCGAGATGTTCGTCGATCAGCTCGATCTGCTGCGCCGAGACGCCGATCGCGTGGCTATCGTCGGAACGTCGTTCGGAGCTGAAGCAGCCTTGGTGACCGCGTCGCTCCACTCGATCGACGCAACAGTCGCCATCGCTCCGTCATCCGTCGTCTGGGCCGGGTTCGCCGACGAAAACTGGTCGTCGCATTGGACGAGCCAGGGCACGCCGCTGCCCGCCGTACCCTTCGATCCGTCCTGGACGCCGTCGACCGAGCCGCCCGAGTACCGGTCTCTGTACGCGTCGAGCATCGATCACGATCCCCAGGCAGCAGCCGCCGCGGTGATCCGCGCGGAGAACATCTCCGGTGCTGTCGTACTGGTGGTCGGAGGCGACGACCGTGTCTGGCCCAGTGACCGATTCGCCACCGAGCTCGTCGACCGACGCAGGGCGTACGGACGCGACACCACCGTGATCGCTCACCCCACCGCGGGGCACCGGATGGTCCTGCCCGGCGAATCGGTCTCGGTCGGAGGGATGACGATGGCGCGCGGAGGGTCTGCTTCTGCCGACGCGGAACTCGGTGCCCTGGCGTGGCCGCACATCGTGCAGGCTCTCGATCTGCGGGCCTGAGGATCAGAGCGCCGGCGCGGCCTCGGTCTCGACGGAACGATCGGTGAAAGCGGTCTTCGGAACGAACACGAGGATCGCGGCGGCGACGAGCGCTGTCACGCCGCAGACGATCCACACGGTGAAGTAGCCGGCGAGCGAACCGGCAGTGCCCTCGGTCGCGCCAGCGGTGCTCGCGACGCCGTGCAGCAGCGCGATGCCGAACACGCACGACGCGATCGCTCCACCCACGGTCTTCACCGAGTTGGTGAGTCCCGTCGCGACACCGGTCTGCGTGGCCGGAGCCGCGGAAGCCGCCGCCGCGGGGAGAGCCGCGACCAGCGCCCCGGACCCGAGGCCCACGACCACCATGTTCGTGATCACCTGCGCGTACGTGTCGTGGAAAGGAAGGAAGAGGAGGAACCCGGCACCGACCAGCACGGACGCACCCATCAGCGTCAGTCGCGGTGTGGCCCACCGTGCGATCGTCGGGAACAGCAGGGCGCCCGCGATCATGGCGATCAGGTAGACGCCGATGATCAGCGACGTCGCGAAGCCGCTCGTGCCGAGCCCGTACCCGTAGATCGTCGGGTCGGTGCGTGCGAACGTCGACAGTGGGGCCTGCGCGCCGAGCACGCTGACGCCGAAGAGTCCCGCGGTGAGGAAGACCGGCCCGAGCGCGGGCGAACGGAACATGCGCACGTCGATCAGCGGGTCTGCACAGCGGAGTTCCCAGAGCACGAAAGGGATCACCAGCAGGACACCGAGGAGCACCACTGCCCAGGACCAGGGGTTCACCAGACCGCCCTCGAGGCGAAGCAGGCTGAGACCACCGGTGAAGCAGACGAGTGCGAGGGAGATGAGCACGAGGCCGACCGTGTCGAAGATCCCGCCCGTGGGCTCCGGCGATTCCTTCACCCCGAGCAGGATGACGAAGAAGCAGACCACGATCAGCACGGCCGGGATCAACAGCACCACGGTGAGAGGCAGCACGTCGATGAGCGCTCCACCGACGAGGGCGCCGATGATCGCCCCGCCTTCGAGAGCGGCGACGAGGAGGCCGGCCGCTTTGGCCGTGATCGAGGAACGCCCTTCCATGCGTCGCGACCGCGACCAGATCAGGGCGATCTCCAGCGGAAGCCAGACCACGTAGAAGCCCATGAGCGCCCACGCCGCGAGGAACACCGGGAAGGAATCCGTGAAGGGCAGCACCAGGGCCGCCGCTGCGGTGACCGCTGTCGAGATCAACAGCATCCGCTTGTGGCCGACCATGTCGCCGAGCTTCGCGAAGGCCGGGACGACCAGAGCCGACAGCATCAGCTGCGTGCCCTCGAGCCAGTTCACGTCGGCGTCATGGATGCCCAGATGGCGGGCGATGTCGGTGAGCATCGGGGTGTAGTACCCCTGCAGCACGCCGCTCGTGAACTCCACGAAGGCGAGGAAGCCGACGACGACGGCGAGGGTGCCCAGGGTACTGCTGCGGGTGCGCGTCATCGCGTCTCCTGCTTCTTGTTCGGGTCCTCCGGCGCACGGCGGGAGGCGGGTGAGATCACCCTAGCCGTTCGAGAAGCGCCCGATGGAATCGCTCCCCCCGCTCCAGGGCTGCGATCTCGACGCTCTCGTCGACCCCGTGGATCGACGCGCGTTGAGAGTTCGACATGTCCAGCGGAGCGAAGCGGTAGACGGCGGGTGAGAAGCGATGGAAGTGTCGAGAATCGGTGGCTGCCATCATCACGTAGGGCACGGCGGGGACACCGGGATGCGAGACCTCGAGTGCCGCTGCCAGCAAGGCGAACTGCGCGTTGTCGGTCGGCGACTCCGGCGACGGTTCGCTCGCCTCGACGACATCCACGGTGACGAGCGGATCCCGGATGCGCCGGCGCACGCGGAACACCGTCTGCTGCGTCGTCTCCCCGAGCGCGATGCGCAGGTTGACCGTGGCGGACGCCTGCGACGGCAGAACATTCGCCGCGGTGCCACCGGACTGCATGGTGGGCGCGACGGTGGTGCGCACAAGGGCCGCTGGCTCGCCCCCGAGGACGGCGAAGACCTGCGCGGTCAGCAACGGCGCCGATCCCAGGAACCGCAGCAGGTGGCGTGCCGGCCCCGGTGTCCTGACCGCCAGCTCCGAGAGCATCCGGAGGATCGCCTTCGAGGCGCGGGGGCGGAACGTGGTCGGCCCGAGCCGGTCCACGGCTCTCGCGATACGCCGAACGGCGGTGAGAGAGGGCGGCGCTGAGGCGTGTCCTCCATCGCCGCGGGCCGTCAACCGGAGCGTCATCACGCCCTTCTCCCCGACACCGATCATCGCGGCACGACCGGGGACGAAGGGCAGGGGCGCGTCGACGACAGCCCCACCCTCATCGACCACGAGCCAGGGGATGACACCGCGTTCGCGCAGCACTCGGGCGATCTCCTCGGCCGCGCGGCCGTAGGTCTCTTCGTTGCCGCCGAAGGAGAGGTACACGTCGCGGAGAGGGACGAATCCGTCGGCGAGCAGGTTCTCGACGGCTTCGAGGACCACGATCAGCGGACCCTTGTCGTCGAGGGCCCCGCGGCCGTATACCGAGCCGTCGGCGATCACCCCGGCGAAGGGCGGATGGGTCCAGGGGTCGCTCTCATCGACAGGGACGACGTCGTAGTGCGCCATCAGCACGACCGGTTCATCGGAGGCCGCGCCGCTCCCCTGCCAATGGAACAGCAGCCCGAACTCGGTGTGCCGTTCGAGGCGCAGATTCTCGTGCGTCAGCGGATACAGTTCGGCGATCAGCGCGACGAACTCCTCGAACGGAGCAGCGCCGCGCTCATCGACCTCGGCCGAGACCGTAGGGATCTGGATCATCTGCGAAAGCCGCTCGGCGATGCCGGGGCGCACGGTCGATGTGGTCACAGTCGCCATCGTACCGAGCGGCGGGGTCGTGCTCGCTTTCGACCTGTCTCACGTTTCGGTCACCTGCAACGCCGAACTAGGAGAAGGATGGGCAGGGACGAAGGAGAACACATGAGGATCGCTGTCGCAGGAGGAAGCGGGACCGTCGGTCGACACACCGTCGAGGCGGTGCGCGCAGCAGGACACGACGCGGTCGTCCTCAGCCGTTCGCAGGGAGTCGATCTGGTGACCGGAAAGGGGCTGGACTACGCCCTGGCCGGAGCCGAGGCGGTGATCGACGTCGCGAGCATCGAGACGCTCAAAGCGAGCGCGGCCATCGAGTTCTTCACCGCGGCGACCGGAAACCTCGTCTCAGCTGCCGCGAATGCGGGAGTCAGACATGTCGTGCTGCTGTCGATCGTCGGGATCGACCTCATCCCCTTCGACTACTACGCCGGCAAGATCGCCCAGGAGAAGATCATCGAGGCATCGCGCGTGCCGTGGACCATCCTTCGAGCGACGCAGTTCCACGAGTTCGCGGCGCAGATGTTCGCCAGGGCGAAGCTGGGCCCGATCCACCTCGCCCCGAATGCCCGAACGCAGCCCGTGGCGGCCCGCGAGGTAGGCGCACGCCTTGCGACACTCGCCTCAGCAGGACCCCAGGGCCGTGTACGCGACCTCGCCGGACCTCGCGAAGAGCAGCTCTCCGACATGGTGCGCGACTTCGCGCGGCGGGAGGGATATCGCGGATGGATCCCTCGACTGAACGTGCCGGGGCCGCAGATGGCGGGTATGAGGGCGGGGCACGCTCTCCCCGGTCCCGATGCCGACCTCGGACACCAGAGCTTCGCCGAGTGGCTCGCCGCGGAATAGCGATTCGTCTCGTCTACACCCTCCGCCCGCTCACGGGAACAGCACGAGCCTGACGAAGGTTGCAGGTGTAGTGGCGCGAAGCGCGTCCGAGGAGGTGCGCATGGAATTGACCCTGGTGTCGTCGTCGTTCTGCGGTGCCTGCGCACGGACTCGGACCGTGCTCGCCGAGGCCGCGCGCTTCCTGCCGGACGCGACCGTGACGGAGATCGATGTCGCGCAGGATCCCGACGCCGCCGAGAGGCTCGACATCCGTTTCACGCCGACGGTGATCGTCCGCGATTCCGCCGGCAAAGAAGTCTTCCGCGCCACCGGTGTGCCGACGATCCCGCAGGTGCTCACCGCCGCGGTGAAGGCGCTTCCGGTCTGATCCTCAGCCGCCACTGCCCCCTCTTGCGAACCCCGCGCCCCGGGCGCAGACTGAGCCTCAGCGGTGCCGGTCATGCCACCCTTTCGCACATTCCTGGAGTCCTCATGCCTGCTCTCAATCCGTATCTCTCCTTCCGCACCGAGGCCAGGGAGGCGATGGAGTTCTATCAGAGCGTCCTCGGCGGCGAGCTCGTGATCAACACCTTCGGAGAGTTCCCCGACATGGTGCAGGATCCGAGCCAGAAGGACCTCGTGATGCACGCCCAGTTGGACGCACCGGACGGCCTGGTGCTGATGGCGTCCGACTCTCCCGATGGGATGCCCTATGAGAAGCCGCAGGGCTTCTCGGTGTCGCTGAGCGGCAACACGCAGGACACGACGCGCGCGGTGTGGGACAAGCTGTCCGACGGCGCGACGATCACGATGCCGCTGGATGTGCCGCCGTGGGGAGGGCTCTTCGGGATGCTCGTCGATCGCTTCGGCATCCCGTGGATGCTGCAAGGCGACCCGGAGGAGTGAGGCGGATCCCGCTCAGCGCGGCTGCACGGCCCGACACGCGAGGTGCAGCGCCAGGCGGGCTTCGGGGTCGGTCATGTCGATGCCGAGGAGCTCCTGCACCCGCTTGATCCGCACGGTCACGGTGTTGCGATGAAGGCCCAGCGCCATCGCGGTCGAGGCGATGCCCGACTCGTGGTCGAGGTACGCGGAGAGGGTGGCGAGCAGTTCCCCGCCTCCTTCCCGCAACGGGGCGAGGAGCGATTCCGCTGCCGGCACGAACGTGTCGTTCCCGGTCCACGCGAGCAGCAGCTGTTCCAGACCGAGACTGTCGACGCGGACGAACCACCCCGTCGCCGAGCGCGATGCCGCGATTCGCGCCGCGTCCCCTGCCTCATCGAGCGTCGTGGCAAGGCCTTCCGATCCGCCCTGCAGCGAGCCGACGCCGGTCGCGACCGCGAAGTCGCGCAGCGCACCCAGGTGAAGCTCCCGCAGGGAGGCGACGGCCCGCTCCACCCTGTCGGGATCCGGCGACTCGGGGAACGTCAGCCATCCGCTCAATCCGCGGCCGGCGGTCGTCGCGTGCGCATCGCCGTCGATGGCGCTGAGACCAGCGCTGACCGATCGCAGCAGCGAGAACGAATCGAGGCGTCCCCTCGCCACCATCCGGAACCCGAGGTGATGACCGCTCGTGCGCCAGCCGCGCTCGGCCATCCGTCTTTCGACGTCGGCATCCGCCGCCCCGTGCAGGTCGACGAAGTCTCGTAGGAGTCCGGATGACACCGCCACGTCGTTCACAGCAGCCACCTCGTCGATCAGGATGCGTGCCGCGACGGCGGGCATGGCGACCTCGGCGGCCACGGAGAGCGACTGGAGCTGTGCCTCGCCGAGTCCCCGCCCGAACAGCACCAGCCTCAGTCCGCTGCGCCCGGGGCTGTCGACCCGCACGGACGCGGCCGCTTCTTCGCCGGCTCCGGCCCGATCGAGCCACGAGTCGAAGCCGATCGCGGCGTGAAGCCGAGCGTCGAGATGGGCGCCCGCTTCCTGCAGCACTCCGGAGGAGTCGATCAGTGCCGCGCCGACACCGAGGTTGGCGGCGATATGCCCGAGGAGGTCGGCGAGGTCGTCGGCGGCGTACTCGAACGACTGGGCGACCTTGCGCACCTGGCTGAGCGTCAGCGCATCGCGGGCCTCGATCAGCATCCAGCAGGCCTTCGCGAGCTGGATGGGTCGTTCGACGTCGAGCAGACACAGACCGATCCGATCTGCGAGCCGGAATGCTCCTGCGTCGAACCCGGCTGCGCCCGAGAGGGCCAGGCCGGTGTAGCCGCGGTCGCGCAGCCGCCGCAGCAGTGCGTCCTGCTGCCAGGTCGAGGATGGCGCCGCCGCCGTGACGATGGCGAGCCGATCGGCCGGGCCCTCCATGAGCTCCGCCTCCCCGGCACCCACGGCCACGGCCTCCCACGCGACGCTGGTGGGACCGCCGACCCGCCGCAGCCCGCCGTTCTCGGGATGAGCGAGCAGCGCGCTCAACTGCAGCCGCTCGTTCACGCCGCATCCAGGTCGTCGAGCCCGTAGGCGGAGGGCAGCACTTTCGCGCGGCGATCCGGTCGGGCATTCCACCACGCAGGGGCGGGGACGGCGAAGACCGCGACGTTGCGTGCCAGCCGGAGCTCGGTGACCTCCAGGATCTCTCGGGACACGGCATCGATGATCACGATGATGGTCGGAGCGGAGGCGACGAGCAACCCGTCGGTGAGCACGGCGAGCGTCTCGGATCGAGTGACGATCCGGTGCACGGCACCGGCGAGACCACTGATCTCCACCGCATTCACGTGGGGATCCTTCGCGAAGGGGGCTACCGAGACGATGCGCCCCTCGGCGAGAAGCTCCGCCCCCAGCACTTCGGCCAGGAGCGGAAGCGGGAGCGGTGCGACCGCCGACGCGAGATAGGCCCTTCCCAGCTCCAGCGCATGCTCGAGATGACCACCGATCGCATGCTCTCGCAGGTCGCCCACCGTGAAGCCGCCGAGCACCGCGCAGCCGACACCGCCGGCCTGGACGATGGCCGAGCGCACGACCCTCTCGGCGTCGATCGCGCGGTGCGCCTCCACGAGTGCGACCCCGTCGGCACCGGTGTCGCAGGCGAACACGAGACCGGGAACGCGGTCCACGAAGAGCGACATCTGGTCGAGCCCCGGCAATGCACGGCCGGTGCAGTCCGCATCGACCACGATGTGCGACTCGGCAAGGGTCAGCGGTGCGAGGCCGTTCATGCCGCCGCCTTCGAGGGAGCAGACGGCGGGAACCGGATGGCCGATCCACCGCTCGACAGCGCTCAGGAGCCGGGCGAAGGGCTCCGCTCCCGGTAGCCGCTCCCCCAGCAGCATCGTCGAACCGACGAACGCGACGCCGAGACAGGGAGTGGCCGGATCGAGCGACTCGATCGATGAGACCTCGATCGGCCAGTCCCCTGCTCCAGCGAGCATCAGCTCGAGCATGGTCGTCGAGCCCCCGCCGCCGGAGCCGAGCAGCGCGTAGCCGCGGGCGAGCGCCGTGAGGTCGTCGCGCTGCAGCATCATGCGCTCCAGCCTAGGGAGAAACGCCCTCGCCTGCGGCCAGCTCCTCGACCGGCACGAACTGCGCCGTGAGACCGAACGCCGAAGGGCCGAAGGCGGCGAGGGCGTCCGGAGTGCGCATCATTTCGGGCGTGGAGATGGCGAGCACCCGCACGCGCTGTCCGTAGCGGAGCCCTTCGGTGGTGATCGGCTCTGCCGTCTCATGGTCGACGACGCAGATCAGGTCGGGCACGATGGCGACGAGCACTCCGCCGCGGTGCGCGATGAGGTTCTCGTTCTGGAAGGCGATCTCGAACGTGTCGCCCTCGTCCGCCTCGAGCGGTGCGATGACGGCACGCCCTTTCGCGAAGCCCTCTGTCGTGCGGCGTTCGACGTCGATCACCTTGCCGACGCACAGTTCGCGCAGGTGCGGGTAGAGCGTGGTCGACAGCGTCGCGGCGATCGCCTCGAACGGAGACCGATGCTCTTCGCGGGCGATCCGGATGGCGCGGCCGAGTGCGAGCGCCATCGAGATCGTGCGCGGAACGGCCGTGCGTCGCACGTCGGCTCCGGTCATCGCGTACTCCGCGATGTGGCCGACGCCCCCGAGACGGATCGTGATGCCGCGGGCGAGCCACTCCATCTGCCGGTCGTCGTCACCGGTGTCGATCACGACCTTCTCGCCGCGCTCCCCGGCGAGCGCGAGCGGCGACCCGTGCACGCCGTACACGGCGAAGGTCTCCATCGACAGCTCGGGGAAGGCACGGCCCATGCCGTCGGCATCGACC
The DNA here is from genome assembly GCA_050701935.1 of Microbacterium sp. Lineage (GTDB taxonomy): Bacteria > Actinomycetota > Actinomycetes > Actinomycetales > Microbacteriaceae > Microbacterium. Next base: position 11,425 of record JBOGEI010000069.1, read on the forward strand.
ACGGGGAGACCCGTCTCGGCAGCGACGATGAGCGGGATCATCGAATTGATGCCACCGCACTCGATCGGCATCGTCGCATCGGCCTTCCGTCCGAGGTGCTCCTCGAGGGTGCGCAGGGCGAGAGTGGGCTCGGTGCCCGCCGGGATCTTCTCGATCATCACGGTGGGCGCGCCCATCTGGGCGGTCGGGATCACGAACAGGTCGTCGTCGAGCTCGTCCGGATCGAGGATCGTGATGCTCCCCTCACCCAGCACACGCTCGACCAGCATCTTGCCGATGTACGGGTCGCCGCCTCCGCCGGTGCCGAGCAGCGTCGCCCCTCGCGCGAGGTCTGGGAGGTCGGCGGCGGTCAGCTGCCAGCTCATGCCGCAGCTCCCGCAGGAACGGTTCCGTGAGAGATGCTGCCGTCGAAGCGATGCGCCGCCATCTCGTAGCCGAAGTAGCCCGGGCCGACCATCGCGAGCGCGGCTTCCGAGTGCCAGCGCTCGTCGGCCGGGGCGGCGATGACCCGCACCCGCTGCCCATAACGCAGCCCCTCGGTCGTGATCGGTTCACCGGACTCGCCGTCGAGCACCATGATCAGGTCGGGCGTGGTCGCGAGGACCGTGCCGTCGGCCTCTGCCACCAGGTGCTCGTTCTGGAACTGCAAGGTCAGCGTGCTTCCGCCGTCGCCGTCGATGCGTGCGCGTCCGCGTGCGAAACCGGTCGTGGTCGCCCGGTGCACGTCGACCACCTTGCCGTCGAAGAGCTCGCGTCCGCCGAGGAGGTCGACGACCGCGTCGACCGGGTCGGTCTTCTCCTCGCGCGCAGTGGCGATGCGGTGGCCGATCTCGATGCACCTCGACAGCGAGCCGGAGACGAGAGACTCGCGCGCGGCTGTTCCTGACATGGAGAACCCGGAGATCATGACCGAACAGCCCATCTCCACGCACGCCACCCTGGCGATGCGCTCGGTCCAGGAGTTATCGGCGGTCTGCAGCACACCGGTGTTGCCCTTCTCATCGCTGAAGGCGAGCGGGGATGCCGTCACGCCGTACAGCGTCGGGAGCACCATCTGCAGTTCGGGGAACGCACGACCCATGCCGTCGGCGTCGACCAGCGGCAGGCCGAGGGCCGCGGCCGCGGCGATCGGGATGGTCGAGTTCACCCCTCCCACCTCGGCGCACGCGATGTGGGTGATCGGGCGGCCCAGGTGGATGCTGAGCGCCTTGACCGGCTCGATGACCTCGGCGAGGCTCGGGAGCTTCTCGACCATGACGGTCGGCGCCCCCATCATCGCGACGAACAGCACGAGTGCGTCGTCTGGCACCTCGTCGAGACCGACGACCGTGACGTCGCCGGAGGTGAGCGCCTGACGAGCGAGGAGCGCACCGATGTAGGGGTCTCCTCCACCGCCGGTACCGAGCACGGCCGCGCCGCGGGCGAGTCCGTCGATGTGGGCGGGGGTGATGGTCCAGCTCATGTCACACTCCCATGTCGAGGTCGCCGACGGCCTTGACGCGGATTCGCGTCGCGTTGCCTGGGAGGTACGGGATCGGCACCTCGTCGAAGTCGATGATCGACACGGTCGACGGCTTGGCACCGGCGGCGATCGCCTTGTCCACTGCCTCCGCACGTACCTCGGCGAGTGTCTCCTCGCGACGACCGGGCTCGATCGCATAGACCTTGTCGATCTCGCCGCCGACCTGCGCGATCGAGGCGCCGATGGCGTTGGCGACCGCGTAGTTCTCCGGTCGGTGCACGGTGCCGAACAGGGGCAGCTCGTCGGGGAGCAGGATGGATCCGCCGCCGACCGCGACCACCGCGATGGGCTCGGGTGAGGTGCGCATGCGGTCGACGGCCTCCGACACACGCTCGGCGATGCGGGCGAGAACCCGCTCGACGAAAGCAGGGTCGAGATGGGCGACCTTGCTCGCGTCGCCGATCTGCGCACGACCAGCTGCGACGGCGATGTCGGTGGCGGTCAGGGTCGAACCGCCGAAGACGAGGGCATCCGTGGTCAGCCTGTAGCCGACGGATGCCGGTCCGACCTCCGCCGTCTCCTCGTCGACGATGCTGCCACCGCCGATGCCGAGGGAGAGCACGTCGGGCATCCGGAAGTTGGTGCGGATGCCTGCGACCTTGACCTCGTTCGCGGTCTCGCGCGGGAAGCCGTTGATCAGCAGACCGATGTCGGCGGTGGTGCCGCCCACGTCGATCACCGCGCAGTCGTCGAGGCCGCTCGTGGCTGCTGCCCCGCGCATCGAGTTCGTCGGACCGGAGGCGAAGGTCGCGACCGGGTACCGACGCACGTATTCCTCGTCCATGAGAGTGCCGTCGTTCTGGCTGAGGAAGATCGGCGCCTCGATGCCCTGAGCGCGCACAGCCGAGGTGAGCCCGTCGACGATCTCGGACGCGAGTTCACGCAGCGCCGCGTTGATGATCGTCGCGTTCTCGCGCTCCAAGAGGCCGATGCGTCCGATCTCGTGGGAGAGCGAGATCGCGGCATCCTTACCGAGCACCTCCGCGACGATCTCCGCCGCCCGCACCTCGAGGTCGTGGTTCACCGGGCTGAAAACCGAGGAGATCGCGACCGAGCGGATGCCGTGGGCCTTCATGTCCTCCGCGTGCGCCCGGATCTCGTCCGGGTCGAGAGGTGAGATCGGCCGTCCGTCGAACTCGTAGCCGCCGTGCGCGAGATAGCTGCGCGCCTGCGTCGCCTCGACCAGCACCTCGGGCCAATCGATCAGCGGTGGCAGCGCCCGCGTGGCGGGGAGACCGAGTCGGAGGGCTGCCACCGGCGCGAGGCGCGTGGCCTGCACGAGCGCGTTGATGAAGTGCGTCGTGCCGATCATGACGGCATCGATGTCGGCACCCTCGAAGGCGTGTCCGGCCCGAAGGTCCTCGATCGCCTGGATGATCCCACTGGTGACATCCGGGGTGGTCGAGTGCTTCACGCCCGCCAGCGTGCGGGTGCCGTCCATGAGGACTGCGTCGGTGTTGGTGCCGCCGACGTCGATGCCGATATGCATGATTCTCGCTTTCGTATGAGGTGGTCTGTCTCTGGCGACTCAGGCCGCTGCGGTCTCTTCGACCGGATTCGCCTGTCGTGTGGTCGCGACGCCGACGCCGCGCACCCAGCCGAGTTTTCCCGCCACGACGTAGAGGACCATCGAGAGGAACAGGCTCAGCAGCGACGGGATGCCCCAGGTCACGAAGTAGCCGACCAGTGCCGACACCAGCCACACGACGATCGTCGCGGGGACGATGCGCGGAGCGGTCGCCGGGAGGGTGCCGGCCTCGCGCGTGGCGTCGAGTTCGGGACGCCACCGCCGCACGATGTAGTACTCGGCGACCATGATGCCCGCGATCGGTGGGAACGCGACGCTCAGCACGACCAGGAACTCGGTGAACTGGCCGAGGATGCCGACCGCGGCGAGCACCGATCCGACGATGCCCAGCACGATCGTCGTGGTGACGCGGTGTAGGTTCTTGCCGAAGGCGGTGGAGATGAAGTTCACGAGCCCGAGCGTGGAGGAGTACAGGTTCCAGTCGTTGATCTTCAGCGTGCCGGTGAGGACGATGAACAGTCCGATGAAGCCGACCGACGATGTCACGATCGCGACGATGTCGCCGCTGGCTGCCGCGTGGGCGAGGAGCACACCGGCGAGGCCGATGACGAACTCGCCGAGGGAGACGCCGAGGACGGTCTGCTTGACCACGTCGGCGCGTGAGCGGTTGAACCGGGTCATGTCGCCCGTGATGATCGCACCGACGATGAGGCCACCCGCGACGATGCCGGTGCCGGCCCAGACGCTCATGGTGGGGCCGGGGGCGGGCCCGGTGAGCAGCTCGCCGATGTCGTGACGGGTGAGCTCGGAGATGACCGACCAGCCGACCAGGATCAGGAACAGCGGCACGGTGATGTTCGCGAGCCACTGCATGCCGACGAATCCGAAGGCCACGATCGCCGTGACCGCAAGACCGAAGATGAGGCTCCAGGCCCAGACCGGCAGGGCGCCGGGCATGAGGGCGTCGAGCGACTGCGCGGAGATCGCCGACTGGATGCCGAACCAGCCGATGAGACTGATGCCGATCGCGAGCCCCACCAGCGAGGCGCCGATCTCGCCGAATCCGGTCCAGCGGGCCAGGAGTGCGGTGTTGAGACCTTCGCGCTGGCCGATGAAGCCGACCACGCACATGATCACCTCGAGGATGAGCGAGCCGAAGAGGAAGGCGAGGACGGCCTCGCCGAAAGTCATGCTGTAGCCGAGGGTCGCGCCGAGGAGGAACTGCGAGAGGGCCGAGACCTGTCCGAATCGCTGCACTGCGATTCCGAACCAGGGTTTGCGGGCCTCCGGAGTCACTCGGGAGAGCGCGAAGTCGTCTGCGTGCGCCGTGCGTGCCATGAGGATCCTTCGGGAGGAGGGAACGGGTTGTGCGCCACAGTAGCGACGCATGCCACGCCACCGACATGTGCGTATCGCACGAGAATCCCTCATAGATGTGCAGGTCGCACAGCCAGCCCCGCACCCTGCGCACCACTCATCGACGAGACCCATGCTCTACGACGAGACCCACTCGCGCCGACGCCGGCAGGAGTGGGTCTCGGTGACCTCGGGCGTTCCGCGGATCAGTGCAGCGCGTTCGTCTCGATGAAGGCGCGGAGCGCGTTCTCGTCGTCGCCCATCTCGGTCACGTGCTGCGGAGCGTCGAGCATCTCCTGCAGCTCCGGCGCGTAGCCGAGCTCCACACCGATGGCCTCATGGATCGTCTCGGCGAACTTCTCGGGCTTGGCGGTCTCGAGCACGAGCATCGGCACACCGGGCTCGACGTACTCGCGCGCGACCTTGACGCCGTCGGCCGTGTGCGGGTCGATGACCTCACCGGTGGTCTCGTACACCGAGCGGATGGTGGCCACACGGTCCTCGTGGGTCGACGTGCCGCTCACGATGCCGAACTCCTCGAGGAAGCGCTCCTGCTCTGCGGAGAAGTCGAAATACCCCTGCGCTTCGAGGTCGTCCCACGCGCCGACGACGCGAGCGGCATCGCGTCCGACCAGCTCGAAGATGAAGCGCTCCAGGTTCGACGCCTTGGAGATGTCCATCGAGGGGCTCGAGGTCGCGAGCGTCTGGGCGGCGCTGCGCGGGCGGTAGATGCCGGTGCGGAAGAACTCGTCGAGCACGTTGTTCTCGTTCGCGGCGAGCACGAGGCGACGGATCGGCAGCCCCATCTGCCGCGCGAAGAGCCCGGAGAGGATGTTGCCGAAGTTCCCCGAGGGCACGGTGAAGGACAACTCGGTCCACCCACCGGCATCCGTCGCCCGCAGCCAGGCCCAGAAGTAGTAGACGGTCTGCGCCGTGATGCGTGCGAGGTTGATGGAGTTCACAGCCCCCAGGTGCTGGGCGCGCTTGAAGTCGAGGTCACCGGCGAGCTTCTTCACGAGGTTCTGGCAGTCGTCGAAGACACCCTCGACCGCGATGTTGTGCACGTTCGCGTCGTCGAGCGCGAACATCTGCGCGCGCTGGAACGCGCTCATGCGCCCCTGCGGTGACAGCATGAAGACGGCGACCCGCTCCTTGCCGCGCAGGGCATGCTCGGCGGCCGAGCCGGTATCACCCGACGTTGCTCCGAGGATGTTGAGCACCGAGTCGTTGCGCTCCAGCGTGTACTCGAGCACCTGGCCGAGGAACTGCATGGCCATGTCCTTGAAGGCGAGCGTCGGCCCCTCGGAGAGTCCGACCAGCGTCAGGTCGTCGTCGATGGCGCGCAGCGGTACGACGCCGTCGGGAAAGCCGGCGTATGCGGCATCCGTCATCCGGGCGAGGTCTGCCCGCGGGATGTCGGTGGCGAACAGGCCGAGCACCTCTGTCGCGAGCTGCGGATAGGTCAGCGCGCGCCAGCGCTCGAGCGTCTCGCCGTCGACCGTGGGCATGACCTCAGGCACCGCCAGCCCGCCATCGGGGGCGAGGCCCTCCAACAGAGTCTCGCTGAACGGCTGCGGCTGCATACCGCCGCGGGTGGAGATGAACTGCACGGTGGCTCCTCGGATCGGGACTCGGCACGTCCATTCTCGCAGGGTGTTCCCCGCCGGAGTGACGCGATGACGGATGCCGTCGATCTCGGTCAGAACAGAGAGGTCGGCAGCGCGCCTTCGTGCTCCAGCAGCCAGCGCTTCGTCTCGAGACCGCGCCCCGCATCGCCACCCGAGTACCCGCCGAGTCCGTCACCGGCGACGACTCGGTGGCAGGGCACGATCAGCGGCACGGGATTCGCACCCATGATCGACCCGATCCCCCTCGCCGGCACTTCGGTGCCGCTGCGAGCAGCGAGTCCGCCGTAGGTGACTGTCTCGCCATGACCCACGGTCTCGTACAGGGCCATGAGCACCGCCCGCGTCGCGACCGTCTGGTCACCGAGGTCGACCGGCACGTCGAAGCGCTGCAGCGTGCCGTCGAAGTAGGCGGCGAGCTGAGCCAGAGCTTCGGCGAGCAGCGGGTCGGAGCCGACGTCACTCCCCTCTGGCGGCGTCGAACGCCAGGAGACCCTGGTGATCGCCACCCCGTCGCTCACGACGCCGACGACACCGACGGGGGTCGGCAACGCGGCGAAGGCGGACATGCGTCGAGGTTACCCCGGTGCTCCGACAGCAGGGATCTCCTGACGGCGCTGCGGGGAAGGGGGTGGGCAAGGAACAGGACCGAACGGGCAGCTGATGGCTGGAGAGGAACTTTTCGAAATCCCCGTCATGATCCGCCACCGAGACCGTCTTGCTTATGTGACAAGAAACGAACCTCTTCGAGGTCTTCGTATCCACGTCTGGGCCGCGACTCCCCCCACTTCCCGGCCCGCGGGTGGGGCCCCCAGGCC
>JBOGEI010000070.1:0-18176 GCA_050701935.1 Microbacterium sp.
CGTCGATCCCACGAGCCGAAGGCGCTTCCGGCTCGGGGTCGACGCCGCGCGGGCTGCGGAATGCCTGATCGCAACGGCGGACGAATCCTCGGCGTCGGCCCTGCTAGCCGCAGAGCTCGGGCGGCGGGCGGGAAGTGCCACCGACGTGGTGCATGAAGTGCGGGGCAGGTTCGTCGAGGCGGGCGTCGACCTCACGTCGTACGGATGGGACGGCGAATGATGGCTGCCTCGACTCCTCGGTCGCTCTGGGAAGGGCTGACTCCGCCCAGCGCATGGGGTCGCCCGGAGCAGCATGCCATCGGCGCAACGGGCGTTCGGGTGCAGACCGCCGACGGCATCACGCGGCTGTGTGCCACGAGCGGATTGTGGAACGTTCCCCTCGGCTACGGCAACGACGCCGTGGCCGACGCGGTGGGGGCGGCGCTCCGATCGGCTTCCTATCTCTCCCTCTTCCGCACGTCGCACTCGTATGCGCAGGAAGCCGCCGAGATGCTCCTCGCCCGTGCATCCACCGGTCGCTACGACCGGGTGATCTTCGCCACATCCGGCGCTGCGGCGAACGACCTGACCATGAAGCTCGTGCGTCAGGCAGCAGCGCTTCAGGGGCGGCCGCAGCAGAACATCATCGTCGGAGTGAGGGGCGGATATCACGGCCTGACCTACGGCGCCCTCGGCCTCAGCGGCGACTCTCTCGGTCAGGCGATGTACGGCGCCGACAGACGGGCCGTGCGACACGTGTCGGTCGACGACGGGGGAACGCAGCTGCGGGCGCTGTTCGCCAGGGAAGGGCATCGGATCGCGGCACTCGTGCTCGAGCCCGTACTGGGGTCAGGTGCGATCGCCCCCGGCGAAGACTTTCTCGCAGCCGTGGCCGAGATCCGCGCGGCCTTCGACGTCGTGCTGGTCGCCGATGAGGTGGCGACGGGATTCGGGCGCACCGGGGTCCTCTTCGCCTCGGAGCGCTGGCCTGTCGTGCCTGATGTGCTCCTGCTGTCGAAAGCGCTGACGAACGGCGCTGCTGCCGCATCCGCCGTGCTCGTCTCTGCCGAACTCTGCGAGGTCTTCGATCGACGCGATGCGGTGTTCGTGCATGCCGAGACGCAGGCGGGCACGCCGGCCTCCTGCGCCGCCATGCTCGCCACCGCGGCGGAGTTCGACCGTATCGACGCGCTCCGTCTGGTTCAGGAGCTGACTCCTGCCCTCGATGAAACCCTGTCACGGATCGCCGAGCATCCGAGTGTGACCACCGTGCGGGGTGCGGGCTGCTTCCGTTCCCTGGTGCTCGCGAGAGGGGGACGGTCGCTTGAGGGCGGCGCGATCGCAGGGGTCGTGGCCGCGGTGCGGCGAGCGGGCGCGATCGTGCAGCCGGGCCCCAGCTGCATCCAGGTGATTCCGGCCTATCTCTATGGGAGAGCGGAACTCGACGAGCTCGAGACCGCGATCCTGCACGGTCTCCACGACAGCGAGATCGCTGCATGAACCCGCTGACGCAATCGTCCGTCGCTGCGCGGATGACGGCCGGGGCCGGTGCGACCTCAGCGGCGATGCGCCTGTTCCGCTTGGGAGAGCATCCGCTCGTCGTGCGAGACGCTGCTGTCGAACCCATCGGTCTCGCACTGCCGCCAGGAGCCACCGAGATCCGCCTCGAGGCACAGGGTGTCGACACCCGCTCGATCGCCGAGATCGTCTCCGCCGGCAGCCGTGCCACAGCCGTGGTGGCGCTCGGCGGCGGCTCCACTCTCGATGCTGCGAAGATCGCACGACTGCTGATCGTGGCTCCCCGCCTCGCCGTACCGCTGCGAACGCTGACGGAGCGCAGTGGTTTCGTCCGGCTGCCCGAGGCACCCACGGAGCGTTCCGGCAGCCTCCCGCTTCTCGCGGTCCCCACCACGTTCGGCACCGGGTCGGAGGTGAGCAGCGTCGCCTGCGTCGTGACGCCATGGGGACGACGGCTGCTCTCCAGCGCGGAGTTGCGCCCGGATCATGCCGCGCTCGACCCCGTGCACACCGCGACTCTTCCTCGGCGGCTTCAGATGGAGGGGCTGGTGGAGGTCATCCTCCGCGTTCTGGGTCCCGCAGTCGGGAGTCGGGCCGACCTCGCCGCCGACCACGACGCCGAGGCCATCGTCAACCGCACGGCGCGGCTCGCCGAACAGCTCAGAGTCGGGTTCCTCGCGCCTGACGAGCGTCTGCTCGCAGCTCAGCTCAGCGCGGCGAGCCACCGCAGCTGGGCGCTCGTCGGCCGCGACACCTATGCGGCGAAGCACTGGTACCTCGCCAACGAGCTGGCATGGGTGACGGGCTCCCGCAAGATACCCGCGACCATCGCGATCCTTCCGACGCTCTGGGGGCGCATCGAAGACGGCGACCGCCGATGGGGTTCGAGCGAGAGGCTCGCATTCGCCTGGTCCTGGGTGCGCGCCGTCGTCCCCGACCTTCCCCTCGGCGTCCGCGACGGCCTTCGGGCACTCTTCCTGCGCTGGGGACTGCACACGATCGATGCGCCGAGCGGGCGGGTCCGCAATGAGGCATCGGTGCGAGCGCACACCGCCTGGGGTGGATCCCTGCCGGCGCTCGGCCACGTCGATCTCGAGGCCATCGATCAGATATTCGTCGAGTCCTTTCCGGCCGACGCGGATCCGATCCCGACACGACGAGAGGAGGTGGCATGGAAATGACAACCGCACTGGATCTTCGGATCGAAGAACTTCCGACGATGGACGCTCCGTCCGAGTGGTCCGACTTCGTCAACGGAATCGGCACAGGAATGGCGATCGCTGTCCTGATCGCCGCTGCTGTCACCTGATCGCGCGACGCCGTCCCTGAAGCGACCAAGGAGGTGAGAAACACATGGAGATCTCGAATGAGCTGCGATTCGAAGAACTGGAGTCGATGGACACCCCCGACTTCTGGACCTGGTACGCCGCGGTCAAGATCGGCGTCGTCGTCGGCCTCATCGGCCTCGCCGCGACGTGACCGGCGGGATGATCCGCCGCAATCGACCTCGAAGGAGGTGAACACATGGATCTGAGTTTCGAGGAGATCGAGGCGATGGATGCCCCCGAGCCCTGGTACATCATCGTCGGCGACATCATCATCATCGTCGGAGCCGCCGTCGCCATCACCTGACGGCGTGGGGCGCAGCCGATGCCAACCCACCCCCCCCCGGGCCACCCCTCCCGCATCCGCTGCGCCCCATGACCACTCAGGCTGCCCCTCGGACAAGGAGCCCGCATGACCGTTCCTCGATTGGACCCCGACCTGGCTCGGCTGCTAGCCGTCCTCGATCCACGAGTCGTCGTCGACGACCTCTACAGCGAGCGCGGATCGGAGGCGTACGACGCGATGACCCGCGGCGACGGCAGTGAAGTGAGAGAGGTCCTCCGCATCGGGCGCCGAACACAAGGCAGGATTCTCGAACTCGCCTGTGGCAGCGGGCGACTCACGCTGCCGTTGGGCCGCCTGGGTCGGGAGACGTTCGCACTGGACAGCTCGCCGCGGATGCTGGAGCTGCTGGAGGAGAACGCGCGTCGGAGCGGCGTCCGCACGATCCGCCCCGTGCTCGACGACATGAGCACGTTCGAACTCGGCAGGACCTTCGGGTACATCGTCCTGGCGACGACCTCGATCACCCTTCTGTCAGTGCCGGCGCGCCGGGCGATGCTCGAGACGGTGCGCGCGCATCTGGCACCGGACGGAGTGTTCCTCGTCTCGGTCCATTCGACCGGAACGCTTCCGAGTGGCGAGACGACTCGTGTGGTGCCGGTCGGGGGCGAGTCGCCTGATGTCGTCGTGCTGCACGAGCGGGCGGATCCGACTGGCGGTCACCGCGACGTCAGCGTGCTGCGCCTGCGCCGCGACGGAGAGCTTCCTCGCATCGAGGCATTCGCCTCACGAGTGCACCTGCTCGATGAGAGGCGACTGCGTGCCGAGCTGGATGCTGCCGGCCTGCGTGTGCGTGAGACGCTCCGAGTGCGTCTCACCGACCAGTCCCGTGACCTCTCGATGTTGGAATGCGTGCGATGACCGTGGCCGCACCCCCGGCGTCGTTCCCCGAATCGGCGCGCCCGGAGCTGGGGGCACGCATCACGATCGATGCGCCTCTGGGGCGGGACGGCGTGTGGATCATCGCGCACGACGGCGTCCCGAAAGCGCGGATCTCGGAGGCCGTCGCAACGGTGGCGAGGTGTTTCACCGGCAGCCGGAGCATTCGGGAGATAGCCCAGGAACTCGGAGATCCGTGGACCCCGGTCGATGTGGGCGAGGTCGCGCGCCGGCTCGCCGACTCCGGGATGCTCGTGGTCGAAGGTGCCGGCCGGAAGCGCAGGAGCTCCCGGCATTGGCGCTACCGGCCCCCGCTGACCGTGCAGTTCAGCATCGGCGATCCGGGGCCGCTCTTCGACGCCCTGCGACCGGTCACACGCATCATCATGGGCGCGCCGGGGATGATCGCGGCGGTCATCGTCCTGGTCGCGGGGATCGTGGCAGCCGCGCTCACCGCGGCCGACATCGTCGACGTGCTCGAACGGCCCGTCGCCCTCCCCGTCGTCATCGCGCTCGGTGCGGCGATCATCCTCACCACGATCGTTCACGAGATGGGACACGGCGCGACCCTCAGCCGGTTCGGTGGATCGCCGCGACGTCTCGGAGCCATGCTGTTCTACCTCGCACCCGCGTTCTTCTGCGACGTGACAGACGGCTGGCGCCTCGGCGCCCGTGGCCAGCGGGTCGCTGTCGCGCTCGCCGGCCCCGTGGTCCACCTGCTCTGCGCGGCCGCGAGCATCTTGGTCTCTTCGTTCGTCGATGATCCGCTGTTGCACGCCGGACTCGTCCTGTACGCCCTCTCGTGTCTTGCGATCACCGCGCTCAACCTGCTGCCGTTCGTCCAGCTCGACGGCTACCTGGCGCTGATGTCCGCGCTGGATCATCCGCACCTTCGTCGTCATGCCATGCGAGCGGCATCCAACGCCCTCGGAGGGGCACTGCTCGGCACCAGGAGTGGGGAGAGCGGAGAGTCCGTCGTCGTCCGGCATCACGGTTGGCTGGTCGTCTACGGCATAGCCTGTCGGCTCTTCCCGGTGATGCTGGTCGGTCTCGTGCTCTATCGCTACTCCGTCACGATCGCGGGGCTCGGAGCGATCCCGGCAGCGTCCTATCTGCTCACGTTGGCACTTGTGATCGCCGTCGCCGCTGTCGGACTCGTGCGAGGAGCGCGTGCCGTGCGCACCCGTGCACCGTCACCGTGGCGAACCGTCGTGACGATCGGGGTCTCGGCGACAGCGGCCGCTGCAGTGCTCTTCTGCATCCCGATCCAGCCGACGAACCAGGTCGGCTACGCGCTCGAAGGCGACGAGGTGCGCCTGGTCGCTGCCACTGCGCATGAGCTTCCGCCCGCAGGCACGCGCGTCGCTTTGGAGAGCAACGGCATCCTCCTCAGAGATTCACTCGGCACGGCGACGGTCGGGGCCCAGGAGCCGAGCGCAGGTGAGGCCGATCTGGCGGCTCTGGTGCCGATCAGCGCATCCGCTCTCACGGCCCCCGCGGTGACGACGAGGCTCGTCGACGTCGAGAAGGAGGCGGCGCTGCCCGACTACGGCAGAGCGGTGTTCGCCGACGACCGCGCACACACGATAGCGACATGGCTCTGGCAGACGTTCCTGCTCCGACCGGTCGCCGCACTCGGATCGGAGACCCGATGACGAGCGACGACATGAGTTCGGGCGTGGGCGGTGGATTGCGGCGGATGCTTCACGACGCGCTGTGGCGGACGGCCGTCGACCTGGGGGTGCGACTGAGCGGCGATGTCGTCTACGGCTGGCGCGACCGCTCGATCGGCTCGGCCGTCGAGCGTGGCCGAGAGGTGCTCTGGCTCCGTATCGTCTGGGCCAGGGCCGAGTGGGCCCGCGGAGCCTGGTGGACCGGGAACCGCGATGCAGGCGGCATCCGGATCGACACGAAGCCGACGCTCCTGGAATCGCGGGAACACACCGAAGGAGAAGTGGTGTTCCGTGCCGAGCTGATGACCCTGGCTCCGGGGAGCCCGTGCGCGAGCACTCCCGAGCTTCGCGACCATGTCGACATCGATGGGGAGTGGTGGTCTGGACTGGAACGGTCGCTGATCACGATCGCCGCGACGCCGACGCCGCGGATGTCGCTCGATCCGATCAGCGTCCGCCGGCGGATAGCCGTCTTCTTCGGATACGAGATCGACACCGACCCGGCGCGATGGGTGTCGTGTCATGGCGACCTCCACTGGAACAACATCCACGCGGACCCGCTCGCGATCGTCGATTGGGAAGCATGGGGCCTGGCGCCCCGAGGCTACGACGCCGCTTTCCTGCTCGGACATTCGCTCGGCGTGCCGGCGATCGCCTCGGAGGTCACTCGACGGTTCCGTGACGACCTCGATTCCGACGACGGTGTCATCGCCCAGCTCTATGTCCTGACGAAGATGCTCACCCGCGCGGATGGAGGCGCCCATCCGGAGTTGATCGCGCCGATCCACCGCCATGCCGACCGGCTGCTCGGTCGCGCACCCGTCTCCCGTCCCCTCACGCTAGGAGTGAACCCATGACCGCGGTCGCCAGTTTCGACGGATTCAACAAGACCTACGGCGGCGATGCCGTCGTCGAAGATCTGAGCTTCTCGGTGCACCCCGGATCGGTGGTCGGGCTGCTCGGTCCCAACGGCGCGGGAAAGAGCACCGCGATGCGAGGCCTGGTGGGGCTGCTGCACCCCACGACCGGGTCTGCCCGGGTGTTCGGGGAGCCCTTCTCCGCTCTGACGAACCCCGCTCGGCGAGTCGGGGTGCACATGGACGGCCTGGGGTTCGAGACGGGCATCACCGCCGTACGGCACCTCGACGTCTACCGGCTTGCGGTGGGCGCGCCGCGTTCGAGGGTCGACGAGGTGCTGGAGCTCGTCGACCTCACGGCGCACGCCGGCAAGCGGGTGAAGAGGTTCTCGACCGGGATGCGGCAACGACTGGGGCTGGCGACCGCCCTGTTGGGCGACCCCGAGCTGCTGGTGCTCGACGAACCGGCGAACGGCCTCGACCCGAGCGGCATCCGCTGGCTTCGGGGATTCCTTCGCGACTTCGCCGAGCACGGGGGCAGCGTGCTCGTCTCGAGCCACCAGCTCGCCGAGCTCGAGCAGAGTGTCGATGAGGTGGTCGTCATGCGTCGGACGATGCTGTTCCACGGGCCGCTGGCGGCGTTGACCTCGGGTGGTGCGGCATCACTCGAAGAGGGCTACTTCGACCTGATCGACGGAGCGGCAGGAGGTCGTCGCGGTGTCTGACGTCCTCAAGAGCGAACTCCTGCGGAGCGTCAGCGGTCTCGCGATGCTCGGCGTCGGCTCCTTCGTGATCCTGATCCCCGCGCTGATCCTCACCATGGGCCCGCCGCTCGACGGGCTGCGCGAGATCGACGACGACATGGCGACCCGGATGGTCTTCGGGCTCATCGCGTCGATCGGGATCGTCGCGATGTACCTCGGGAGCTACTCCGTATCGCGCGAGTTCTACTACCGTTCGATGTCGCGCACCATCGTCATCGGTTCGCTGCGACGGGTCTTCGTCGCGAAACTCGTGTCGAGCGTGGCGACGAGCATCGCACTGGGTCTGGCAGGTGCTGCGGTCTGGGCCGTGGTCACCGGCGTCGTGCTGACTGCGCACGACCGAGATCTGCAACCGAGTGCCGCCTTCTGGGGCATCGTGGGTGGCTCCATGCTCGCGGCCGGATGCGGTGCGGTGATCGGCACCTCGCTGGGCTGGGTCGTCCAGAACTACTACGCCGTCTCCGCCATCGTGCTGCTGGTGCCGACCATGATCGAACTGCCGCTGCTGTTCACCGTGCCTGACGTCGAGCGGTTCCTGCCGGTCGGGGCATTCGCCGGGGTGACGGGTGCGCCGATCGAGGGGTTGCTGCCGTGGTGGGCGAGCGGCGTGGTCCTGCTCGTCTGGGCGGCCGGTGCGACGGTGCTCGCCATCATGGTGGTGCGCAGGCGAGAACGATGACCTCACGAGCGCGGGCTGCGACGCAGAAGAACCGGAGTCCGGTCCGGCGCGGGTTCGCGGCCGAATTCCGGCGGATGCGCGGTGCCTCCCTGCCCTGGGTGTTTCTGCCGCTGGCGCTGCTGTCGGCGCTCTCGCTGGTCCTGTCATCGCCGCCCGGCCTCCGTGCGGCCCCTGGCACGGTGATCGAGACCTTCGGCGCGGAATTGAGCGCCTCGGCATTCAGCGGACTGATCGTCATCTCCGCGGTCCTCGGTGCACTCGGGGTCACACTCGCCGACCGCACGGGCGTGCTTGCGCGCGAGCAGGTCTTCGGTGCTTCCGCGGTCGTCTTCGGCGCGCGGGCCGTCTCGACCGTGCTCACGAGCCTCGTGTCCGGCGCCGTCGGCATCCTGATCGTCGAGGTCGCCTTCCGCGCGATCTCCGGCGCACAGCTGCTCACGCTCCCGGACGCTGTGAGGACGGCGGTGGCACTCGCCGGCGCCGGGCTGTGGGGGTTTCTCATCGGCGTGCTCGTCCGCAGCCCGATCCTGGTGCTGTTCGTGGTCCCTGCCACTCTGATGCCGGCGCTCCTGCTCGCCGACATCGCGCCCGCGGTGGCCGACGTCCTGCCGATGCAGGCACTGCTGTCGTCGGCTGGTCTGTCCGATGGAGGGCTCTGGGGTGGCGGAGCGGCTGCGGTGATGACGAGCTGGGTCCTCGTGCTCGCGCTCGTCGCAGCCTTTGTCGTGCGTCGCCGCGACCGGCTCTGAAAGGTTCATCGCCTCGGTGCGCGACGACGTAGGATCCCTAGGTGGCAACACCCAAGATCGTCCTCTTCTACGCGTTCACACCTCTCGCCGACCCCGAGGCCATCAGGGTCTGGCAGCGCGACCTCGGCGAGGCGCTCGGTCTGCGCGGGAGGCTCGTCATCTCCAAGGATGGGATCAACGGCACTCTCGGCGCAGACATCGGCGCGCTGAAGAAGTGGTCGCGTTCGTTCCGCTCGTACCGACCGTTCGCCGATGCCGACATCAAGTGGAGCGAGGGGACAGGAGTGGATGCGGAGGGGCGCAGCCTCGACTTCCCCAAGCTCAGCGTCAAGGTGCGTGAGGAGATCGTGTCGTTCGGGGCGCCGGGTGAACTCCGCGTCGACGAGCATGGCGTGGTCGGCGGAGGCACGCGGCTGACGCCGGAAGAGCTGCACGGACTGATCGATGAACGTGGCGACGACGTGGTGTTCTTCGACGGGCGGAACGCTCTCGAGGCGCAGATCGGACGCTTCCGCGGCGCGGTCGTGCCCGACACCGAGACGACACGGGACTTCGTGCAGCTCCTCGACTCGGGCGCCTACGACGACCTGAAGGGCAAGCCGGTGGTGACGTACTGCACCGGAGGCATCCGCTGCGAGGTGCTGTCGAGCCTGATGACGGCACGCGGCTTCGGCGAGGTCTACCAGCTCGAGGGCGGCATCGTCCGCTACGGCGAGAAGTACGGCGACGACGGGCTCTGGGACGGATCCCTCTACGTGTTCGACGGTCGGGGTTCGGTCGATTTCTCCGACCATGCCCGCATCATCGGCGAGTGCGCGGGTTGCGGGTCGCCGACCAATCGCACTGCGAACTGTCCCGACCTCTCCTGTCGATCGCAGTTCGTCGTGTGTGAAGCCTGCGAGGCCGTGCCCTGCACCGCCCACGCCGCCTGACGCACGTACCGGTGCCGGCTCCGGGGCGGCGCGTTCAGACCGCGACCCCGGGTTCGGCTGCTCGCGGCGCGTAGAGCGAACGCGGCAGCAGAGTGGCCTGCACCCTCGTCGGCCGATCGGCGCTCTCGCGCAGGCGGGTCAGCACCTCGCGCAACGGCTCTGCGAGATCTTGCGAAGCCTCGCCGGAGCGCGCATAGTTCGCCCGTTCGACGGCATCCGTCAGACGCCGCATCGCCGTGGCATCCACGCCGTGTTCGCGCACCAGGCCGGCCGCACGCACTCGCGGGGTATCGGCGTCGGACACCGGCAGCTGGAGGTCGATCAGGGTGTCGCGGAGCTCGGCCCAGGCCGCTCCCGAGTCCCCGCGGCGGGCGCGCCCCAGACGGGTTCGGCGTTCAGCGAGGCGGATGAGGGCGGGAAGCATGAGCACCGCCACGATGCCGAGAGCGGTCAAGGCGACCGGAAGCGGATCGAGGCGTCGCAGCTCGTCGCTGCCGGACGCGCTGCTCCCGGGGTCGGAGCGATCGACTTCGGGTCCGGAGGTCTGCTCGGTCTGCGGGGCGGTCGTCGGTGCAGGAGTGGACGGGCTTCCGGCGCCGCCGCCCTGCGTCACTCCTGGACGGAACGCGGTGGGAACGCCCAGCGATGCGGTGGGCTCGAACGGAACCCACCCGATGCCGGGGAACAGGACCTCGGGCCAGGAATGCAGCTGATCGCTGGTCACGGAGAAGACCGACTCGCTGCCGCGCTTCTCATCGGTCAGCGAACCGGGAAGGTAGCCGACGACGATGCGCGCCTGCATGTCCAGGCTCTCCGCCATCAATGCGAACGCACCGGCGAAGTGCACGCAGTAGCCCGAGCGTGCTTCGAGGAATGCGGCCACCGCTTCGGCGCCGGTGCCGTCGAAGCCCTCCTCGACCGGGGTCTCCAGCGAGTAGGCGAACTGCGAGCGGAACCAGTTCTGCAGTGCGACGAGCCGGTCATAGTCGGTGCTCGCAGCAGCGGTCACGTCGTCGGCGAGCTCGCCGATGATGCCGGGCAGCTCCACCGGCTCGGCATCGGGATCCACGATCGGCGCAGCGGCATCGATGGCTCGGATCTGCTCGAGCGTGGGGATGAGTCGCGTGGAGGTGACGGTGTAGTCGTTGCCGACCGCGTCGGCGCTGCGGGAGAAGACCGTGCGGTTGTCGGGTGCGATCCGCCACGATCCGCTGAGCCCCTGCACGGCGGTGGCAGGATAGGGCACAGGGAGCCACGAGCTGGACATCCGCAGCACCCTGACGGAGGTGTTCTGCTCCTCGGTCGCGACGTCGTCGCTCCACTCCGGGGCTCCGAACCCCTCGTCCTGCGACTGCAGATCGACGTCGTCGGGCTGCCAGACGCGACCGTCGAACCGAGAGAGCGTCGTCAACCTCAGGTAGGGGGCGACGTCGCCCTTGGATGCCACGGTGAGGACCTCGACCGGATTCGGCTGTCGCAGATCGTCGCCGAGGCGCAGCGATGCATCGACTGAGACGCCGACTCCGTTGCCGGCCATGCTCGCCGTGACAGGGAGCACCGGAGCGATCGCCACCGTCGTCGCGAGGGCGGCTGCCCCGACCGCTACGGCGACCGAGGTGGAGGACCGCCGCGGAGATTCCGGATGCTGCCGCGCGGTGTACCGGAAGAGGAGGAGTGCGACCACCCCGAAGAGCACGAACCAGGCGAAGTTGGTGTCGCCGAGGGTGACGATCATCGGCACAGCGCCGACGATTCCACTCAGCAGGACGGCGAGAACCGCGGAGCGATGAGCGACGAGATGATCGAGCAGGATCGCGATCACGGCGAAGCCGACGCCCATCGCGGCCGCGAGCCCGGGAGAGGGGTCCAACGGTGCGGAGCCGAAGACGACCGCCTCGTAGGCGTCTGCGCCCAGGGCCCCGAACACCGCCAGCGTCGTCGAGGTCGGGATGATCCCGAACACGGCGGTGCCTCCGGCCACGAGTATGGTCAGGACGGCGATCGCCACCATGATCTGGACCACCAGGGTGCCGAGGTCCTGGATCCAGGCGTCGCGGCGTCGCAGCAGGTTCCGCATCAGCATCCCGGTTCCGGCCACCATGACGATGACGGCGAGAACGGTGAACGACCACGCTCCCGGGGAGATGACCGAAGTGAAGGGCCACATCGCCACGATCGCTGCCGTCGCCGCCAGCGCCCCGGCGGCGACCACCCCGGCGGGCTCCTCGTGGTCACGGTGCCAGCGCGGGGGCGTCCGCTTGACTGCCGCGGCTGCCGGTCGGCGCTCAGAGCGGAACATCGCCGACCCCGATCCGTGCGGAGACGGCGTCTTCCCAGGCCTCGGCGACGTCGTCTTCCAGCAGCACGACCGTCCACCCGTGCGGCACGGCGGCCTCGGTCGCGCCAGGGAGCAGCTCTGTGCTGAACAGCATGGGCGCTGTGGCTCCTGCCGAACGCAGCAGAGCGGCATCCTCCTCGTCGAGGCGGCCGGTGATGTAGACGAGCGGACCCGGCGGGGTGCCGCCGATGAGTGTCATCAGGTCGCGGCCCTCGCCTCTGGGGGCGACCATCGCGAGGGCTGCGAGCAGTCCGTCGCGATCGTCCTCGTGGCCACGGAGGGCGCCGAGCAGAATGCCGGCGCTGTCGATCACGTCGACGCTGTATCCCTCCGATGCGAGGTGCACCGCAGCGGAGGCGCACAGCGAGACGGCGGCCTCGAATGCGGGGTCGGCTTCGGTTCCCGGCGCGTCCCAGTGACGGCTGCTGCGGTCGAGCACGACCACGGCGTCGGGGCTGGACTCCTCTTCTTCCTGGCGCACCATGAGCTGGCCGCGGTGCGCGGTCGCCCGCCAGTGGATGCGACGCATCGAGTCGCCGGGGATGTAGCCACGCGGTGAGAGGTTGTCGCTGCCCTGCCCGAGTCTGGTCGACGAGGTGTGCGCGGTACCACCGGCTGCTCCGACCCGCACGGCCAGAGGGGCGAGGGCGAACACCTCCGGTACGACGGTCACGCTCCGCGTCTCCCCGAAGGCCTGTTCGCGCTGGGCGAGGCCGAACGGATCGACTGTGCGCAGCATCAGCGGACCGAGCGGCCAGACACCGCGTCTGACGCCGGTGATGAGGTAGCTGAGCTGCCCCGTCTCCGGGGGGTACTCGCCGCCGGAGTCTCCGGAGACCGCTTCGGGGAGGACGTCGTGCCAGAGACCTCGGGGCACGCGGATCGCGCGCATGGTGAACCGCACTGTCACCCGTGACGTCTCGGACACGGTCAGCAGATCGGTGGAGACCTGTCGGGTGACGCTCCCCGACCGGCGGGGCAGGCGCACGGCGAGCAGCGAGAAGAGGGTGAGCGCGGCCAGCAGCACGCCGATGTAGAGCAGGATGCGCGTGCCGAGGAGGTTCGCGCCGATCATGCAGAAGAGCGCGGCGACGAGTGCACCGGCACCGCGGCCGGTGAGGGATCGACGTCTTCGCATCATGGGCTCGTTCAGGTGCGGGTCGCGACGGGCACGCGTACCCGTTCGACGATCTGGGTGAGCGCGGCCTCGACCGGCTGCGCTCCGGCGCGGTGGGCGCCGCGGGCGGGCAGGAGACGGTGTGCGAGGACCGGGATCAGCAGAGCGGTGATGTCGTCGGGGATGACGTATTCGCGTCCGTCGAGGGCTGCCCACACCTTCGCAGCCCTGACCAGCTGCAGCGTAGCCCTGGGGCTCGCGCCGAGATGGAGGTTCGGATCGGAACGGGTCGCCTGTGCGAGGGCGACGGCGTACTCCTCGAGGGCGGGAGCGACATGGACCGAACGCGCCCACGCGATGAGCTGGGCGATGGAGGCTGCATCGGCGACCGGCGTCACGGCTGCGAGCGGGCTCACGACATCGCGCTGGCGGAGCATGAGCGCCTCGGCGGCGGCATCCGGGTACCCCATCGAGATGCGCATCATGAACCGATCGCGCTGGGCTTCGGGGAGCGCGTAGGTGCCCTCCATCTCCAAAGGGTTCTGGGTCGCGACGACGAGGAACGGCTGGGGGAGCATGTGGGTGGCTCCGTCGACGGTCACCTGTCCCTCTTCCATGGCCTCGAGCAGTGCGGACTGCGTCTTGGGCGAGGAGCGGTTGATCTCGTCGGCGATCACGATGTGCGCGAACACGGCACCGCGCTTGAACTCGAACTCGCGGTCGACGGGGTTGTAGACCGAGACGCCGGTGACATCACCGGGAAGCAGGTCGGGCGTGAACTGGATACGGCGAACCGTCGCGTCCACGCTCGCTGCGAGGGCTCGGGCGAGCATCGTCTTGCCGACGCCGGGGACGTCTTCGATGAGCAGATGCCCCTCAGCCAACAGGCACACGAGCGCGCTGCGAACGGCATCCGGCTTGCCGTCGATGACCTGGCCGATCGAGCCGAGGATCGCAGATGTCTGCACGGCGAACCGCTCGGCATCGATCGACACCGGGGTCAGGGGGGCGTTCTCTGGCATGCGTTCCCTCTCACGTCGGCGCTGCAGTGCGCGTGACTCGATCGTAACCCTGTGGAGGGGGCGCTGCTCTGGCAGGTTCCCCTGAGGTTGCGGGCGCGGGGTCGCCGCTGTTCGAAGCGGCCCGCTCGTCGGGTTAGGATGGTTGACGGCTCTCCGCGTGGCGGCATCCAGGCCAATTCCCCCAGGGCGGAAACGCAGCAAGGGTAACCGGGCTCTGCTGGGTGCGCGGAGAGTCATTTTCTTTGCTGCGGGTGTATCGCCCCCCCCCGGGCGCTCAGCCCTCTCGTGGCTGCACCTGCGACAATCGTCCGGTGACCGTCACCCAGCCGCCCAAGGCGCAGCACCCGCTCGGCCGATTCGCCTCGCCGGTGCTTCTGCTGGTCGCGATGTGGGTGGTGCAGTTCGCCGACGCGATCCTTCCCGGCTCGTTCACCGGCTTCGGGCTGCGCTCGTGGGATGTCTCGGGTCTCGGCGGCATCGTGCTCGGCCCGCTCCTGCACGCGAACTGGCAGCACCTCATCGGCAACTCGGTGCCCTTGCTGGTGCTCGGCTGCCTCGTCGCGGTCGAGGGCACCCGTCGATTCTGGACCGTCACGGCGATCGTCGCGGTGGTCGGCGGCATCGGCACCTGGGTGTTCAACGCCCCCGGCACCCTGACGGTCGGCGCCTCCGGGCTCGTCTTCGGCTACTTCGGCTATGTCGTGATGCGGGTCTTCGCGCCGGGGCGCGTCGCGCATCGCATCCTCTACGCGGTGATCGCCGTCGTCGTGATCGCACTGTACGGCGGCTCGATGCTGGCCGGAGTCTTCGGCGTCGCCGAGGGCATCTCCTGGCAGGGGCACCTGTTCGGAGCGATCGGCGGCGGCATCGCCGCGCTCATCGGCCGCCGCCCTCGAACCGACCGCGGAACCCTGACGTCATGAGCGCGGGGCGCGCGACGCCGCGAGCGAAACGCAAGCCCGCGACGAAGAGGCCGGCCGCGAGGCGCAGGAAGACGCGCGGTGGTCGCAAGCCCCGCACGCGGCGGCAGGCTGCGATCAGACTCCGGCGACGGAAGATCCTGCAGCGAGTTCTCCTGTCGCTCGGGGCCGGTGTGGTCGTCGTCGGCCTCTTCGTGCTCATCCCGCTGGGACTCGCCCGCGACCCCGCGCCGATCTGCATCGACGACCCGCAGACCTTCCCGGAGGCGGGTATCGAGGGATGGAGTGGTGAGCAGCTCGACAACGCGGCGACCATCATCCGCACGGCAGGCGCGCTCGGCTTCGCCCGTGAAGGACAGATCCTCGGCGTGATGACGGCGATGGGCGAGAGCAGTCTGCGCAACATCGACTACGGCGACTGGGAGACGCGCGGATTCACCAACCCCGACGGATCCCGCACTACCAGCATCGGGCTGTTCCAGCAGCAGGAATGGTGGGGGAGCGCCGAGCAGCGGATGGATCCGGCGACCGCGACGACCCTGTTCTTCGATCGCCTCGGCCGGCTCCCCGACTGGCAGAGCATGGAGCCCTCCTATGCGATCCACCGGGTGCAGATCAACACCGACCGCGACTACTACTCGCGGTTCCAGGCGGATGCCACGGCGGTCGTCGACGCGATGTCCGGACCCTGCGAGTGATGCCGCGGCATTAGACCCGGTGCGAACCCGGGTGGGTTCATGGATGCCGCGCCTAAGCTGAAGTCGTGGCGCAGAGCATCTACATCACCTCGGCCGAAGGACACACCGGCAAGTCGACGATCGCCCTCGGGACGCTCGACGCCCTGATGCGCGTCTCGCCGCGGGTGGGGGTGTTCCGCCCCATCGCACGATCCGTCGCGGAACGCGACGAGATTCTCGAGCTGATGCTCGCCCACGACGGCGTGCACCTGGACTACGACGACTGCATCGGCGTCACCTACGACGATGTGAGAGCCGATCCCGATGCCGCGCTGTCGACCATCGTCGCGCGGTTCAAGGCGGTCGAGGCGCAATGCGACTCGGTCGTCATCATCGGCAGCGACTACACGGATGTCGCGAGCCCCGCAGAGCTCGGATTCAACGCCAGGATCGCCGCCAACCTCGGCGCCCCCGTGCTGCTCGTGCTCAGCGGCCGCGACCAGCAGCGTCAGGCAGAACAGCTCGGCACGACGACGGCACGTCCCGCGGCCGCGATCGCTCAGATCGCCGCGCTCGCCCTACCCGAGCTGGCGCAGGAGCGGGCGGAGCTGTTCGCCGTGGCCGTGAACCGGGCCGACCCGGAAGCACTCGACGCCATCGTCGACGCCGTGCACGCCGCTCTCCCCGAGGAGCGCACGCCGGTATGGGCGATCCCCGAAGACCGTGCGCTGGTCGCCCCCTCGATACGAGGCATCCTCGCCGCCGTCGACGGAAAGCTGCTCAAGGGCGACGACGACCGGTTGACCAGAGAGGCGCTGACGATCGTCGTCGCCGGCATGTCGATGGTGAACGTGCTCCCGCGACTGACCGAAGAAGCCGTCGTGGTGATCCCCGCCGACCGCACCGAGGTGTTGCTCGCCGCGCTGCTCGCCGACTCGTCCGGTACCTTCCCGCGCATCGCCGGGATCATCCTGAACGGCCCCTTCCCGCTCCCCGCGCCCATCGTGCAGTTGCTCGACGGGTTCGCCTCGACGGTGCCGATCATCACGACCGACCTCGGCACCTACGACACGGCCGTGCGCGTGATGAGCACGCGCGGCCGCATCTCGGCCGACTCCCGCACCCGCTACGACCGCGCGCTCGGGCTCTTCCAGGCACACGTCGACATCGTGGAGCTCACCGAGCAGCTCGGACTCGCCGAAGCGCACGTCGTGACACCGCTGATGTTCCAGTACGGACTCATCGAGCGTGCCCGCGCGGATCGCCGCCGCATCGTCCTGCCGGAGGGCGACGACGATCGCATACTCCGCGCAGCCGGTACCCTGCTCGCGCGTGAAGTCGCCGATCTGACGATCCTCGGCGACGAAGCGTCGATCCGAGCCCGCTCCGTCGAGCTCGGCGTCGACATCGCCGCGGCCCAGGTGCTCAGCCCCACCGATCCGGAACTGGTCGAGCGCTTCGCGGGGGAGTACGCACGACTGCGGGCGCACAAGGGGATCACCCTGGCGCAAGCGGCCGATACGGTGACCGACGTGTCGTACTTCGGAACGATGATGGTGCACCTCGGACTCGCCGACGGAATGGTCTCCGGCGCCGCCCACACGACGGCGCACACCATCCGGCCGTCGTTCGAGATCATCAAGACCAAGCCGGGGGTGCGGGTCGTCTCCAGCGTCTTCCTGATGGCGCTCGCCGACCGGGTGCTCGTGTACGGCGACTGCGCTGTGATACCCGATCCGACCAGCGAGCAGCTCGCCGACATCGCGATCTCATCGGCGACGACCGCTCGCCAGTTCGGCATCGATCCGCGTGTGGCGATGCTCTCCTACTCGACGGGGGAGTCGGGCTCCGGAGCGGATGTCGACAAGGTGCGTGCCGCGACCGCCCTCGTGCGAGAGCGCGCGCCCGAGCTGCCGGTCGAGGGCCCGATCCAGTACGACGCGGCCGCCGATGCCGCCGTCGCCAAGGCCAAGCTCCCGGATTCCGCCGTGGCAGGACGGGCGACCGTGTTCGTGTTCCCCGACCTGAACACCGGCAACAACACCTACAAGGCGGTGCAGCGCTCGGCCGGCGCCGTCGCGATCGGCCCGGTGCTGCAGGGACTCAACAAACCCATCAACGACCTGTCTCGCGGCGCGCTCGTCGACGACATCGTCAACACCGTCGCGATCACGGCGATCCAGGCACAGGGAGATCAGGCATGAGCGCGATCCTCGTGATCAACAGCGGATCCTCGTCGCTGAAGTACAGCCTGATCGACATCGAGCAGGAGAATCTGCTCGCGAGCGGACTGATCGAGCGCATCGGCCAGGATTCGAGTCCGGTCGCGCATACGGTGCGTCCGGCGGCGGATGTCGATGCCGTCCCGACCATGCTCGATGCGACCTATCGCAGCGAACTGCCG
>JBOGEI010000071.1:0-18105 GCA_050701935.1 Microbacterium sp.
CACGCGGACGGATGCCTCGCGGCAGGGTAGCTCAGCTGGTTAGAGCGCACGACTCATAATCGTGAGGTCGCGGGTTCAAGCCCCGCTCCTGCTACAGATCAAAGCCCCGGTTCGCCGGGGTTTTTCTGGTCTCAGGCGGTGCGTGTTCCAGGCGGTGATCGCCCGGCGCTAGCGCGCCGGCTGCAGGCCCCCGATGGGCGAATCCATGTCGCCGTTGACGTACATGTAGCCGTCGATGATGTCGGCCGAGCGTCCCCGGCTCAACCATGCGTCCACACCGTCGCACACGTTCGTCGTCTGTAGGAGCAGGGCTTCCAGCTCTATCCTGCCCGTGGAGTCCTGCGTCCAACGGCCGCTCAGATCATTGCAGCCGTCGTTCCCGGTGACGGTCCCGTCTGCTGCGAACCGCAGGAACGGGGCGCCGTCGACGCTCGCCTCCCACTCTCCTGAAGGGTCGGGGAGCGGCGGTGCCGTCTCGGCCGGAATCTCGCCATTCGCGATCCTGTCGTTGCGCTCGTGCATCGGAGCCAGGCCGACCTGGAACACGATGCCGGTCACCACCGCTGACAGCAGCACGAGGATCACGCCGAGCAGCGGCCCCCAGTATGCGGGCTTCCTCAGGCGGCGGAACACCATCGCTGTGACGACCGCAGCGATGACGGAGGCCCCGACCGCCCAGGGATACACGGCGCGGGCGCCGAGACTGAGGTCGAGATCGCAGTCGCCTTCGCAGCCGACGATGCTGAACGACTCGAGAATCTGCACCCAGTACGTCACGAAGAGGATCAGGGGGATGAGGATCCAGAGGCCGACCGCGAGTTTGATCCGACTCGATCGGTCCTGGTCCGTTGCTTCGGACCGGAGTTCCTCTGCGCTCATGTCGTGTACCTGCGACCCGCGACTAGCGGGACGGAGTGACCTGCTCGCGCGATGGCGTCTCGACGGGAGGCCAGACGACGAGCAGGAAAGCGGCGATCGGACCGAACAGCAACGTCAGTAGAAACCATGCCCATGCCGACCTGTTGCGCGTCCGCGCGAGTCTGCCCGCGAGGATCGCCACGGTCAGCCACATCGCCGATACGACGGTTCCGAGGTACTCGACAGTCATGCTCTCGAGGTTACGGCGCGGCGCGAGGACCGACCGCAGGCGAGTGGCGTGTCGAAGGCGTCGCCCGGCGTTCGTCAACAGCGGGCCACGGTGGGGCATATCGTGGCAGTGGAATCGATTGTGAACGACAAGGAGCGGCATGCGCATCGCACTGCACTCGGTGATCGCTGAAGGTGCGATCGACGACTACCGGACCCACCACGCCCGGATCCCCGCGGCGCTGCGAGACTTGTTCGGCGTCGCCGGGATTCAGGATTGGACGATCTGGCGCTCCGGGCGCGACCTGTTCCACCTCGTCGAGTGCGACGACTTCGACGCGGCGATGCGGGTGGTGAACGCCTCGCCGGCGAACGACGCCTGGCAGGCCGATATCGGGCGATTCGTCGAGGGATTCCACGGACCGGACGGCGAAGACGGCTTCACTCCCATCGAGCAGGTCTGGGCTCTCTCGGCGCAGCGAGGCGCGGAGCTCTGAGCCGGACCCATTGCCCGGTATCTTTTGGATACCAGGAGCTCTTGCGGGTAACCAGGGGGCTGCGGATAGCGTGACGTGCATGGCACCCACGAACACTCCGGAACCCGCTTCCTCTCCGCTCTCGCTTCCTGACCGCATGCCGGCGATCGGTGCCCGCGGGCGGCGCCCCGTGACCGACCCCGAGGCGCTCGTCGACATCTCTGTGCCCGTACCGACGCCGCGGGGGAGAGACCTCCTCGTCGAGGTGCAGGGCGTCTCCGTGAACCCGGTCGACGTGAAGGTCAGAGCAGGAGCACCCACGACGGGCGAGCCGCGGATCCTCGGCTACGACGCGGCGGGCACAGTCGCAGCTGTAGGTGAGGATGTGAGCCGGTTCGCGGTCGGGGATCGCGTCTACTACGCGGGGCAGATCGATCGCTCGGGAACCGACGCCCGCTTTCACCTCGTGAACGAGAACATCGTCGGGCATGCGCCACGCACACTCTCCGTCGCAGAGGCGGCGGCGTTGCCTCTGACGGTGATCACCGCGTGGGAGAGCCTGTTCGATCGCCTCGCCCTCGGACGTGAGAGCGAGGGCTTTCTCCTCGTGATCGGTGCGGCCGGTGGCGTCGGCTCGTTGATCATCCAGCTCGCGAAGGCCCTCACACGTCTGAAGGTCATCGCCGTCGCCTCACGCGCTGAGACGCAGGACTGGGTTCGACGGATGGGAGCCGACCACGTGGTCGGCCGTGATTTCGCGGCAGAGGTGTCGGCGATCGCCCCTGCCGGCGTCGACTACGTCTTCACCTCGTTCACTCCGGGAACCGTCAAGGCGATCGCAGACGTCATCCGCCCGCGTGGGCAGGTCGTGTCGATCGACGAGACGGGTGGCAGCATCGACGCGCTCAAGGCGAAGAGCGTGACCTGGCACTGGGAACTCATGTTCACGCGGCCGGTGACGGATCCCGCTGACCACTACCAGCACGACCTGCTCGAGCGCGTTGCCGAACTCGTCGACGACGGCGTCATCCGCACCACCGTCACCACGCATCTGACTCCGCTGGATGCAGCGACGCTGCGCAGAGCCCACGAGATCGTCGAGGCCTCACGCACCATCGGCAAGGTCGTGGTGACCGACTGGCCGCAGAGGTCCTGAAGCTGCGTCAGAGCGTCGTCGTACCGCCTGCATCGGCCGCCGAGATGCGCTCATGCGCGCCGCGGATGACGAACGCGACGACAGCGAGTCCGATGATCCCCGTGAGCAGGTAGAACACGTTGGCGATGTAGACGACGTCATTCGGGGTGCCGACGCCGGTGGCGAAGACCGAGAAGTCCCAGACGCCGTGCAGCACCATCGCCCAGATCAGCGAACCGGTCACGCGGCGGAGGATGTAGAACGCCGTTCCGGCGAGGAACGCCGCCCCCACTTGGCTGACGGTGCCGGCAAGCGGCGCCCCGAGCAGGACGTTGACGAGGTGCATCACAGCGAACAGCGCCGATGAGAGCAACCATACCCACACCTCGGACAGCCGTGAGCGCAGCGCGGTGAGCAGCAGTCCGCGGTGGACGAGCTCCTCGGTGAAGCCGACCAGGAGAAGCACGGCGGACGCACCGAGGAACGCTGCGCTGTACGCGCTCCAATCCGTGCCGGCCAGATTCACCAGCCCAGCGACGGCGACCAGGATCGGCACGAAGATCGGCCACTTGTGGCGGCTGCGGTGTGCCTCGTGGATCGCGGGGCGCCACCATCCCAGCAGGCTGGTCGTGATCGCGAGGAGCACGGTGGCGATGATGAGTGAGAGTCCGGCGCCGAGGAAGAGGTTCCCCGCGCTGTCGCCCCAGGTGTCGTACGGGATGCCGGTCGCCTTCTGGACCGTGAAGACGACGACGATGTAGCCGATCCAGACGACGAGTCCGATCCAGACCCGCGGTGCGACCCGGAGCGGCGAGGCCGTCACGCTGCACGCTCCTCGGAGAAGGAGGGCTTCGCATCTCCGACACGGCCGCGGATGAAGAAGATCAGCACGAATCCGGTGACGATCACCGCGATGTTGCCGAAGCCGGCGAACGCGGTGAGCGGGCTCTCGGAGGGGTAGGCGGTCAACAGGAAGATACTCGGATCGGTGCTGGCATGCAGCAGGATCGGCGCGATGATCGTCCCGGTCACACGGAGCGCGAAGTACATCAGGATGCCGAACGCGAAGGTGTAGACGAGCTGGAACGCCGTGGCGGGCAGCGGCTGTCCGTTCAGGAGGTTTCCGGCGTGCAGGGCGGAGAAGAGCGCTGCCGAGATCACTGCGACGACGACCTCTCGGTAGCCGGCCTTGCGCATGAGGTTCACGACGAGGCCGCGGGTGAGGACCTCTTCGGTGAATCCGATGAGGAGGCCGGCCAGCAGCCACGTCAGCACGACATCGATACCCGCTTTGCCGTAGTCGATCGTCGCGAACCGCAGGACGTTGAACAGCAGCACGACGACGACGGCGATCCACATCCACCCCCGACCCGTGATCGGCTGCCGAGCGAAGAGCTGGCGCCACCACCCGACCGAGAGGGTGAAGAGGGCGAGGATGATGGCGCCGAAGAGTTCGGGAAGCACGTAGAACACGGCGATGCCGGACGCGCTCGTCGGTGACTCGATCTGCTCGGCGAGCGGAGTGAGCAGCAGCGAGAGCAGCTGGAAGACGACGAAGTATGCGGCCGTGAGCAGGATCGCCCGCCACCAGCCGCCCTTCTCCCAGAAGGTCTTCCAGAACGTGGGGGCAGGCGCGGGTGCAGACATGGGGGGCTCCAGTGCGGGTGGGGACGGCCGACTGCCCGACATTTTGACGTATCGCGGTCGGTCGCGTCCACCTGCCCGTCACGGCGTGTCAACGAGGTGCGACTCCTCCTGAGTTCGAACCGCGCGCTGGCGGCAGGTGCGGGATCGGAATCGGACGTGTGGCGCGAGAGGTGTCCTGGAACCTCCGGACCGCATCGAGGACCTCGTCCGGGGAGGAGTAGCGCAGCGCTAGCGGGAGGTCGCGCCGCCACAGGACCTCGACCTCGGTCGGCGCATCCTCGAAGATCGTGCAGACGACTCGGCGGTGGTCGTTCTCCGGGTACTGCAGATCATGGATCGCCCAGTCGGTTTGGCTGATCTCCACCAGCGTGAATCTCCGGTACGGATCGTGCTCCATCATTCTCCTAGCTGTCCCCACCGTGAATGATGATCGATCAGCGCGTCGAAGGGGAGCCCCTTGACAGATCGAGGCCCCCACCCCAGAGGGGCGGAGGCCTCGATCGTCAGCGAGCTGCCGGGATGGAGCCGGTATCCGCCGGATCCGCATCCGCGGGAACCGTGCCCACTCGCCCGAGTCCGCGCTGCTCTGCCTCCAGCCGCTCCGCTTCTTCGCCGCTGATGGCCTCGCCGCGCGCGACGAGCCCCGCCGTGTCCGAGAGTGGGATCTGCTTGAGGAACAGCGAGAGCAGCAGCGCGAGCGCGATGAACGGCACGAGGTACCAGAACACCGGGGCGAGAGCGTCGGCGTAGGCGGTGACGATGCCATCGCGCACCTCGTCGGGCAGCGAGCTGAGCGTCGACGGGTCGATCGTCGATGCGGCTTCGGATGCGGCATCCGGCGAGGCACCCGCTCCGGCGAAGACGCCGAGCAGGTTCTCGGTCAGCCGCGTGGTGAAGATGGTGCCGAACACCGCGGTGCCCAGCGATGCGCCGACCTCGCGGAAGTAGTTGTTCGTGCTGGTCGCGGTGCCGATCTCGCCGGCGGGGACTGCGTTCTGGACGACGAGGACCACGACCTGCATGATGAGGCCGAGCCCCGCGCCGAACACGAACAGGAAGACGCAGATCAGCCAGATCGGCGTGGAGGCGGACAGCGTGGTCATCGAGACCATCGCGATACCCGTGATGATCGTGCCGAGGATCGGATAGATCTTGTACTTGCCGGTCTTCGAGATCGCGATGCCCGAGAAGATCGACGTGCCCATGAGGCCGACCATCATCGGGATCATCAGAAGACCGGATTCCGCGGCGGACGTACCTGACGACATCTGCAGGAACGTCGGCACGAACCCGATCGCGGCGAACATCCCGATCCCGAGCACGAGCCCGATCGCCGTGGCATTGATGAAGATCGGATTCCGGAACAGGCTCAGCGGGATGATCGGGTCCTGCACACGCGATTCGGTGATCACGAACGCGGTCGCTGCGACGACCAGCCCGGCACCCCAGGCCCAGGTCGCCAGCGAGTCCCAGCCGAACTCCTTGTCTCCGCCGAAGTCGGTGAAGAAGATGAGGCAGGTGGTGGCGATGGAGAGGAAGATCACACCGAAGATGTCGATCGGCTTCTGGGCCTTCTTGCTCGGCAGCTTCAGGGCGACCAGCGCGATGATGAAGGCGGCGATGCCGACCGGGATGTTGATGTAGAACGCCCACTGCCACGTCAGATGGTCGACGAAGTAGCCACCCAGGAGCGGGCCGGCGACGGCGGACAGACCGAAGACGGCGCCGAGCGGGCCCATGTACTTGCCGCGCTCGTTGGCGGGGACGATGTCGGCGATGATCGCTTGGGAGAGGATCATCAGACCGCCGCCTCCGAGTCCCTGCAGGGCGCGGAACACGACGAACATCCAGAAGTCGGTGGCGAAGGCGCAGCCGACCGAAGCGAGGGTGAACAACGCGATCGCGATCAGGAACAGGTTGCGCCGGCCGAGCACATCGCCGAACTTGCCGTAGATCGGCATCACGATGGTGGTCGCCAGCAGGTAGGCGGTGGTGATCCAGACCTGGTGGTCGACGCCGCCGAGCTGTCCGACGATCGTCGGCATGGCAGTGGACACGATGGTCTGATCGAGACTGGAGAGCAGCATGCCGGCGATGAGGGCGCCGAAGATGATCCAGATGCGGCGCTTCGTGAGCAGGAAGGGCGCATCCTTCGTGGCGGTGGCGGACATTCAGTGTACTTTCTGTGACGGTGCGTAGAGGGAGCGAGCGAGGTTCAGCCGTCGCGTGATGAGGTCGGCGAAGGGCTCCGTCGACTGGTGGTGCAGGAGCTGATCCATGCTCATGCGGACGAGCGCGCCGACCGTGTGCACGATCACCTCTGCGCGGAGCTCGGCGTCGGAGGCATCAGCGGCGCGGCGCAGGATCAGACCCACATCGCGTCGTTCGTTCTTCGCGAGCTGCTCGAAGGCGGCCTTCACCAGCCGTGGTTCCTGCTCGATCACGGCGAACAGTGCCGGTGCATCCTCGACGGGGTTGAAGAGCTCGAAGCGGCCGATCGTCAAGTCGATGAAGTCGTCGAGGAGATCACCGCGCTGTGCGACGAACTCCTCTTCGAGTGCCTCCTGCCGGGAGTCGATCGTCGCGAAGCCGAAGACCGCGTTCTCCTTGCTCTCGAAGTAGTTGAAGAACGTGCGCCGGGAGACTCCGACCTCGGCGCACAGCTCCTCGATCGTGAACCCGGCGAAACCCGCTTCCGTGGTGAGCCGGCGAGCCGCATCGGTGAGTGCACGCGATGTCTCCCGCTTGCGCTGTTCTCGTAAGGAATCTGCACTGTCGCTCATGGAGTGCAATATTGCACTCTTAACCTTGGAGTGCACTGAGAGTGGTTCAGCGCACCGCAGAAGATTTTCTTCGACCAATCTGTGACATCCACCCTCCGGTATCCGTCTTAGTGATGGCGTCGCCGACCGCGACCTGCGTCCGCACTGCGGGCGGCATACGGATGAAGGAGCTCACGATGGCGAACACGACGGATGGCACTCAGCCCGAGATCCAGGTCGTCACCCCGCCGCAGGGGGCTGCAGTGGGGACGACCACGATCGAGGACGCGGTGGTCGCGAAGATCGCCGGCATCGCCGCGCGTGACGTCAGTGGGGTCCACGCGCTCGGCGGGGGCGCCGCGCGCATGGTGGGCGCGATTCGGGACGCGCTCAACACGACCGACCTCTCGCAGGGGATCAGCGTCGCGGTCGGCGAAGCACAGATCAGGGTCGACGTGACCATCGTCGCCGAGTACCCGGTCTCGCTGCAGAAGGTCGCAGACGACGTCCGCGCGGCCATCCACCGGGACATGGTCGAGCTGGTCGGGGTGGATGCCGTCGAAGTGAACGTCACGATCGACGACGTGCACGTGCCCTCGGACGACGAGGGCGACACTGACGAAGCACCGACCGCATAGGTGCCTCGTCGAGGACTCGACCCCGAGACCCGGGGTCGGTATGGGAGAAGGAGAAGCCATGAGCGCTGAAGACAAGATCAAGGCCGCAGCGGAGAAGGTCGCCGGCAAGGCGAAGGAGACCGTCGGCAAGGTCATCGACGACGACAAGCTCGTCGCCGAGGGCAAGGCCGAGCAGGCCAAGGGCAACGTCCGCGATGCCGCCGAGAACGTGAAGGATGCGTTCAAGAAGTGATGGGGCGGGGGAGAGGCCCGCGCGGTCTCTCCCCGATCCTTCCCAGGTGGGTGAGTAATGATCCGATCCGGTGGGGCATCTGTTCCGAACCTCTCAGGGGATCGGATCGAGGGGTGGGGTAGATGGAAGACCAACGCTTTCGGACAGCGCTCGAACAGGCGGACGACGGCATCGTCGCCGGCCGCGCGATGGATGGCGACGTCGAGGCGTTCGCGGTCCTCGTGCGCCGGTACACGCCCATGATGCGCGCGTACACGCAGCGGATGCTGAACGCGTCGGCCGACGTCGACGACATCGTGCAGGAGTCGTTCGTCGTCGCCTGGCAGCGATTCGGCGAACTCGAGGATCCGGCCAAGGTCAAGAGCTGGCTGATGAGGATCGTCAGCCGGAAGGCGGTGGATCGCATCCGTGCGATCCGGCCGGCCGTCGACATCGACTCGATAGACCGTCCCGCCCCGCTGCATGCCTCGCCGACCGCGGTCGTCGAGGCGCGCGCCGGCGTCGCCGCCCTCGGGGCAGCGCTCCGCGAGCTGCCGGATGCGCAGCGCGAATGCTGGGTGCTGCGTGAGATCGGCGGGTACTCCTACGAGGAGATCTCCGAACAGCTCGACATCCCCGTCTCGACCGCCCGAGGGCTGCTCGCACGGGCCCGAAAATACATGATCGTACGGATGGAGGAGTGGCGATGACCGACGAGAGAGACACCCCCGACGTCCGCCGACTCGGCCTGGAACCGACCGATCTCGACGGGCACACGCTCGACGAGCTCACCGACTATCTCGACGCGGGTCGGCAGCCCGCCGACCGCTCGATCGATGAGTCGCCCGGCTGCCAGTTGGCGCTGGATGCCCTCGCGAGGCTGCAGGGGCTCGGCGCCGAGCTGATCGCGGCGGAGGCTGCGGCCGAACCCGAAGTCGATGAGAGCTGGGTCGATCGCATCCTCAGCGGTATCGCGATGGACGCCCGTGCCGGAAGGCGCATCCCGTTCGACTCTCCAGACCCGAAGGTGGACCTCGCGATCACCGAGGGAGCCGTACGCGGTCTCATCCGCTCGGCGGAGAACGCCGTGCCGGGGCTCCTCGTCGGACGGT
Source organism: Microbacterium sp. (assembly GCA_050701935.1). Classification (GTDB taxonomy): domain Bacteria; phylum Actinomycetota; class Actinomycetes; order Actinomycetales; family Microbacteriaceae; genus Microbacterium. Next base: position 9,068 of record JBOGEI010000071.1, read on the forward strand.
GCCGGCTCGACGGGGACGTTGCCCAGCCGGGAAGCCCGATCCGGGTAGAGATCGATGCGAGTGCCCTCCATGGGCAATCGATCCCGAAGGTCGCCGAGGAGCTGCGCGCCGAGGTGGATCGTAGCCTTCGCGCGCACACCGAGTTGAACGTCGTCGCGATCGACATCGCGATCAAGGACATCCGGGAGGTGTCGTCGTGGGCGGGGGAGAACTGATGCAAGCGCACGAGCGCGAAGAGCTCGCAGCGGTGGTCGAGGCGACCCTCCGGTCGACTCCCGGCGTCCGCAGCGTCTATCGATCCGGTTCGCTGATCTCCAATCTGCTGCGCGTGGGAGCCGAGGCGATCGGCGTTCGCAGGGACGACGAGCCGATCGTCTCGGTGGTCGCCGTCGGCGACGGGCTAGCAGTGGAGGCGACGCTGGGCGTGGACTCCGGTGCCAGGTCGGCAGACATCCTCCATGATGCGCACGTGGCGATCGATGCCCTGCTCGGGACGCGAGGCGTGCGGCGGGAGAGCATCACACTCACCGTCGCTCATGTGCTGGCCCCCGGGGGTAGATGACCCGGCGACGCGGAACACCGAGTGCCGCCGTCCAGGAGGAGGCGGCACTCGGCGTTCCGACGGAGATCAGACGGTGGCGCGCAGTCCTTCCACGAGCGGGGTCGTGGGGCGGCCGATGAGGCGCGCGAGCGTGCCGTCGGTGTCGGCGAGTGCGCCGTCCTTGATGCCGGCGTCGAGTGCGGCGACGAATCCGGCCGTTCCCTCGTCGAGGCCGGCTTCGCGGAGGGCCGCGATCTGGTCGTCGAAGCCGACCGGCACGAACGAGACCTCGCGTCCGGTGACCTCCGCGAAGGCCGAGGCCAGGTCGCTGTAGGTCCAGGCGACGTCGCCGCCCAGCTCGTAGACCTCACCGATGTGCCCGTCTTCCAGCGCGACGACTGCTGCGGCGTCGGCGTAGTCCTTGCGACTGGCCGAGGCGACCCGTCCTTCGCCGGTGCCGGCGGCGAGCACACCGGTCTCCGCAGCACGGGCGAGGTCGGCGGCGTAGTTCTCGGTGTACCAGTTGTTGCGGAGGATCACGGCGGGCAATCCGGCTGCGGCGATGAGCTCCTCCGTCGCCTTGTGCTCCGGTGCGAGGATCAGGTCGCTCGTCGTCGCCTTCGGAGCGCTGGTGTAGACGAACTTGGTGACCCCCGCGGCCTTCGCGGCGTCGACGACGGCCTGGTGCTGAGCGACGCGCTGGCCGACCTCCGAGCCGGAGACGAGCACGACGGTGTCGACGCCGTCGACGGCAGCGACGACAGATGCGGTGTCGGTGTAGTCGAGACGCACGACGCGCACGCCGAGATCGGCGCCCTTCGCGGTGTCGCGGGCTCCCGCGATGATCGACTGCGGGTCGGCTCCGCGCTCGAGCAGGCTGGCGATGATGAGGCGTCCGAGGTTGCCGGTCGCGCCGGTGACGAGGATGGTCATGAGGGTCCTTTCGTAGGTGACATCCTCGACAACCCTGCGGCGGTGCCTGCGCATTCCTATTCGAGGGTACCCACTTTGAAGTAAGGTACCCACATGACGGTTAGTTTCGCGCAGATAAAGGAATCCACGCCGTTCGTTTTCGACCAGAACTGCGGCACCCGCGTCGTCCTCGACCACATCATGAGCAAGTGGGGCGTGCTGGTGCTCTCCTGCCTGTCCGACGGCACGCACCGCTGGGGCGCGCTGCGTCGCGAAGTCGACGGCATCAGCGAGAAGATGCTCGCATCCACCCTGCGCACCCTTGCCGAAGACGGGCTGGTGCATCGGGAATCGCTGCCCACGGTGCCGCCGCACGTCGAGTACAGCCTGACCCCGCTCGGCCGTGATCTGATGGAGCGGATGCTGCCGCTGATGGAGTGGGTGGCCGATCATGCCGACGGCATGCTCAAAAGGGCCTGATTCTGCGGATTCCGTCGTGGAGGCCTGGATTCGTCTTCGGATTCACTCGGTCGAAGAAACCCGTTGACGCGATAACCGTGGTGGCTCTACTGTTCTGACATGGCAGCAACGACGCCGATTCATCTGGAACGACCCGACGGCAAGGGTCTGGCTGCGGGAACACTGGGACTCTGGGGGTCGACCGTCATCGGTCTCGCCTCGACGGCACCCGTCTACTCGCTCGTCGCGACGCTCGGCTTCGTGGTGCTCGCCGTCGGCGCACAGGCACCGATCGCGTTCATCATCGCGTTCGTCCCGATGCTCTTGATCGCCTTCGCCTATCGAGAGCTCAACAACGCGGTCCCCGACTGCGGCACCACGTTCACCTGGGGCACCAAAGCCTTCGGCCCGTGGGTCGGCTGGATGGGCGGCTGGGGCGTCGCGGTCGCCGGCATGGTCGTTCTCGCCAATCTCGCGCAGATCGCCTCGGTGTACTTCTGGTCGCTGATCGGGCAGGACCTCGAGAACAACGACTGGCGCGTGGTCCTGGTCGCGGTCGCGTTCATCGCTGCGATGACCTGGGTCAGCTGGCGCGGTGTCGAGATCGGCGAACGCATCCAGAACATCCTGCTCGGCATCCAGTACCTGGCTCTCGCGATCTTCGTGGTCACCGCGCTGTGGCAGTTCTTCGCCGGCACCGCACCGAACCCGACGCCCTTCGACTGGGAGTGGATGAACCCGTTCGCGTTCACCGACTGGTCGGGCTTCACCGAGGCCATCCTGCTCGCCCTCTTCATCTACTGGGGATGGGACACCTGCCTCGCGCTCAACGAGGAGACGAAGGACCCGAAGCGCATCCCGGGTCGTGCGGCTCTGCTGACGACCGTCATCCTGCTGTTCACCTACGTCGCGGTGACCATCGCGGCCATGATGTACGCCGGACTCGGGGAGGACGGCACGGGCCTGGGCAACGAGGCGAATGCCGATGACTTCTTCCTCGCGATCAAGGACGGCCTGCTCGGCCCGTTCGGCTGGGTGCTCGTGGTCTCGGTGATCATCTCGGCGATCTCGTCGACCCAGACCACGATCCTGCCGACGGCCCGAGGCACACTCGCGATGGGGGTGTATCGCGCACTGCCCGCCAAGTTCAAGGACGTGCACCCGACGTACAAGACGCCGTCGTTCTCGACGATCGTGATGGGCGTCGTCGCCTCCCTCTACTACGTGGGCATGACGCTGATCAGCGACAACATCCTGCAGGACTCCATCCTGTCGCTGGGCCTCGCGATCGCGTTCTACTACGCCATCACCGGCTTCGCGTGCGTCTGGTACTTCCGCAAGGATCTGACCTCGTCCGCTCGCGAGTTCTTCTTCAAGGGGCTGTTCCCGCTGCTGGGTGGCCTCATGCTGGCCTGGGCGTTCATCCAGTCCGCGATCGACATGTGGGACGTCGACTACGGCTACACGGTGCTGTTCGGCATCGGTGGCACGTTCGTGATCGGCGTCGGCTCGCTGGCGTTCGGTCTGGTGCTGATGTTCCTCTGGTACCTGTTCCCGCGGTCGAAGCGGTTCTTCCGGGGAGAGAGCCTGAACCGTGAGACCCAGGTGATGGTGCCGGATGAGCCGGCCGTGACGATCCGTTCGATCGATGGAGGCATCTGAGGATGCCGGTCGCCACAGCCGACCTCTACGACGAACTCGAAGAGGGGATCCAGTCGCTCTCGCTGCAGCTGCGCTCGTTCGGTCGGCGGTCGGCGTTCGACGGCCCGATCCGCACTGTGCGCTGCTTCGAGGACAACGCACTGGTGAAGGCCGTGCTGGCGTCGCCCGGAGAGGGCGCGGTGCTCGTCGTCGACGGCGGCGGCTCGCTCGAGACCGCGCTGATGGGAGACCTGATCGCGGCGTCGGCGGTGGCGAACGGCTGGGCGGGTGTCGTGATCAACGGTGCGATCCGCGACTGTGTCGCGATCGACGCCCTCGACCTCGGGGTCAAGGCGCTGGGCACGAATCCGCGCAAGAGCGCGAAGCTCGGCGCCGGTGAGCGTGATGTCCCGCTGGTGATCGGCGGCGTGGTGTTCCGGCCCGGCGCGCACCTGTACAGCGATGAAGACGGGATCCTGGTCGAACGCTGAGGGTTGCCCGGTGGTGCCGGTGCGCTTGTCCTAGGCTTGCTGCGTGCGCATCCGGCTCGATATCGCCTACGACGGCACCCACTTCCGCGGGTGGGCGAAACAGCCGACTCTCCGCACCGTGCAGGGCACGTTGGAAGCTGCACTCGCGCGGATCGTGGGCTCCGACGTGCAGTTCGTCGTCGCGGGCCGCACCGACGCAGGTGTGCACGCGAGAGGGCAGGTTGCGCACGTCGACCTCGACGAGAAGCAATGGTCGCGCATCGAGGCCAGGCAGGGGCGCGCACCGCTGGAGCCGGCCGAGACCATCGCCGGTCGCATGCGGGGCGTGCTCGGGGCGTACTCCGACGTCACGGTGACGCGAACGTCGATCGCTCCCGACGGCTTCGATGCGCGGTTCTCCGCCGTCTGGCGGCGCTACCGCTACCGTCTGGCCGACGCCCAGGCCGGTTTCGATCCGCTGCGTCGCCACGATACGACCGCCATTCGCGGGCACCTCGATGAAACGGCGATGGATGCCGCCGCCCGAACACTCATCGGACTGCATGACTTCGCGTCGTACTGCAAGCCCCGTGAGGAGGCGACGACGATCCGCACGCTGCTCGACTACCGCTGGGAGCGCGACGCGGAAGGCGTGCTCGTCGCCGAGGTCAAAGCCGATGCGTTCTGCCACAGCATGGTGCGCGCACTCGTCGGCGCGTGCGCGGCCGTCGGGGAGGGGCGCCTCGGTGTCGACGACCTCGTGGTCCTGCGCGATGCGGTGACACGCACCAGCGAGTTCAAGGTGCTCGCTGCGCGGGGGCTGATCCTCACCGAAGTTGGCTACCCCGCCGACGAGCTGCTCTCCTTGCGCGCCACCCAGACCCGCGCACGCCGCGACGGAGCGAGCGGCTGAGATGACGGCGCCGACCGGCGACCGGCCCAACGCGTTCGCGGAGGCCCTGCGGGCGGCGGTCTCAGAACGCGGCATCACCCTTGCACGCCTGCGTCAGCTGCTGTCGGAAGACGGCAACGCGGTGTCGATGGCCACGCTCAGCTACTGGCGCTCGGGCGACCGGCAGCCGGAGGGGGCCCAATCCCTCAGCATCGTCGAGGGCATCGAAGATCGGCTCCGACTCCGGCGTGGTCACTTGAGCTCCCTGCTCGGCCCGTCGGCTCGGTTGGGCCCAGTCCCTCCTCCGCGGCTGCCGTTCGACGAGGAACGCGAGAACCGCGAGACCGAGGAGACCCTGGCCGCGCTGCGGTCCTCTCCTCAGGTGAGCCTGCGCGATCTCTCCACCCAGCTGACGGTACAGGTGGGCGCGGACGGCGCCGTGGCGAGCATCGTCATGCGCTCGCTCGTCCAGGCCACGCGCGGCACCATCACCGAAGTCCCGCTCATCGACGTCGCCCCCGAGGAGACCGAGGTGCTGTCCGTCATCTCAGACATCGTCGGCGGCCGTGTGGATCGCGGATATCTGCACCCCGGGCATCTGCTCTCCGGGGTGGTCATCGCGCTCGACGAGCCGATCGCCATGGGGGACACGACGCTGCTGGAGTTCACCGAGACCTTTCCGCCGGGATACCCGGCGCGGCAGTCGGCGTGGCACGCGACCTCGCGCCCCGCCCGCGAGACCGTCGTCTGGGTGAGGTTCCATCCGGATGCGCCGCCGAGCTGGTGCGAGGAGTACGCCGAGACGGAGGACGGCTACACGAGCGCGATGCGATCGGTCCGCAGCGGATCCGTGCATGTGTCTCGTCACGGATTCGGCCCGGGCGTGCTCGGCCTCCGTTGGGGATATGACCGCGATCCGGAGCCAGGACACAGCAGAGACGAGTAGCGTGAGACGGTCATGAAGGTCATCTCCTACAACCTCCAGAAGCATCGAGCGGCCGGCGAGCTCGCCCCCCTCGTGCGCGAGCACGACCCCGACATCCTCTGCCTGCAGGAGTGCGACGTCCCGGAGCTGCCCGCGCAGATCGGCGACCTCGTGCTGGCCGACGCCACCCAGGGGAACCGCCTCGGGCTCGCGCTGTTCTACCGCGCGAGCAGGTTCCACCTGCACTCGATCCGCATGCTCGGTCTCAAGAAGTCGCTGCACGACCGCATCGCGAAGCCGGCGCACGAGCGCGTGCTCGGGGCACGGTTGCGTGACATCGACGACGGCCAGGACTTCATCGTGGCCTCGTTCCACGCTGCACCGCTGACGGCGCTGAACTCGCTGCGACGCCACCAGATCCGCGCCGCTCTCACCGAACTGGCAGCGCTGGGGGAAGGGCTGCCGCAGCTGATGGTGGGGGACTACAACTACCCCGTCTTCAAGGAGAACCTCGGACAGGCCGTGCGCGACCACGGGTACGCGCTCTCCCTCAGCGACGATCACACCTACACGCGGTACCGGGTGTTCCGCGGGCACTACGACTTCGCCACCTCGACCGGATTCGAGATCGAACGCATCACGACCCTTCCTCAGGGGGCGAGCGATCATCGTCCGATCCTCGTCACGGTCAAGCCCGACTGAGCCGGCGGTTTGGGCATCGGGCCTCCGGTGGCGTATGATCTCTCTTTGGTGCCTTTCCCGTTCGCGGTGAAGGGGCATCGTCCGAACGTGAGCCCTCCACTGGCGTGTTCCTCCCTGTCGGGAAGAACCACCCCGGAGTGGGATTCACGAACTTCTCCGTTCGACACAAGAAAGCAGCACTATCGTGACGCGCACTTACACCCCCAAGGCTGGCGAAGTCCAGCGCGACTGGGTCGTCATCGACGCCACCGACGTCGTTCTCGGCCGTCTGGCTTCGCACGCCGCTACGCTCCTGCGTGGCAAGCACAAGCCGACCTTCGCCAACCACATCGACTCGGGTGACTTCGTCATCATCGTGAACGCCGACAAGGTCGCGCTCACCGGTCAGAAGCTCCAGAAGAAGCTGGCCTACCGCCACTCAGGTTACCCGGGCGGCCTGAAGTCGGTCACCTACGCCGAGCTCCTCGAGAAGAACCCGGTCCGCGCTGTCGAGAAGGCCATCCGTGGCATGCTCCCCAAGAACAGCCTCGGCCGCCAGCAGCTGTCCAAGCTCAAGGTGTACGTCGGTGCCGAGCACCCGCACGCCGCGCAGCAGCCCCAGCCGTACACCCTCGACCAGGTCGCCCAGTAAGCGCCGTAAAGACTAAGGACATACTCGTGGCTGACATCCAGGACACCACCGAAACCCCCCAGAACTTCTCGACGTCGACTCCGGAGACCGACGTGGTCGAGGCGGCTCCCCGCCCCGTCCTCAGCGTTCCCGGCGCCGCTGTCGGCCGTCGCAAGCAGGCCATCGCCCGCGTGCGCATCGTCCCCGGCTCGGGCACGATCACGGTCAACGGCCGCACGATCGAGGACTACTTCCCGAACAAGCTGCACCAGCAGCTGATCAACGACCCGTTCACGGTGCTGAACCTCACCGGTGCATACGACGTCATCGCGCGCATCTCCGGTGGCGGCCCGTCGGGTCAGGCCGGTGCGCTTCGTCTCGGCATCGCCCGTTCGCTGAACGGCATCGACGAGGAGAACAACCGTCCGACCCTGAAGAAGGCCGGCTTCCTCTCGCGCGACGCTCGCGTCAAGGAGCGCAAGAAGGCCGGACTCAAGAAGGCCCGTAAGGCGCCTCAGTACTCGAAGCGTTAAGGTCCACTGCTCCGATGCCGATCTTTGGCACGGACGGTGTGCGAGGACTCGCCAATGGCATCCTCACCGCCGACCTGGCGCTCACCCTGGCCCAGGCGACTGCTGTCGTCCTGGGCCAGGGCCGTACTGCGGAGGCTCGCAAAGCCGAAGGCAAGCGACTCACCGCAGTGGTCGCCCGGGACCCGAGGGTCTCCGGGCATTTCCTCACCGCGGCCGTCTCCGCGGGACTCGCCTCCTCGGGCGTCGACGTGCTCGAGGCCGGAGTCATCCCGACGCCCGCGCTCGCGTTCCTCGTGGCCGACCGCGACGCCGACTTCGGCGTGATGATCTCGGCTTCGCACAACGCCGCGCCTGACAACGGCATCAAGATCTTCGCCCGCGGCGGTCGCAAGCTCCCCGATGTGGTCGAGCAGCGCATCGAAGACGCGATGGCCGGCGACAAGCTGCGCCCCACCGGCGCCGGCGTCGGCCGCATCGATCGGTTCTCCGACGCCGAGGACCGCTACGTGATGCACCTTCTCGGTTCGCTTCCGAATCGACTCGACGGCATCCATGTCGTGCTGGACTGCGCCCACGGGGCGGCGTCCGGCGTCTCGCCGGAGACGTTCCGCGACGCCGGCGCCGAGGTGACCGTGATCGGAGCGGATCCCGACGGCTGGAACATCAACGACGGCGTCGGATCGACCCACCTCGACAACCTCGCGGAGGCCGTCGTGCGGCTGGGTGCAGACATCGGCATCGCCCACGACGGCGATGCCGACCGCTGCCTGGCGGTCGACGCCGAGGGCAACGCGATCGACGGCGACCAGATCATGGCCATCCTCGCCGTGTCGATGAAGGAACGCGGCCACCTCACCGACGACACGCTCGTCGCGACGGTGATGAGCAACCTCGGCCTGCATGTCGCGATGCGGGAGCAGGGGATCACGGTGCGGCAGACCGCCGTCGGCGACCGCTACGTCCTCGAGGACATGAACGAGGGCGGATACGCGCTCGGCGGCGAGCAGTCCGGTCACGTCATCATGAGCGAGTTCGCCACCACCGGCGACGGCATCCTCACGGGGCTGCACCTGGTGGCCGAGATGGCGCGGCAGAAGAAGACCATCGCCGAGCTCGCGTCCGTGATGACCGTGTACCCGCAGGTGCTGATCAACGTGCGCGACGTCGACAAGGACCGCGTGTCGGACGACGAGGTCGTCCAGCAGGCCGTCCGCGACGTCGAGTCCGAACTCGGCGACACCGGCCGCGTGCTGCTGCGCAAGTCCGGAACCGAGCCGCTGGTGCGGGTCATGGTCGAGGCCGCCGACGCGGAGTCGGTGCACGCCTACGCCGGCCGCCTCGCGGAGGTCGTCC
>JBOGEI010000072.1:0-17977 GCA_050701935.1 Microbacterium sp.
GATGCCGGCCTTGAGCAGGTTGTACGACGGGAACAGGTAGCCCGAGGTCGAGGACGGGTCGACGAAGCAGACCTTCTTGCCCTTGAAGTCGTCGATGCTCTTGATGTCGCTGCCGGCCGGGACGATGGCCTGCGAGAAGTAACCGGGCTCTTGGCCTTCTTCGGTCACGATCGAGGAGATCGGGGTGAGCTTGGCGCCGTTGTTCGTGGCGGTGACGTACGTGAAGCCGGAGAACGACGCTACGTCGACCTTGCCGGCGACGGCGGCTTCGATCAGTGCGGCGTAGTCGGTCGACTCGTGGTACTCGACCGTCTTGCCGGTGATCTCGGCGATGTAGTCCATGAGCGGCTGGTAGTTCGTCTCGGTGTCGACCGAGTCGGGCACGACACCGAAGACCAGGGTGTTCTCGTCGACCGCGAATCCGCTGGCGGAAGACGACTCGTCGGCGCCGGGAGTGCCGGCGGCATCTGCCGAGCCGGAACACGCGGCGAGGCCGAGGGCGAGGAGCGCGACGCCGGCGAGGGCGGGGAGAGCGCGAAGCTTCATGAGGACCTTTCAGGGTGTGAGGGGTGATCCACGGAAGACTCTCGCAGGTGCTGAGCCGAGATATGTACCTAACTCGGAAGAGTTCAGGCCTCGTTTACCGAGCATTCGCCTGGGTGAACACTCCCGGAACGTGCTCGCGCGGCCCTGGCTGACGAAGTAATGTGCCTATGTGGCAGAAGCTGTGTACACCCAGATCGCCGATGACCTCCGCGCGCAGATCGCTGCGGGCGCGCTGCGTCCTGGCGACGACGTGCCGACCGAGGCGGATCTCGCCGAGAAGTGGCGCACGTCTCGAGGGCCCATCCGCAACGCCCTGGCCGCTCTGCGCGGCGAGGGCCTGATCGAGACCAGCCGCGGACGGCCGGCGCGAGTCGTCGCCCGCAAGGCGAATCAGGCCGTCGACGTGTCGGTGCCGTTCACGCGCTGGGCGCGGGAGCTGGGAGTCACCCCTGGTGCGCAGACGCAGGAACTGAGCCTGCGCCGCGCGGGCGACATGGGAGCGGCGCTCGGAGTCGGTGCGGACGACACGATCGTGAGCGTCGTGCGCCTGCGGCTTCTCGACGGTCGACCGACCATGCTCGAGCGCCTCAACTACACCGAGGTCGCGGGCCGCCGACTCTTCGAGGTGAACCTCGACGAGGTCTCGATCACGGAGTATCTCGCTTCGGTGGGGCATCCGATCGTCACCCTGCAGCACGTGATCGACGCCGTGGCTGCCGATGATCAGGATGCCGCGCTGCTGCGAGTGCCGCGCGGTACCCCGATCCTGAGGCTCACCCGCACCTCGCGCGACGAGGACGGACGCATCTTCGAGGCCTCGGAGGACCGCTACCTGAGCGAGGTCGTGCGCTTCACGGTCGCAGCATCCGGGATCTCCACCGACGGCCACTACATGCGAGCGGTCGGCGCGTAGCGGAGCGCACGGGGCCAGCCGGTCGGGGCGAGGCCGGAGAATCGGGCGTTAACGCAGAAAGGCGATCGCGAGCGCGCAAAGTGTTTCAGAAGCCAGAAAGACCGCGCTCGCGATCGCAGCGCTGGGGACGCTTTATCTGGGGAGCCTTCAGGATATGACTGATCACAAGCCGTTTCGAAGGGTCGAACGTCGAGACTCTTCTAGACTTTCGTCTAGGTTTCTCGCGGATATCGAAAAGGCGTGCTCACACACTCTAGAGCATCAGACGACCGGAAGTCGGGCCGACACGACCCAGAACCCTTCGACTTCGCCGGCGCTGAACTCGCCGCTCGCCCCCATCACGCGTTCCGCCATCCGCCCGAGGCCGGTGCGACTGGAGGAGAGCTCGCGACGGGGTGTCGTCGGGAGAGGACTGCGCAGAGTGAGGTGCGCGACCTCGTCGTCCACAGCGAGGTCGATCCGCACCTCGCCGGGGCCTGCGTATTTGAGGATGTTGGTGGCCGACTCGCGCATGATGCGCGCGAGGACGATCTCGACCGCGCGCGGGATGCGCTCGTCCGTGGGGTCGCCCTCTCGGGCCACGGAGTGACCTGCGGATTCGAACTCGCTCTGCGCCTCGTCGATCGCCGCTGCGAGGTCGCCTGTCTGGACGCTCGACGACTGCGGTCCGTCGTCGGCGAGTTCGATCACGAAGCGGAGATCGGTCATCGCCTTGCGCGCGGCGACGCGGATCGCCTCTTGCGAGTCGTTGCTGGTCTCGGGGTCTTCGAGCATCTGCACGTGCAACGCCACCACCGTGAGGTGGTGCGCGATGCTGTCGTGCAGCTCACCGGCGATCCATCGTCGCTCGGCGAGTACGGCCTGACGCTCCTGCTCGGCTCTCTCCTCGAGCTCGCGCTCCAGGCGACTGCCCCGAGCGAAGGCGAGCCGCAGGGCGAACCCGACAGCTCCGGCCAGAGTCGCGAAGATGAGATAGATGCCGACATTGACGGGGACGGTGGAGTCCCCGTACGCGATGATCGTCGCCGATACCAAGAAGCCGCCGATGTACGACAGCACGAGTGAGGTCCACCCGAGCCTCATGACCAGTGCCGCGGCGACCGCGGCGGTGATCAAGACCTGGGTTTCCGTTCCGGTGAGGAACGACAACCCGAAGACGAGACCCATCGCGCATGTCGCGATGAGGGGAGACCAGAGATAGAGGGCGAGGACTGCGGTGGACGCAATGCTCACTATGGATGTGATGGGACTCGCACCTGGAGTGGTGAAGAGCCCGATGACGTCGAGGGCGATGATGACGGAGACGATTGCCAGAACCGCGATGCGCTCGATAGCGCTGAGCCGCTCACCTCGAGTCAGCCGAAGAAAATCCCGGGACTGCCGGGCCGACTGGTCGAAGGCCATGGTTCATTATCTCCTATTCGCCAGGTACTCTAGCGGTAGAGACCGATAAGCTTGCCAACCTGCTGCCAGAAAGACATAACGTTCACCTCCGTTTTGTAGTCGTTCGTCGATGTCTGTATTCATCTTCTCGGCGATCTTCTCCGAGCACATCTGCCTCACGTCCAGAGGTTTTTGGCCAAAGGTCTACATGCCGACGATGAGGCGCTCGCGACGTTAGGCTTCCCCCTATGCAGGAAATCCGTGTCGTGATCGTCGACGATGATCCCCTCGTCCGCTCGGCGTTGTCGCACTTCGTGTCGCGCGACCCGGAGATCAAGGTGATCGCGCAGGCAGAGGACGGCCTCGAGGCGATCGCCACCGTCGAACGGGAGCAGCCCGACGTCGTCATGATGGACGTCCAGATGCCCGAGATGGATGGGATCGAGGCCACCGGGGTGATCGCCGAGCGCTGGCCGCACGTCCGCGTGCTCGCCGTGACCACGCTCGACGGGAGCGACACCGTGCTTCCGATGCTGAGCGCCGGCGCCTCCGGCTACCTGCTCAAGGACTCCAGCGCCGAGGACATCGTCTCGGGTGTGCGCGAGGTGCACAGCGGCGCGAGCTCGCTTTCTCCGCGGATCGCCTCGATGCTGATCAAGCACGTCCGCGCATCCACCCCCGTCGCTGCGGACGCCGCTGCTCTCGAACCGCTCACCGACCGTGAGGCCGAGGTGCTGCAGTGTCTGGCACAGGGCATGTCGAACGCGGAGATCGCCAAGACGCTGATCGTCTCCGAGGGCACGGTGAAGGCGCATCTCGGTCGCATGATGTCGAAGTGGCACCTGCGCGATCGGGTGCAGATCCTCGTGACGGCCGCGCACGCCGGTCTCGTCAACTTCCGCTGATCACAGCGCGAGCAGCACGATCCCCGCGACGACCACGAGCGATGCCGTGATCCGCCAGGCCGGACGCGATTCGCGGAGGACGAAGACTCCGAACAGGCTCACGAGCACGACGCTGACCTCGCGCAGCGGAGCCACCAGCGCCACCGGCGCGATCTGGATCGCCGTCAGCACGAGGATGTACGACAGCGGCGACAGAATGCCGAAGACGAGGATGCGGCGCCACTGCGTGCGTCCGAGCGCCCAGACAGCCCCCCAGCGTCTGCGCACGGCGATCGAGTAGAACGGCACCTGCAGCAGCGTCGTACCGACCATGAAGGCGACCGGCGAGAGGTTCCAGGTGCGCACCGCGTGCGCGTCCCAGATCGTGTAGACCGCGATCGCCACGCCCGTGAGCAGGCCGAACACGATGCCGGGGTCGAGCCGGCGCGTGCCGGCCCCTCTCCCTCTGTCGACGAGCCCGATGGCGACCACGCCGACGATCACGGCAGCGACGCCCACGAGCGCTACGACTGAAGGACGCTCGCCCAGCAGCAGGACCGCGACGATCACCGACAAAAACGGTCCGGTGCCCCGCGCTGTGGCATAGACGGTGGAGAGGTTTCCCTCTCGATACCCGCGCTGCAGCACGGCCATGTAGCCGACGTGCAGCACCGAGGAGACGGCGACGCCGAGGGCGAACGATCCGAGGTCGTCGGTCCCCAGGCCGCCGGTCAGCGGCACGGCTCCGATCCACACGAGTGTGCTGCCGACAGCACCCCACCAGAGGAAGGGCACTCCGGCCTTGCTGATGCCGTGCGCGATGACGTTCCACGCGGCGTGAGCGATGGCTGCGCCGAAGACCAGGACGAACGCGAGGGGAGACACGACGAGACCCTTCCGTCCGGCGCGCGGCGCGACGAACAGGGTCCTCCGGGCTTTTGTCCTGTCAGATGACGGCTCTCCTGCGGAGGAGGGCCGTGGCGCCGCTCGGACCAGACGGGTGCGAACCCCGGAACCCTAGGCGCTATCGAGACAACCGTATCGCGCCAGGATGAACGCCCGGGAAACGATGAGGCGCCCCGCTCGTGATCGAGCGGGACGCCTCGTCCGGTTCGTCGGGCGTCAGACCTCGATCTCGCGGCGACGGACGCGGGCGATCAGAAGCACGAGGGCTCCGACAGCGAGCAGGGCGAGCGCCCAGCCGATCCCGGTGATCACGCCGCCGGTGGCCGCGAGGGCATTCAGGTCGACCGTCGCGGTCGCTGCGGCAGTGACCGTCACAGCTCCGCCGATGCCGCTCACCGTGGCGACGTTGACGACCTTCGTCGCAGCGAGATCCGCTGAGGTGAGGACGTAGGTCGTCGGCCCGCAGTTCGCGGTCGCACCCGGCGCGAGGTCGGGGATCGTGCACGCGACGGCACCGCCCAGCTTCGGGTCATCGATCTTCACATCGGTCAGAGTCACCGCGCCGGTGTTGGTCACCGCGAATCGGAACGCGATCGTGTCACCCGCGTTCATCTTCCCGTTGCGGTCGACGTCGACGTAGTCGCCGCCGGTCTTGACGAGGGCGATCGCGGGCTGCGCCACGAGCGGAGTCACCACGGTGTCGGTGTCGACCGGCGGGATCTCCGAGGTGCCGGTTCCGGTCGCAGTGGCCGTGTTCTCGATCTCGCCGGCATCGATCTCCGCCTGCGTGAGCACAGCAGGGGCTCCTGCTGCGCAGACCGTCGACTCCCCCGGGGCGAGCTCGGTCGCCTCGCACGTGACGGCGGCTCCGAGACGCGGGTCGCTGACGGTGATGCCCGTGAGCGTCGTAGTGCCCACGTTGGTCACGGTGAACGTGTACGCGATGGTGTCACCGGCATCCGTACGGCCGTTGCCGTTCGCATCGACCACGGCGGCCGCGGACTTCAGCAGGGAGATGTCGTCCGTGCCCGCGACCCGCACGTCGGCCTCGTCTTCGGCCTCGGCGCTGCCGTTGCGCGACTGCCCCTCGACGGTTGCCACGTTGTGCACGGTCCCGTCATCGACGTTCTGCTGCGTGAGCGTGTAGTCGACAGGGCCGCAGGTGACGTCGTCACCCGGGTTCAGCTCGAGACCGTCGAGTGCAGGGCAGTCGATGACGCCGCCCAGGAGCGGGTCGTCGAGCACGATGTCACGGAGCACCGTCGTCCCCGCGTTGCGGATCGTGAACGTGTAGCCGACCGTGTCTCCGGCGCCGACCCTGCCATCGGCCCCGAGCACGATCGCTCCGGGAGTCTTGGTCAGTTCGATCGCGCTCGTGCCCGTGATCACGACGTCGGCCGATGCCTCATCGGTGACCGACCCGAGCGGGCTGGTGCCGTTCGTCGTCGCCGTGTTGCGGACGATCTCCGCCTCCACGTCGGCCTGCGTCAGCGTGTAGGTGAACGAACCGCAGGTCGACGAGCCTCCTGGCACGAGAGTGCCGATCGTGCAGAGGGTCCCTGCCCCGAGCAGCGGATCGGTGACCACCACGCCGGTGAGCGTGGTCGTGCCGAGGTTGCGCACCGAGAAGGTGTAGTCGACGGTGTCTCCGGCGCCGATGAATCCGTCGCCGTTCGCGTCTAGCACGGGGCCGACGTTCTTGAGCAGCTCGATCGCCGCGGTGCCGGTGATGTCGACATCGGCTTGGGCGGTGTCGGTCACGGTGCCGATCGGGGCGTTCGCGGTGACCGAGGCCTCGTTGTGCACGAGCCCGCCGTCGATGTCGCCCTGGGTGAGCGTGTAGGTGATCGGCGTGCACGACACCGACTGGCCCGGAGCGAGGGCCACTGCGCTCAGCTCGGGGCAGGTCACGGTTCCACCGAGCATCGGGTCGGTGATCACGGCGTCACGCAGCGTCGTGGTGCCGTTGTTCGTGACGGTGAACGTGTAGTCCACGGTGTCACCGGCGCCGACGGCCGAGTCGCCGTTCACATCGACCACGGTCGATGGGTTCTTCGCCAGGCTGATGCTGTTGGTCGCCGCGATCGTGACGTTCGCCTCGGCATCGTCCGTCGCCGGCCCCTGGGTGGACTGCGCGGTCACCGAGGCGGTGTTGCGCACCGTTCCGGCATCGGCGTCGGCCTGGGTGAGCGTGTACGAGACCGGCGCGCAGGTGACTGAAGCACCCGGCACCAGGGGGCCGGAGAAGGCAGCACAGGCCACAGCACCACCGAGGAGCGGGTCGGTGATCGCAGCGCTGGTGAGCGTGACGACACCGGTGTTGCGGATCGTGAACGTGTAGGCGACGGTGTCGCCGGCGCCGATGCGCCCGTCCGCGTTGGTGTCGGTCGGGATGCCGGCGCTCTTGACGAGCTCGACCTGCGGGGTGCCGGAGACGGGAACCGTGACGGTCGAGGAGTTGTTCGCCGTGTTCGGGTCCGGGGTCGTCGAGGTCACCGTCGCGGTGTTCGACAGCGTGGTGCCCGCGATCGACGGATCGACTGTTCCGCTCACTGTCGCGGTGAAGGTGGCGCCGACGGCGAGACTCGGCTGCGTGCACGCCAGCTGCGACCCGGTGACGGTGCAGCCGGGCGTCGACGTCGCAGGGCTCAGCAGCCCGGCGGGAAGCGCATCGCTGACGGCGACGGCGGAGGCGATGCTCGGGCCGTTGTTGGTCACGACGAGCGTGTAGGTCACGGCACCGTTGAGCGGCGCCGGGTTCGCCGAGATCGTCTTCACGATCGCGAGGTCGGCCGAGGGCGTCACTGTCACCGTCGCGGTACCGGTGTTGTTCGAGGTGTCGGGATCCGGCGTACGCGAGCTCGCGGTCGCGGTGTTCGTCAGAGGCCCTTCTCGATGCACCGTGGCGGTCACGGTGAGGGTGGCGGACTCGCCCGGCAACAAGGTGCCGACGGTCCAACGCGCATCCTCCATCGACCACGTGCCGACGGACGGAGTGGCACCGGTGAGCATGAAGCCTGCGGGCATGAGCTCGTTCAGCACGACGCCGGCGGCAGCCGATGGGCCTTCGTTGGTCACGGTCACCTCGAACGTGGCCGTGCCGCCGAGCGGAACCGTCGGGGTCGAGGTCGTCTTGACGACGCTCACATCCGCGCTGGGCGAGAGCGTCACGTCGACGGTCGAGGTGTTGTTGCCGGTGTTCGGGTCGGGGGTGGCCGAGGTGGTCGTCGCGGTGTTCGAGACGACGCCCGTGGCCGTCGTGCTCCAGGTTCCGGTCACCTGAACGACCACCGAGCCTCCTGGCGCGATGTCGCCGAGTTCGCATCCGACGGTGCCGCCGACGATCGAGCAGTCGGCGCCGCTGGCGGTGGCGTTCAGGAAGCCTGCGGGGAGCGCGTCGGTGAGCGAGGCACCGCGGGCGACGGAGGGCCCGCCGTTCGCGACCGTGAGCGTGTACGTGAAGGGGCTGCCGGGCTCGCCGGTCGTCGGAGCCGTCTTGAGGATGCTCAGGTCAGCGCTCTGGACCACCTCGACATCCACGGAGCTGGCGTTGTTCGTGGTGTCGCGGTCGGCTGCGGGGGCTGCCACGGCAGCGGTGTTCGTCACGGTGCCGATGGGAGCATCGGCCGCGACGGCCGCATGCAGGACGACGTTCGAGGGCCCGCCGACCGGGAACGAGGCCCAGTTGCAGGTGATCGAACTCGCCGTCGAGGTGCACGTCGCACCGGAAGGAGCATCCACGCCGGTCACGGAGAAGCCTTCGGGCAGGGTGTCGGCG
This sequence comes from Microbacterium sp., assembly GCA_050701935.1. Classification (GTDB taxonomy): domain Bacteria; phylum Actinomycetota; class Actinomycetes; order Actinomycetales; family Microbacteriaceae; genus Microbacterium. The sequence goes on from JBOGEI010000072.1 coordinate 8,411, forward strand.
AGCACGACGTTGACGGCATCCGAGGAGCCGAGGTTGCGCACTGCGAGGGTGAAGTCGATCGTGTCGCCCGCGGACACCTGCGCCGCGGATGCCGTCTTGACCACGGCCATGTCGGCGATGATGTCGGGCTGGAAGCTGGTCGATGAGACGTTGTTCGCGGGGTTCGTGTCGGTCGTGCTCGTGGTCACCGTCGCGGTGTTCTGCAGCACGGCGGTCGCACCCGGGTTGATGTCCACCACCACGAAGGTCTCGACGGCACTGGCGCCGGGGGCGAGTGTGCCCACCTGACAGGTGAGCATCGACCCCTGAGCCGTGCACGATCCCTGTCCCGGGGTCGCGCTGATGAAGGTCGTTTCGGGGTCGAGCGGGTCGGTGATCACGACGTTGCGCGCCTCGGAAGGCCCGGCGTTGAAGACCGAGAGCGTGTAGGTCACCCGCTCCCCTGCGACCGGGGCCGACGGGGAGAAGGTCTTGACGATCGAGACGTCCGTCGCGGCCGTCAGCGTGCTGATGACGCTCGCGGTGTTGTTCGAGAGGTTCGGATCGGTGCGGGTTCCCGAGACGGTCGCCGTGTTCGACAGCGAGGCACCGGGATTGCCCGAGGGCGACAGCGTGCCGGTCACCTGGATCTGCACGCTCTGCCCGACCGCCATGTCGGGAACGGCACAGGTCACCGTTCCCGTGACGGTACAGGTCGCGCCGGGCGAGGTGGCGGTGACGTTCGTGATCCCGGCGGGCACGGGGTCGGTGACCGTCACCCCCGTCGCCGTCTGCGGGCCGTTGTTGGTGACGCCGATCGTGAAGGTGACCGGCTGGCCCGCGACGAGGGGATCGGTGTCGAGGCTCTTCGTGATCGCGAGGTCGGCGGCCGCGTTCACCGGCGTCAGCGTCTCTTGGCTGGTCGAGGTGCGGTCCTGCCCGACGACGTTGTCGCGGAAGGCGACTTTCGCCTCGTTGACGATCGTGGTCGCCGCGGCTGAGAGGTTGACCTTGGCATCGAAGGTGTAGCTGGTGCTCGCGCCGACGCCGATGGATCCGCCAGCCGTGGCCGTCCCACCGTCACCGAGTCGCACCTGCACTGTGCGGTTGCCCGAGGTGTAGTTTCCGCGGTCGTCTCCGGTGGCGTCCGTGAGGTTGCCGGTGCCCGCGCCGCTGATGATCTTGATGGATCCGGGGACGAAGTCGATCCCACTCGCGAGCACGTCGGAGGAGACTGACTGCAGCGCCGGGTTTCCACCGCCGTTGTTCGTCGTGACCGTGTAGCGCAACGTGTCGCCCACCTCGGCGGTCGTGCCACTGCGAGTGAGGTTGGTCACCGACTTGGTCGTGATGAGGCACGGCCCGGTTCCGAAGGTGATGTCGTCGAGGAAGTTGCCGACCGAGGCGTTACCACCCGCAGAGCTGACCGCTTCGAACCCGAACCGCGTCACGGTCTGGCCGGCCGGGACGACGTACGTTCCGGTGTGGGTGCCCCAGGCCGACGTACCGTCGGAGAGGTTGGGACCGCTCTGGGTGAGAGTTCCGCCCGGCACGCCGATCACCACACGCATGACGTCGGTCCCCGAACGCCCGCGGTGCTTCAGCGACCAGGAGAGAGTCTGCCCCGGGGTCGTCGCGACGTCCTGGAAGAGGCGGCTCGCACTGTTCGCATTGAGTTCGGCGAACTGCCTGCCGGCCGCCGCCGGGACCCCGTTGAATCCGCTGCTCCACAGCTCGACCTGGCCGAGGCTGTCTGTCGTCGACCACCCTGGCACCTGCGCGTCCGCGACCAGCGATACCGAGGCGTTCGGGATCACCGGCGCCTCGAAACCGCCGTTGACGAGCGCGACGGAGCCCTGACAGCTGGTCGGATTCTGCGCTGCCGACGCCGAGGTCGGTGCGACCACTTCGGTCACCACCGTGAGGCCCGCTGCCAGCAACAGTGCTGAAGTGGCCCCGGCGATTGCACGACGGATGGACAGACGTGTGTTCGCACGCATGTGAAAGACTCCCCGGTTACCGGAAGGCTCCCCGCGGCGCCTCCCCCGTTGGCAGGGTAACCCGGTTCCAGGCGAAACAGGTAGCCCGCGGTTCGAATCGTGACCGCGACTACGCTCGAAGGACCGCTGTCCCCGAGGAAGGTCTCGACATGCCCGTCACCCCCGCAGCACTCGCCCACGCCGAGGATCTCGCCGACTTCGTCGCCGCTTCTCCGTCGAGCTACCATGCCGCGGCCGAAGTCGCTCGACGTCTCGAGGAGAGCGGGTTCACGCGGCTGCATGAGGAGGACGCCTGGCCCGCGCCGGTCGGCGGTCGGTACGTCGTCGTCCGCGACGGCGCGGCGATCGCCTGGGCCGTGCCGACCGATGCCGAGTCGACGACTCCGGTGCAGATCTTCGGTGCGCACACCGACTCCCCCGGCTTCAAGCTCAAGCCGCAGCCGACGACGGGTTCGCGCGGCTGGCTGCAGGCTGCGGTCGAGGTGTACGGCGGGCCGCTCCTGAACTCGTGGCTCGACCGCGAGCTTCGTCTCGCCGGGCGGCTGGCGCTGGCCGACGGCCGTGTCGTGCTCGCCGCCACCGGGCCCCTGCTGCGGCTTCCGCAGCTGGCGATCCACCTCGACCGCGGCGTGAACAACGGCCTGGCCCTCGACAAGCAGACCGAGACGCAGCCGGTGTGGGGGCTGGGAGACCCGACCGAGGCCGATGTCCTCGCCGAGCTCGCCTCCGCCGCCGGCGTCTCGGCGTCAGACGTCCGCGGCTACGACGTGGTCGTCGCCGACGCTGCGCGCGGAGCGGTCTTCGGCAAGGACCGCGCGTTCTTCGCCTCGGGTCGCCTCGACGACCTCGCATCCGTGCATGCCGGAGTCGTCGCGCTCGCGGAGCACGAGCCGAAGGCCGGAGCACCGATCGCCGTGCTCGCCGTCTTCGACCACGAGGAACTGGGCTCGGAGTCCCGCTCCGGCGCGGCCGGCCCGTTCCTGGAAGACGTGCTCGAGCGGGTGTATGCCGGGCTCGGGGCCGATGGGTCGGCGCGCCGCCAGGCCTACGCCTCGTCGTGGTGCCTGTCGAGCGATGTCGGCCACTCGGTGCACCCCAACTACGCCGCCAAGCACGACCCCGTCGTGCAGCCGGTGCTCGGCTCCGGTCCGATCCTGAAGATCAACGCCAACCAGCGGTATGCGACGGATGCCATCGGCACGGCATCCTGGCGGAACTGGTGCGAGCGCGCCGGGGTCGAGACGCAGGAGTTCGTCTCGAACAACAGCGTGCCGTGCGGCTCGACGATCGGACCGATCACGGCGACCCGCCTCGGCATCCGCACGGTCGATGTCGGCATTCCCATCCTGTCGATGCACTCCGCACGAGAGCTCGCGGGCGTCTCCGACCTGCACGACCTGACCCGCACGACGCAGTCGTTCTTCGCCGGCTGACCGGTTCGGCCGTCGTCCGTGCCGCGAAGTCCGCCCGGCGGCGGCGCGGCAGTGCCAGGATGTCAGCATGACGGACATCAAGCCGGGCCTCATCGAGCGCGCGGGCATCGAGATCATCCCCGAGTCGGAGCGCACCGCGAAGCCTCGTGACCTCTTCTGGCCGTGGTTCGCCGCCAACGTGTCGGTCTTCGGCATGTCGTACGGGTCGTTCGTGCTCGGCTTCGGCATCTCGTTCTGGCAGGCGACGGTGGTGTCGGTCATCGGCATCGTGGTGTCGTTCCTGCTGTGCGGGCTCATCGCGATCGCCGGCAAGCGCGGCTCGGCGCCGACCATGGTGCTCTCCCGAGCGGCTTTCGGCGTGCAGGGCCAGAAGGTGCCGGGCATTGTCTCGTGGCTGACCTCGATCGGGTGGGAGACCTTCCTCGCGATCCTGGCCGTCCTCGCCACGGCCACCGTGATCACGCAGCTCGGCGGCGACGGCGACAGCGTGTGGCTCAAGATCGGTGCCACCGCGATCGTCGCCGCACTGATCGTGACGGCATCCGTGCTCGGTTACCACACGATCATGAGGCTGCAGTCGGTGCTCACGTGGATCACCGGTGTGGTGACCGTCCTCTACATCGTGCTGGCGGCTCCGGAGATCGACCTCGCTGTCGTACTGGCCCGCCCGGACGGCGGCATCGGCCAGGTGATCGGCGCACTCGTCATGGTCATGACCGGGTTCGGCCTCGGCTGGATCAACATCGCCGCCGACTGGTCGCGCTACCAGAAGCGCACGGCGTCCGACGGGGCGATCGTCGCCTGGAACACGATCGGCGGATCGGTGGCGCCCGTGATCCTCGTGGTGTTCGGCCTGCTGCTCGGCGGCTCCGACGAAGACCTCATGAACGCGATCGCCGCCGACCCGATCGGTGCGCTCGCCTCGATCCTGCCCGTGTGGGTGCTCGTGCCGTTCCTGCTCACGGCCGTGCTCGCGCTCGTCTCCGGCGCGGTGCTGGGCATCTATTCCTCCGGCTTGACGCTGCTCAGCCTCGGCATCCGCATCCCACGCCCGTCTGCCGCCGCGATCGACGGCGTGATCCTCACGATCGGCACGATCTTCGTGGTGTTCTTCGCGACCGATTTCCTCGGTCCGTTCCAGAGCTTCCTGATCACGCTCGGCGTGCCGCTCGCCTCGTGGGCCGGCATCCTGATCGCCGACATCCTGCGCCGGAAGAAGGACTACGACGAGGAAGCCCTGTTCGATCAGAACGGACGCTACGGCGCGTGGGATTGGACCTCGATCGGCACCATGGTCGTGACGAGCGTGATCGGGTGGGGCCTGGTGCTCAACGGCTTCGCCGAGGACGCGCCCTGGAACAACTGGCAGGGCTACCTGCTGTTCCTGGTCGGGGGTGCGGACGGCGACTGGGCGTACGCGAACCTCGGCGTCTTCTTCGCGCTGGTGCTTTCGTTCGTCGTGACCTATTTCGCCAGGGCCGCGAAGATCCGGCGCCAGGAGTCGGTGTGAGCACTCGGGTGCCCGCTGACCCCTGGCTCGTCGTCATCGATCCTCAGGTGATCTTCGCCTCGTCGGAGTCGGCGTGGGGGTCACCGTTCTTCGCCGGGGCGATGCCGCGCATCCGGGCCCTCGCCGAGGCCTTCGGCGACCGCGTGCTCGTGACCAGGTGGGTACCGACCGCCGACCGCTCCACGTCCTGGGGCGACTACTTCGACTCGTGGCCGTTCGCCGATCAGCCGCCGGACGACGCGCTGTTCGACCTCGTGCCCGAAGCCGCCGACCTGTCTCCGCATCCGAGCCTCGACCTGCCGACCTTCGGCAAGTGGGGATCGGAGCTCGAAGCGGTCGTCGGGCACGGAGGGCGCATCGTGCTCGCCGGAGTCTCGACCGACTGCTGTGTGATCTCGACGGCGCTGGCCGCAGCCGACGCCGGCGCTCATGTGACGATCGCCGCCGATGCGTGCGCCGGCTCGACGGCCGAGAACCACGCGGCCGCGATGCAGGTGATGGGGCTCTATCCCCCGCAGATCACCGTGAGCGACACCGCCACCATCATCGGCACCCGCTGACGAGCGCTGTCAGGCCCACGCGGAGGTCCGCACGGCGGCGGCGATGTCGGCGGGCGAACCGCGCCAGGGCGCTCCATGCCCCGGCAGCACCCAGGATGCGGAGATCGTGGCCAGCCGGTCGAGCGAGGCGAGTGCCTCCTTCGGCTCATCCGTGAACGGCGCCGGCTGAGCGCCGGTCCGGCCGGTGAGCACGTGCCGGGTGGTCAGCGCATCACCGACGAACACCGCGTCCGCAGCCGGCACGTGCACCGCGATGCTCCCCGGCGAGTGCCCGGGCATGCCGATGATGACCGGAGCGCCGGGCAGGTCGAGCACGTCGCCGTCGGCGACCTCGGTCACCGACGTGACGTGCGGCGTGCGCAGCGCGTTCTTGCGGAGGCCGTAGGCGAAGAACTCGAGCGTGGGTCCGATCCGGGCCGGCCCCATCGCGGTCTTGGGCTTCTCGCCGGTGCGCACCCGGTGACTGTCGGCCGCGTGGATGAACACGGGGACACCTGCCTCTGTGCGCAGGCGCTCCGCGAAGCCGATGTGGTCGCCGTCGCCGTGGGTCAAGACGAGGCCCCGGACATCCGACAACGGTCGACCGATGGTCTCGAGCTCTCTCTTCAGGTCGTGCCAGTGCCCGGGAAGACCGGCATCGACCAGGGTGATGCCCTCGGGCAGATCGATCAGGTACGAGGCGACGATGTCGTTGCCGAGTCGGTGCAGGTGCGGTGCGAGCTTCATGGCGGATCCTCTCGGAATGATTGCGATGGCTACGATACGTAGCTATCATGGCTATTGTCAATAGCCATCCAGGAGGAGCCGATGCCGACACCGGAACGCACATCCGCCGAAGAGATCGTCGCCGCGGGGCGGGAGATCCTCGAGGTCGCCGGCCCCGCGGGGCTCACGATGCAGGCGGTCGCCGAGCGCGTGGGCGTACGGGCTCCCTCGCTGTACAAGAGGGTGCGCGATCGGGACGCCCTGCACGCCGCCGTCGCTGCGGCGTCCATCGATGCACTCACCGCCAGGCTCGAATCAGCGGGCGACGACATCGGCGCACTCGCGCACGCCTATCGCAGCTTCGCGCAGGAGCACCCGGAGGGCTTCCGGATCATGTTCACGATCGCGGCCCCGCACGACGCACTGGAGCGCTCGGCCGCCCCGCTCGTCCGTACCACCGCGGCCCTGGTCGGCGACGACGACGCGCTCGACGCCGCCCGCCTCTTCACCGCCTGGGCGACCGGCTTCCTGCAGATGGAGCTTTCCGGCGCCTTCCGCCTCGGAGGCGACGTCGACCGCGCGTTCGAGTACGGGCTGCGGATGCTGCTCGCAGGCCTCGCCGACTGACTCCGTGGCGGTGGCTCGGGCCGCCTTCGAATCGCGCAACTGGTCGCATTTCGCCGTGATCCGTGGCAACTTGCGCGATTCGAACGACGAGATGGGCACCCGAATGCTGGCACACTGAGCGGTGGAGGGGTCCATGAGCATCGATGCGCACACCGAAGAATCCCCACGCCCGAAGAAGGCGCGCGGCCCCTGGCACCGGACGAAGATCGCCGTGGGAGTGGTCGTCGCCGTGGTCGCCCTGGTGGCGATCGTCGGATCCCTCACCCCCTGGCCGTCGGCCATGATCATCCGCGCAGCCTTCACGAAAGGTGGCGACGATACCGCCGCCGAGATGGACAAGCACATCCCCGACACGAAGCTCACCGAGAAGCTCAACGTCGCGTACGGCGATGACGGCGCGGACACCACGATGGACGTGTTCCGGCCGGCATCCGCCACGGGTCCGCTGCCCACGATCGTCTGGATCCACGGCGGTGCCTGGATCTCAGGGGCCAAGGAGAACGTCGACCCGTACCTGCGTATCCTCGCCGGCGAGGGCTACACCACCATCGGCGTGAACTACACGATCGGCCCTGAGGGCGTGTACCCGCTCGCCGTGCACCAGCTCAACGAAGCACTCGCCTACATCGACGCGCATGCCGAAGAGCTCGGCATCGACGCCTCGCAGATCGTGCTCGCGGGAGATTCAGCCGGCGCGCAGTTGGCCAGCCAGATGGCGACCCTGATCACAAGCACCGACTATGCCGAGATCATGGACATCACGCCCTCGATCTCGTCCGACCAGCTCGTCGCGACCGTGCTGAACTGCGGCGTGTACGACCTCGCCGCGCTCGCACGGCTGCAGGGCATTGCAGGATGGGGGTTGAAGACGTCGATGTGGGCGTACGCGGGCACGAAGACGTGGGCCGAGGATTCGACCGGATCGACCATGTCGACCGTCGACTGGGTCACCGTCGACTTCCCGACGACCTATATCTCGGGCGGCAACGGCGATGGCCTCACCTGGCTGCAGTCGATCCCGATGGCGCAGCGGCTCGAGGAGCTCGGAGTCGATGTGACGACCCAGTTCTGGCCCGCCCCGCATGAACCGCAGCTCTCGCACGAGTACCAGTTCCACCTGGACCTGCCCGACGCGCAGACCGCGCTGCAGAAGACCATCGACTTCCTCGACGCGCACACCACGCGCTGAGTCGGCGCTGCACTCCGACGCCCGCCTTCTACTTCATGGTGTCGAGGATGCCGACGAGGTCTTCGAACGTGGTGAGCGGATTCAGGATCGCGAAGCGCGTGTTCGGTCGTCCCGCGTGAGAGCTCGGCACCACGAAAGCACGCTGCGAGTCGAGCAGTGCCGCCGACCACCGGTCGTAGTCGGCGCGTTCCCACCCTTCCCGCTCGAACACCACGATCGACAGCTGCGGGTCGCGCACCAGTCGCAGTTCGGGTCGTCGGGCGATCTCCTCGGCGATCCGTCGCGTGAGCGCGAGGCCGGCGCTCACCGCCTCGCGGTAGGCGGTCACCCCGTAGGTCGCGACCGAGAACCACATGGGCAGGCCGCGCGGTCGGCGCGTGAGCTGGATCGAGTAGTCGGAGGGGCTGAACTCGTCGACCTCGGTCAGGATGTCGAGGTACTCGGCGTGCTGCGTGTGGGCTCGGCGCCCGCTGTCGGGATCACGGTAGATCAGGGCGCAGCAGTCGAACGGCGCGAAGAGCCACTTGTGCGGATCGACGATGACCGAGTCGGCGCGCTCGACTCCCTCGAAGATGTGCCGCGCCTCGGGTGCCAGCATCGCGGTGAGGCCGTAGGCGCCATCGATGTGCAGCCAGAAGTCGAACTCGTCTTTGAGGGCGGCGATGCCCTTGATGTCGTCGACGATGCCGAAGTTGGTCGAGCCACCGGTCGCGACCACCGCGCAGATCTCGTCACCGTGCTCGAGCAGGGCTTCGCGCACCCCCTCTGCGCGCAGCACGCCGTCATCGCCGGCCGGAACGAGCAGCACATCGACGTCCATGATCTTCGCGGCCGACTTGTTGGAGGAGTGCGCCTCGACGCTGCACAGGATCTTCCACCGAGTCGGCAGGTCTTTGCCCGCCGCGATCAGACGCGCCTTCGCGGCCTCGCGCGCCGCGACCAGTGCCGACAGGTTGCCGATCGTGCCGCCCTGCACGAACACCCCGCCTGCGGTCTCGGGCAGTCCGAACTCGCTCGCGAGCCAGGAGAGCACCTCGTTCTCGGCATGCACGGCACCTGCACCCTCGAGCCAGCTGCCCCCGTAGAGGCCTGATGCCGACACGACCAGGTCGAATGCGATCGCGGCCATGGTCGGTGCCGTCGGGATGAACGACAGGTACAGCGGGTGGCTCGTGGTCAGGCACGCCGGTGCGAGGACGTGCTCGAACACGCTCAAGGCGCGCGCGGCACCGAGCCCTGCATCGGTGATCGTCGCTCCGACGAGTCGGTTCAACTCGGCCTCGGACTGCGGCTTGTCGAGCGGCACGTCGGCCGCGAGCATGCGACGGCGCGAATAGTCGAGCACGGCATCGACGATCGCGGTCGATTCGGACGAGGCCGCGTGCATGCGCACAGCATCCATGGGCATTCCTTTACTTGTCATCGGATCGGTGCTTGTCATCGGATCGGGAGTCGGCTGACGACGAGCCGGGGGTGCGAGAGTCGGGCGTCGCGCTGTCGAGCACGGCCGAGAGCGCCCGCCTGGCGAGGTCGGCACGGTCGCGAGGCGCCCACTTCACGAGGG
>JBOGEI010000073.1:0-17806 GCA_050701935.1 Microbacterium sp.
GTTCCGCTCCGCCTCGGGGCTACACCCTGCTCGTCTTCCCCTTCTCCGCTGACTCCACCAGCGAGAGCGGATCCGCGATGTCTTCCAGCGACTTCCCCGCGGCGCTGACCCCGAAGATCCCGCAGACGATGCCGCCGAACATCATGATCGCCGCGCCGAGCACGTAGCCCCAGAACAACGGGCCGCGGTCGCCGCTGTCGGCGCTCTGACCGATCAGGGCGCCGTAGAGCACCGGTGCGATCGCTCCGACCAGCTGCCCGATGGAGAAGATGTAGGAGATGACCTGGCTGCGCAGCTCCAACGGGAAGATCTCGCTCACGGTCAGGTAGGCCGCGGAGGCGCCGGCGGAGGCGAAGAAGAACGAGGCGCACCAGAATGCCGTGTGCGTCGCCGCGTTCAGCACTCCGGCGTTGAACAGGAAGGCGCTCACGAGAAGGATGAGGCCGGCCAGCATGTACGTGCCGAACAGCATCCGTCGGCGGCCCCAGGTGTCGAAGAAGTGCCCGAGGATGAGCGCACCGGCGAGATTGCCCACCGCGAACACGATGAAGTACTGCGACGCCGAAGCCGGCGGGGTGTCGTAGAAGTTCTCCAGCACCAGCGCGTACGTGAAGAAGATCGCGTTGTAGAGGAACGACTGCGTCACCATCATCGTGATGCCCACCAGAGTGCGCCGCGGGTACTTGCGGAACAGCACCTTCGCGATGACGAGGAACGGCACGCGGCCGTACTCCTTGACCGTGATCGCCTTGCTCTCGTCCACAGGCGGGATCGTCTTGCCCTCCTTGCGGATGCGCTCCTCGATCTCGTCGACGTTGCGCTCCGCCGCCTCTTCACGCCCGTGGGTCATCTGCCAGCGCGGGCTCTCCGGGATGTGCCGGCGCATGTAGATGAGCAGCAGCCCGAGTATGGGGCCGAGGAAGAAGCTGAGCCGCCACCCGATATCCTCCGGCAGGATGTCGGTGTTCAGGAAGAACACGTTCGCCACCGCACCGAGCGCCGCGCCACCCCAGTAGGTGCCGTTGATCGCGATGTCGACACGTCCGCGGTAGCGCGCCGGGATGATCTCGTCGATCGCCGAGTTGATCGCCGCGTACTCGCCGCCGATGCCGGCACCGGCGACGAACCGCCAGATGTAGAAGAACCACGGCGCGAAGGCGAGACCGGCGACGGCGGATCCGACGAGGTACACCGCGAGCGAGACGAGGAAGAGCTTCTTGCGTCCGAGGCGATCGGTGAGGCGTCCGAAGAAGAGCGCTCCGAACACCTGCCCGAGCAGGTAGCACGTGCCGGCGAGCCCCACCTCCGCCGGCCCCATACCGAGGGTGGCGGCGTAGCCGTTCGCGGCGACGATCTGCACCTCGAGGCCGTCGAGGATCCACGAGAAGCCGAGACCGACGACGATCAGCCAGTGGAATCGCGCCCAGGGCAGCCGGTCCATGCGTGCGGGGACGAGCGAGCGGACCTCCTTGACGGCGGCGTCGGATGCGGACATGGATCCTCCTTCGTGCGCGGGGCGGAAGCACCCCGGCATCTGTCTTACTCCGAGGAGGAATTCGGTGCACCGCCTTGACCGCGGGGATCCCACCGCGCTAAGCACGACGAAAAGGCCCCGATGCGGTCGACGCATCAGGGCCTTTCGTCGGTCGGGTCAGGCGGAGACGTGCCTCTCGTCGGGGCCGTCGTAGAACGACAGGGGACGGATGAGGGCATTCGATCCCGCCTGCTCGATCACGTGAGCGGTCCAGCCCGTCACCCGCGCCGCGACGAAGAGCGGCGTGAAGGTGAGGGTGTCGAAGCCGATCAGGTTGTACGCAGGACCCGACGGGTAGTCGAGGTTCGGGTAGATGCCCTTGCGCGCGACGAACTCCGACTCGAGCGCGTCATAGAGAGCGGCAACCTCGGGGCGGTCGTAGTGCTCGACGAGGGTGTCGAGCGCGGCCTTCATGGTCGGCACCCGCGAGTCGCCCTTCTTGTAGACGCGGTGCCCGAAGCCCATGATCTTGCGCTTCTCGGCGAGTGCCTTGTCGAGCCAGGGCACGACGTTGTCGGCCGTGCCGATGTCGTCGAAGATGTGCAGCACCGCTTCGTTGGCGCCACCGTGCAGCGGGCCCTTGAGCGCGCCGATCGCGCCGACCACGGCGGAGTAGATGTCGCTCAGGGTCGAGGTGATCACGCGCGCGGTGAAGGTCGAGGCGTTGAAGGAGTGCTCGGCGTACAGGATCATCGACCGGTTGAACGCGTCGACCACCACGTCGTCCGCCTCTTCGCCGAAGGTCATCCAGAGGAAGTTCGCGGAGTAGTCGAGGTCGTCGCGCGGGGCGATGAGCTCCTGGCCACGACGACGACGCTGACCGTACGCGACGATGGCCGGGAGGGCGGCGAACAGACGGATGCTGCGCTCGAGGTTCTGCTCGGGGCTTCCACCCGCGTCGAGCACCGAGCCGCCGGCACCGGGGTCAGAAGCGCCGATCAGGCTGACCGCGGTGCGCACCTCGTCCATCGGGTGGGCATCCAGCGGCACCAGATCGATCGCGGTCTTGACGTTGTCGGCGAGCGCGCGGTGCTTGCGTTCCTCGAGCCGGAAGGCCGCGAGCTCCTCGGGAGTGGGCAGCTCGCCGTTCCACAGCAGGTACGCGACGGCTTCGAACGGCTGCGTGTCGGCCAGTTCCTGTACCGGGTAGCCGCGGTAGAGCAGGCTGTTCGTCTCGGGGTTGACCTTCGAGATAGCGGTCGTGTCGACGACGACGCCCGCCAGGCCCTTCTTGATGTCCGGCTCGGTCATGGTCACTCCTTCGTGATGGTGAAGTTGAAGACGCCGGAGTCGAAGTGGTTGTACGACTCGTAGTCGATGAGGTCATAGAGATCGGCGCGGTGCTGCATCTCGCCGAGCTTCGAGGTCAGATGCCCCTCTTCGTTCAGAGTATCCAGTGCACGGCCTGCCGCCCCCATCGAGATGCGCAGCAGCGACACCGGCCAGATGACCAGGTTCACCCCCGCGTCACGCAGCTGGTCGACCGAGAACAGCTCGCTCTTGCCGAACTCCGTCATGTTCGCCAGGATCGGCACGTCGAGCGCGTCGGCCATGGCCTCGAACTCGGCGAGCGTGCGCATCGCCTCGGGGAACACCGCGTCGGCACCGGCATCCACCAGGGCCTTCGCCCGGTCGATCGCCGCGTCCAGCCCCTCGACCGCCCGGATGTCGGTGCGCGCCATGATGAGGAAGTTCTCGTCGCGACGGGCATCGGCGGCGGCACGGATGCGCTTGATCGCGGTGTTCTCGTCGACCACGGCCTTGCCGTCGAGGTGGCCGCAGCGCTTCGGGTTGATCTGATCCTCGATGTGCGTGCCGGCCAGGCCCGCGTCTTCGAGCTCCTGGATCGTACGGGCGACGTTCATCGGCTCGCCGAAGCCGGTGTCGGCATCGACGATCGCGGGGAGGTCGGTCATGCGGGCGATCTGCTTCGCGCGTCCGGCGACCTCGGTCAGCGTGGTGAGGCCGATGTCGGGCAGGCCCAGGTCGGCTGCGAGCACGGCGCCGGAGATGTAGACCCCGTCGAAGCCCTTCTGCTCGATCAGGCGGGCGCTCAGCGGGTTGAACGCGCCGGGGAAGCGCAACAGCTCACCGCTCGCGAGGCGCTCGCGGAACAGCCGGCGCTTCTCGGCGGGAGTGACGGTGGAGTACAGCATCAGAACAGGCCCGCCGGAGCAGGAGCGGCCTCGAGCAGACCGGGCTTCGCGACGATCGACAGCTCGCCGACCTCGGCAGCGGTCAGCTCGGGCAGGCGCTGCACGAGGGCGAGGAACCGCTCGATCTCGGCCGGCTCGAGCACGGGCTCTGCCAGCAGACGGAACTTCGCGATGTAGTTCTCGCGGGCGAACGGCCGCGCTCCGAGCGGGTGCGCATCGGCCACGGCGATCTCATCGACCACGACCTCGCCGTCGGTCAGACGGATCTCGACGCGACCGCCGAATGCCTTCTCGGCGGGGTCCTCGGAGTGGTAGCGGCGCGTCCACTCGGCGTCCTCGGCCGTGGTGATCTTGTGCCACAGCGCGACGGTGTCGGCGCGGCCCGCGCGCTCGGGGGCGTAGGAGTCGACGTGGTGCCATCCGCCGTCCTGCAGTGCCACGGCGAAGATGTAGGGCACCGAGTGGTCGAGCGTCTCGCGCGACGCTGTCGGGTCGTACTTCTGCGGGTCGTTCGCCCCCGAGCCGATCACGTTGTGGGTGTGGTGGCTGGTGTGGATGACGATGGAGTCGATGTTCGCGGGGTCGCGCAGCGCCGGGTTCTGGATGCCCAGCTTGCGCGCGAGGTCGATGAGCGCCTGGGCCTGATACTCGGCCGAGTGCTCCTTCGTGTACGAGTCGAGGATCGCGCGCTTGGGCTCGCCGGCGGCGGGCAGCGGCACGTCGTAGGAGGCGTCCTTGCCGTCGAGCATCCAGGCGATCACGCCGTCTTCGCCTTCGTAGATCGGGGCGGGGCTGGTCTGTCCTCGCATCGCCCGGTCGACCGCCTCGACGGCCATCTTGCCCGCGAAGGCCGGGGCGTGCGCCTTCCAGGTCGAGATCTCGCCCTTGCGGCTCTGCCGTGTGGCGGTCGTGGTGTGAAGGCCCTGGCCGACGGCCTGGTAGATGGTCTCGACGTCGAGGCCGAGCAGGGTGCCGATCCCGGCCGCGGCCGACGGACCGAGGTGGGCGACGTGGTCGATCTTGTGCTTGTGCAGGCAGATCGCCCGCACCAGGTCCATCTGGATCTCGTAGCCCGTGGCGATGCCGCGCACGAGCGCCCGCCCGTCCTTGCCGGTGTGCTGGGCGACCGCGAGGATCGGCGGGATGTTGTCGCCCGGGTGCGAGTACTCGGCGGCCAGGAACGTGTCGTGATAGTCGAGTTCGCGCACGGCCACGCCGTTCGCCCAGGCCGCCCACTCGGGGCTGGTGCGGTGGTCGAGAGCGGCGCCGAACAGGTTCGCGCCGACGCCGCCGGTCGAGACGGGGTGGCTGAACGCCTGAGCCCTGGCCGCGTTGATCGGGGCTCGGGTGAGCGAGGCCGCGGCGACCGAGGCGTTGTCGATGATGCGGTTGATGATCATGTCGACGACGTCCTGCTCGACCTCGACCTGGTCGGCGGCGACCTCGGCGATCTTCCAGGCGAGCTGGTCTTCCCTGGCGAGGTTCTCGTCGCTGCGGTGCACACGGACGTGGTGGGTGACGGTCATTTCTTATCCTTCACTGTTACTGGAGTCGAGTGAATCGAGGATGCCGGCGAGTGCGTTGTGCAGGTGCACATGCGTGGCATGAGCGGCGAGGTCACCGTCGCGGGTGGCGAGGGCTTCGGCGATGGTGCGGTGCTCGGCAGCCGAGGCGGCGAGCCGGGCGGGCTTGTCGCGCGCCATCCGGCGCACACGCACGAGGTGCGTGCGCACCGTGCGCAGGGCCGAGGCGATGTAGTCGTTGTCGACGGCGGCGTCGAGCGCGGCATCGAAGCGGGCGATCAGCGCGTAGTAGGCGTCGCGGCCCTCGACCGCGTCGAGGTCGACGTGCGCGAACTCGTCCGCGAGCGCCGCGAAGAGGTGAGCGTCTCCCCTGGTGGCGGCGAGTCGGGCCGAGCTCTCCTCGAGCGCGCGACGGATCTCGAAGAGGGAGCGGATGTCGTCCGCGTCGAGACCTGCCACCACAGTGACCCGCGGCGACTGCTGCACGACGAGTCCGTCGGCGATGAGGCGACGCAGCGCTTCGCGCATCGGCGTGCGACTCACGCCGATGCGCTCGGCCTGCTCGACCTCGCCGAGCACGAAGCCGGCCGCGAGAGCACCGGACTGGATGTCGTCGAGCAGAGCCGCATACGCACGATCACCCGCGGAGGTGCGTTCGACGGCGAGACTCATGCCCTCAGTGTATACATAAAGCGATGATGCGGGGTCAAACTTCTTCGCTGGTGCGCTTCCCGTATACATTCTCGACAGGGGGCACCGGCTCCACGAACTCCGGGGCGGCGGGCTCGCCCAGCTTGACGACCACGACGCCGACGAGCACGAGCACCCCGCCGAGGGCCTGCAGCAGGTCGGGGAGCTGCCCGAGCAGCAGCCAGCCGAACAGGAGCGCGGCGACCACCTCGGCGAGCGCCACGAACGACGCGAGTCGCGAACCCAGCATCCGCGTCGACGCGATGCCGAGCAGGTACGCGAGGGCGGTCGCCACGACGCCCATCGCCAGCACCGGGACGAACCAGGGGACGCTGCCGAACCGGTACGCGATGTCGTCGGTCGTCCAGCTGATCGGCAGCACGCCGATCGCCCCGGCAGCGGTGAGCCCGAGTGCGCCGAGCAGCAGACCGCTGCCGGCGAGCGCGATCGGCGGCAACCCCGTGTCGGCTTTGGCCGACAGCACGAAGTACGTCGCCGCACCCACCATCGCACCGAGCGCCCACAGGATGCCGGCCACGTTCACATCGGCACCGGTGAGGATGTCGAGCATGAGCACCAGCCCGACGAAGGCGATGGCCGCGCCGATGATACTCCGACGAGTCGGACGCTCCCCCCGCCGCAGCCAGAGCCACAGCAGCACTGCGACCGGAGCGGTGTACTCGATGAGCAGCGCGAGACCGACATCCATGACCGCGACGGCCTGGAAGTAGAAGAGCTGGGTCGCGGTGACCGCGAGCAGTCCGTAGGCGAGGATCATGCCCGCGTTGCGCCGCAGCAGCCCCCATCGCCCACGCAGGGACAGGATCGTGGGGATGAGCAGCACGAGGGCTGCGACCCAGATGCGTGCGGTGACTGCGGCACCCGGCGTCCATCCGGCATCGATGAGCCCGCGCGCCCACCCGCCGGACATGCCGAAGGCGAAGGCTGCGGCGATGGCCAACGGCAGGCCGAGGCGCACCCCGTTCACCGGGCGCTTCGCCACGTCACTGCTCACCTTGCTCATGATCGATGACGCTACTCGCGCGCGGTGTAACATGTCAACATGAACTTCACCGATGACACGGAGGATGCTCTGCGGTCTGCCGTCTGGCTCGTGAACTCCGCGGAGGCCCCGGATACGCTGACCACCGTCGCCGATGAGGAGGCGTTCCTCGTCGAGTTCCCCTACACGGGGCGGCTCGACCGGGACGAGGAGGAGGTCGAGTCCCTGCGCCGACTCCGTCCGCGCCTGCGGACGATGCTGCTGGCCCCCCGAGACGAGATGGCGGCGCACGTCAACGACGCCCTCGCGGAAGCCCGACTCACCCCTGCGCTGCGCCGCCATGACGGCATCGACTGGCACCTGCACGCCGTCGCAGACGACCACCCCCTCGCGGAACGCGTGCTGATCGAGACGGCGATGGCCATGATCGACGTCATCCGCTCCGACGAGGGCTCCCGCCTCAGCGTCTGCGACGACGACACCTGCCAGGCCATCGCGCTCGACCTGTCCCGCAACCGCTCCAAGCGGTACTGCTCGACGACGTGCGCCAACCGCAACGCCGTCGCCGCCTACCGGGCCCGGCTCGCGGAAGCCGAGTGAGCGGATTCGCCTAGAACGCGTCGACGTCGGCCATGCGAGGGCGCGCGTGCTTCCGCCAGGCGAGCGGAGAGCGACCGAATCGGCGCCGGAACGCCCGCGAGAATGCAGCCTCCGACTCGAACCCGACCGCGTGGGCGACGGCCCCGACAGCCATCGTCGTGGTCTCCAGCAGCTTCGAGGCGGACAGCATCCGACGCTCGGCCACGTACGCAGCAGGTGACTGACCGACCACGGCGGTGAACCGGTGCGCGAACCCGGACCGCGACTGATGGGTGAGAGCTGCGAGGTCATCGACCGTCCACGGATGCTCCGGGTTCCGATGGATCGCCGCCAAGGCGGGTGCGAGCGTCTGGTCGAGCGCTGTCGCCAGCCACCCAGGCTCGACCTTGTCCGAGGCAGACCACTCGCGCAACGCGTGGATGAAGACCAGGTCGAGGATGCGAGAGATCATGATGCACGCGCCAGGACGACGCTGCTCGAGCTCGTCGAGCAGGAGCCGCAGGCTCAGGGCCAGCCATTCGTTCCCCGGCCGGGCGGACGAGATGTGCACGAGAGGGGGCAGGGCCGCCATCGACGGTCCGCCGAGTTCGCTCTGCGCGCGGAACTCGCCCGTCACCCAGCCGATCGACGCCCCCGCTTCGACGCGCCGATCCGATTCGGCGAGAGCACGGGCAGGCGCCGTCGATTCCGCGGAAGCGATGCTGTGGGCGAGTCCCTGACGGATCATGACGAAATCACGAGGCTCCAGGACGATCGGCGACGCATGCCCGTCCACCCGGACGATCAGCCGGGTCTCGACAGCGAAATGCACTCGGGTGACTCCCGGCGGGATCGACACGTGGAACGGAGGCTCAGGTGCGAAGCGCACTGCATCCCGCCCGTCGAGGCGGGCGTGCAGCAGCGCCTCGGAGAGCGCGTCCACCGCATAGTCTCGGCCGAATGCAGGATCGGCATGTTTTTCCAGGTCATCAGTCATGGTTTTTGCCCCAGAGTCCAGCCTACTCTCTTGTTGGTTCCAGGCCAGGAACTCAACCGAAGGCCGCGCGCATTGATCGAGCGGCCGAGAAGACAGGAGACGAACATGTCCGAAAAGCCAGCAATCGTCCTGGTCCACGGCTTCTGGGGAGGCGCAGCGCACTGGGGTCCCCTGATCCTCGAACTTCGTCGCCGCGGCTACGGCGACCTGCACGCCGTCGAGAACCCGCTCACCTCCCTGCAGGACGATGCGGAGCGCACGCAGAAGATGGTCCGCCAGATCGAAGGCCCCGTCCTGCTCGTAGGTCACTCCTACGGTGGCGCCGTAATCACTGAAGCCGGCGACCTGCCCAACGTGGTGGGCCTCGTGTACGTGGCGGCGTTCGCTCCCGATGCCGGCGAGAGTGCCGGACAGATCACCGAGGAGCACCCGCCGGCTGCGGCCGATGCCATCGCCCCCGATTCCGACGGCTACCTGTGGATCGCGCAGGACCGCTTCCATGAGAGCTTCGCGCAGGATCTCGATGCCGACGACGCACTGGTCATGGCCGTCACACAGAAGGCACCCCTGGGCTCGACGTTCGGCGACAAGGTGACGGCCCCTGCCTGGAGGGTGAAGCCGACCTGGTACCAGGTGTCGACCGCCGACCGGATGATCCACCCCGACAACGAACGACGGATGGCGGCGCGCATGAACCCGCGTCAGGTCGTCGAGCTCGACGCCAGCCATGCCTCGCTGGCCTCGCAGCCGGCGGCGATCGCCGACCTCATCGATGCTGCGGTCGCGGGGTCGGGCGCGAGCTGACCCGAGTACAGGGCGGGCTCTCCGCGGTGTGCCGCGCACCGGACCGGGGAGCCCGTCGCTGCGCACGCGCCCATCCTCATCGTGTGCGAGGGCGCAACCCGCTCTGGACGCAACCTGTCATAACAGGTACAGTGAACCTGTCATTACAGGTTGCGCAGCGCCGCAGCATCCGTTACGAGGAGCACCGATGCCCGAGTTCCACACCCCGCCGATCTCTCCGATGGCGATCACCTTCGACGCCGAGAAGCTCACGCTCTCGCCCGAAGGACCGACCCTCACCCGGCGGATGTCCGACCTCGAGGGGGTCTTCCTCGACGCCGATGCGTGGGCCGCGGCATCCGCCGGCGAGAACCCCGTCGTCTACACGGTCGTCAGCTCCCCCGTGCCGGAGATCGACCGGGAGCTGCCGCAGTCGATCACCACGATCATGCCCGGCGACACCTCCGGCGAGCTCTGGATGACCAAGGGCCACCAGCACCCGAACCACCAGGGCGAGATCTACCTGGCGCTCAAGGGCCGCGGCGGACTGCTCATGTTCGACGGCGAGCGCACCGAGTGGCTCGACATGCTGCCGGGCACGATCGGCTACATCCCCCCGGGCTGGGCGCACCGCTCGGTCAACACCGGCGACGAGCCCTATGCCTTCCTCGCGGTGTACCCCGGAGGAGCAGGGCATGACTACAGCTGGGTGCTGGAGCACGGCATGGGCTCGCGTGCCTATCGCGCAGCCTCCGGCGTCGACCTGCGTCCCTACGCGGAATAGGCTCCGGCCATGATCATCGCGCACGACCTGGGCACGACCGGAAACAAGGCCTCGCTGCACCACGACGACGGCCGTCTCGTCGCCTCGGTCACCGTGCCGTACCCCGCGCACTTCGCCGCAGGCGGGGTCGCCGAGCAGAACCCCGACGACTGGTGGAATGCGGTCGTCGCGGCGACCCGCGAGCTGATCGCCCGCACCGGCACGGCCCCGACCGACATCGCCGGGCTCGTGGTGAGCGGGCAGATGATGGGCGCCGTGCTGCTCGACGCCCACGGTGAGCCCGCACGCCCGGCGATCATCTGGGCCGACACCAGGGCTGGGGTGCAGCAGCGCGAGCTCGAGGCCGCCATCGGCGCCGAGCGCGCCTACGGCATCCTGGGCCACCGTCTCAACCCCACCTACTCGGTCGAGAAGATCATGTGGGTGCGCGACAACGAGCCCGACACCTGGTCGCGCGTGCGACGCGTCTGCGTCGCGAAGGACTTCATCGTGCTGCGCCTCACCGGACGCCTCGCGACCGACCGCTCCGACGCATCGGGCACGAACGCATACGACCAGGCCGCCGGCACGTGGTCGGACGAGGTGCTGCGAGCCGCGCGCCTCGACCCCGCACTGTTCCCAGAGATCCTGGAATCCACGCAGGTCGCGGGCACACTGACGGATGCCGCGGCCGAGGCCCTGGGTCTGCCCACGAACGTCAGCGTGGTGATGGGCGGCGGCGACGGCCCGATGGCCGCGGTCGGATCGGGTGTCGTCGCCCCGGAAGACGGCGCGTACGTGTGCCTTGGCACCTCGTCGTGGATCTCGTTCGCCGCCGACGCCCCGCTGCACGACCCGGCGATGCGCACCTTCACGTTCGACAACGTCGTCCCGGGGTCCTTCGTGCCCACCGCCACCATGCAGGCCGGCGGCGCCTCGGTGCAGTGGATCGCCGAAGCCCTCTCCCCCGACCCCGCGCACCCCGAGACCGCACGGCTGACGGCCGAGGCATCCGCCGACGTCGACACCGACGACCTGTACTTCCTCCCCTACCTCCTCGGCGAGCGCTCCCCCAT
The DNA here is from genome assembly GCA_050701935.1 of Microbacterium sp. Taxonomy (GTDB): domain Bacteria; phylum Actinomycetota; class Actinomycetes; order Actinomycetales; family Microbacteriaceae; genus Microbacterium. The sequence continues at coordinate 11,105 of JBOGEI010000073.1, forward strand.
GTGGGATCCGGATGCCCGTGGCGCGTTCGTCGGCCTCGCCCGCCATCACGGCAGAGCGCACCTCGTGCGGGCGGTGCTCGAGGGCACCGCGTTCAACCTGCTCAGCTGCATCCAGGCGTTCCGCGAAGCCGGTGCCTCGATCGACCGAATCGACGCGGTCGGCGGCGGCGCGCAGAGCGACGTGTACCTTTCGGTGCTCGCCGACGTGTGGGGAGTTCCCGTGCGCCGCCGCACGATCGTGGAAGAGGCGAACAGTCTCGGCGCCGCGGTCACCGCCGCAGTCGGGCTCGGTCTCACCGACTTCTCGGCCGCCCGCGCCCTGAGCGAGGTCACCGCCGAGTTCACTCCGGATGCCGGTCGTCACGCCGTCTACGCCGAGCGGCACGCCCGCTTCGCCGACGCCTACACGGCCCTCGCGCCGTGGTTCGCCGGACGGCCGCGCTGATGGGCGTCATCCTCGTCACGAGTCGCTCGTTCTCGGACGGCGACCTCGACCTGGTCGAGCGCGCAGCTCGAGCGGGGCACCGCATCCTCCGAGGCCCCGCGCACCACGACCTCGACGAGCTGCGATCGCTGCTGCACGGCGCCGATGCCTGGATCGCGGGGACCGGTGCCGTCACCGACGCGCATCTCGCCGCAGGCCCGAAGCTCAAGGTCGTCGCCCGCTACGGTGTCGGCACCGAGTCGGTCGACCTCGCCGCCGCTTCGGACCGCGGCATCCCGGTGACCAACACTCCCGGTGCCAACGCCGATGCCGTGGCCGATCACGCGGTCGGACTCATGCTCGCAGCCCTCCGGTTCGTGCCCGACGGCGACCGCCGCGTGCGCGTCGGCGACTGGAGCGTGCGGCGCGGGCGTGAGCTCGGTGCCGCCACCGTCGGCATCGTCGGCTTCGGTCGTATCGGCCAGGGCGTCGCCGCACGGCTGAGCGGCTTCGGGCCGCGCGTGCTGGCCGCCGATCCGTTCCTTCCCGACGATGTCGTGCGCGCTCGCGGGGCCGAACCAGTCTCGCTCGACGACCTGTTCCGCGCCGCCGACGTGATCACCCTGCACGCTCCGGGCGGGCAGCGACTCGTCGATGCCGAGCGTCTTTCGAGCATGCGACGGGGGACGGTGCTGGTCAACACCGCCCGCGGCGACCTGATCGACGAGGTCGCTGTGGCGCAGGCTCTGCACGACGGCGTCCTCGCCGGCTACGCGGCCGACACCCTCGACGGCGACACAGCCGCCCACGACAGCCCGCTGCTCGCCCCTGAGCTCGCCGACCGCGTGATCGTCACCCCGCACCTGGGCGCGCAGACCACGCAGGCCGTCGACAACATGGGCTCCCTCTCGCTCGCCGATGTGATCGCCGTACTCGCGGGCGAACAGCCGAGCCACCCCGTCCCCGTCCCCGAGGAGACCCGATGACCACCGACACCGTGCGCACCGAAGAGACGACGCCGGCCACCGCCTCTGCCGACTACATGGGCTTCGTCGGGGTGACCACCGCCTCCTCGTCGATCATGAAGGTCTTCCCGCTGTGGGCCGACATCCTGGGTCTGCCGACCCGCACCCTGGTCGGCCACGACCTGCCGATGGATGCCGATCCCGCGCAGTACCGGGCGATGGTCGAGCAGATCCGCGACGATCCGCATCACCGCGGCGCCCTCGTCACGACGCACAAGATGAACGTCTACGCCGCGGCATCCGACCTCTTCGACGAGCTCGATCCCTTCGCGGTGTCGTGCTCCGAGATCTCCAGCATCTCCAAGCGGGGTCGTACCCTGTCGGGGCGCGCCAAGGATCCGATCACGGTCGATCTCGCGCTGAACGACTTCCTCCCCGCCGATCACTTCGCCCGCACGGGCGGTGCGGTCGTGATCCTCGGCGCCGGAGGCTCGGGCACCGCCCTGAGCTGGGCGCTGGCCGAGCGCGCCGATGCCCCGTCGAAGATCACGGTGACCGCCCGCACACAGGACAAGCTCGACCATCTGCGCGAGGTGCACCGCCAGCACGGCACGCGGGAGGGACTGATCGAGTACGTCGTGACCGCTTCCCCCGAAGACGCCGATGCGCTCGTGGCCGCCGCCCCCGCAGGATCTGTGATCGCCAACGCGACCGGGCTCGGCAAGGATCGCCCCGGCTCGCCCCTGACCGACGACGTGGTGTTCCCTGAGCGGGCGTACGTGTGGGAGTTCAACTACCGCGGCTCGCTCGAGTTCCTGCACCAGGCCGAGGCGCAGGCGGCCACACGCGGCCTTCACGTCGTCGACGGGTGGCGCTACTTCATCCACGGCTGGTCGCAGGTCGTGGCCGACGTGTTCGAGCTCGACCTCACACCCGAGGTCGTCGAGCGACTCGCCGAAGCCGCGGAGTCGGTGCGCTGATGCCCGCCGTCGTCCGGACCGTGCTCGGCGACATCGACCCTGCGCTCCTCGGGCGGGTGGACTATCACGAGCACCTCTTCCAGGTGTCTCCGCTGCTGCCGGGCGACGAGCTCGACGACGAGAAAGCCTCGGGCGAAGAAGCGGCACTGCTGCAGGCGAGCGGGTTCGAGGCGATGGTGGATGCCACGCCGTTCGGCCTCGCCCGCGACCCCGCAGCCCTGGCTCGGATCAGCGCGACGACCGGAATGCATATCGTCGCGACGACCGGACGACACCGAGAGGCCCACTACGGCGCGGACCATCCGATGCAGGTGTGGACAGCCGATCGTCTGGCTGCCCTCTTCATCGCCGACATCACGCGCGGCATGCCCGCCGACGACGGGGAGATCTTCGAGACGCCCGACGTCTCGCTCGCCGCAGCACCGGATGGCGGCCCCGTGCGCGCCGGCCTCCTCAAGGGCGGCGCCGACTACTGGCGCATCAGCCCGTTCGAGCGCACCACCCTGATCGCCGTCGCCGAGGCGCACCGTGCGACGGGCGCCCCGGTCATGGTGCATCTGGAGTTCGGTACCGCGGCCCACGAGGTGCTCGACCTGCTCGAGGACGAGGGGGTGGCCTCCGACCGGATCGTGCTCGCACACGCCGACCGCGACCCCGACCCCGGGCTGCACGTGGCGCTCGCCGAACGCGGCGCCCACCTCGGCTACGACGGCTTCGCGCGTCCGCGCACCCGCTCCGACGCCGAGCTGCTCGCCCTGACGGCAGCGGTGGTCGAGCGCGGCGCCGGTGACCGGATCGTGCTCGGCGGCGACGTGGCCCGGCGCACGCGGTACGTCGCGTACGGCGGTATGCCCGGTCTCGCCTACCTCGGCGACCGCTACCTCCCCCGTCTCCGCGCGGCCGTGGGCGACGAGGCCGTGCACCGGATGCTCGTGACCACCCCCGCGCGGCTGCTGACCCTCACACCCTGATCCTCCTGCGCACGAGCATGAGCATGAGCATCCGCCTCCACTCCCGAAACCTCCGAGGAGACACCGTGTCCGAACCGACGATCCTGCACGCCACCTTCACTGCACAGCCCGGAACCGGTGAGCGTGTGGCCGCCCTGTTGCGCGACTTCGCCGAGGTCGTGCGCGCCGAGGAGGGCAACGTCGTGTTCGACGCCACGCGCCTCGTCGACGACCCCGACCGCTTCTTCGTGTACGAGGTCTACCGAGACGAGGCGGCGTTCCAGGCGCACATCGCCGCCCCCGCAGGAGTGCCCTTCAATGCGGCGCTGCAGGAGCTGATCGTCGAGCCGTCGTCGCAGCTCACCTTCCTCCGCCGCATCTGACGAGCCGACGCCGTCAGCGATCGAGCCGGGGATCCTGCAACGACACCATCGCCTCGACGAGGCTTTCGTGGATGTACTCGAGCTCGGGTGAGGTGAAGCTCGACCAGTCCTCTTCAGCGGCATCGTGGTCGTCCGCACCTCCCCCTTCGGCAGATCCGTTCCACGTGGCAGCGTCCGCTCCGTCGGCATCCCCCGTCTGATCCTGCGGAACGTGGGCGTAGACCCACCAGAGATTTCCCGAGGGGTCGGCGAAGCGCGAGAACGTGTCTCCGAAGAAGTCCGTCGGCCGGGTCACGATACGGGCGCCGAGTCCGACGGCTCGTGCGAGCGTTCCCTCGACGTCGTCGACGTACACCTGGATGAATCCGGGAGTGAAGGGCCAGTCGGGCTTACGGTCGGCGACCGTGATGACGGAATCGCCGATGCGCAGCTCGGAGTGCAGGATCAGTCCGTCGGTGTCGACGGTGCGGGCCTCGGGGACGTCGGTCGCCCCGAAGACCTCGATCACGAAGTCGATGATGCGGGCGGCGTCATCGGTCATGAGGAAGGGATTGACGGTGTTCGATCCGGCCGGGAGTGCGGGTGTGCTGCTCATGGTGTGAGTCCTTTCGTCGCGATCACTCTGACAGCCACTCCGGACAGATCCTGACCTCGATCCTCGTGGCGTCGACCTCCGGATCCGGTCACCCCGCCCGACCCGGCCACGAAAGAAGCCCCCCGCCCGAAGGCGAGGGGCTTCTCCGTTCAGCGCGGGGTCACTCGTAGAGGACGGCCGCGATCTTCGGGTCTTCGATGTTCGTCTTGTCGTACCAGTACGAACCGGTGTCGTAGAACTTCTCGACCGACTTGCCGTTCGCGGCGTCGTAGGCGGCCTGCACGACCTGTGCGCCGATGCCGATCGGGTCCTGCGTGATGGCGCCGGCCATGGTGCCGTCCTTGATGGCGTTGATCTGCGCTGCGCCGGAGTCGAAGCCGACGATCGTGATCTTGCCCTTCTCGAGGCCCAGCTCGTTCACGGCGTTCACGACACCGATGGCGGAGCCTTCGTTGGTGCCGTAGATGCCCTTGAGGTCGGGGTGGGCCGCGATCAGCGTCTTGGCGATGTCAGCCGACTTGAGGTGGTCGCCGTCACCGTACTGGATGTCGACGATCTCGATGTCGGGGTAGTCCGCCTTGATCTTCTCGACGAAGCCGTCGCGACGCTCGACACCGGTCGAGTTGATCTGCGAGTGGCCGACGATCGCGACCTGGCCCTCGCCGCCGATGAGGTCGGCCATGTGCTCGGCCGCGAGCGCTCCGGCGACCTTGCTGTCGGTGGCCGACAGGCTGAGCCCGACATCACCGTTGCAGGGAGCGTCGAAGTAGACGACGGGGATGTCCTTCGCCTTGGCCTGCTCGAGCGGGGCGACGCACGCCTCCGGGTCGAGAGCGGCGTACGCGATGGCATTCGGGTTCTTGTCGATCGCGGCGGTCAGCATCTCGAGCTGAGCGGCGATCTCGGTCTCGGCTGCGGGGCCTTCGAACGTGATCTTGACGCCGAGCTCTTCGGCCTTGTCCTCTGCACCCTTCTTGACTGCCTGCCAGAACTGGTGCTGGAAGCCCTTCGAGACCATGGCGATGTACATCTCGCCGTCGCTGCTTCCGCCGCTGCTCGAGCCTTCGTCGATCACGTCGCCGCCACCGCCGGCACAGCCGGCGAACACCAGTGCGGATGCGGCCACGAGGGCCGCGAATGCGGTCTTCTTCCCGAATTTCATGAAAACTCCATTGTTTGGGTACGACTCGGTTTGTTCTGTGTGGATGCCGGACGAGCCGGCGATGTGGACATTCCAGGTGCCTGTGCGGATCGCTCCGCGGGATTCGGCCGGAGCCGGAGGACGACGGCGGGCACGGGGTTTCGCCGCCGTCCAGGTCTCAGGTGCGCTGTCGGTTGCGGAGCGAGTCGAGGAAGACCGCGAGCAGCACGACGATGCCGACGACGATGTTCTGCCACTCGGACTGGATCGACATGATGCGCAGGCCGTTCACGAGCACGCTCATGATCAGTGCGCCGATGACGGTGCCGAGGATGGATCCGCGCCCGCCGAGGAGCGAGGTGCCGCCGATGATGACGGCGGCGATCGCCTGCAGCTCGTATCCGGTGCCGATCTGGGGCTGCGCCGAGTCAAGACGGGAGGCGATCACGATGCCCGCGATGCCCGTGAAGGCGCCCGCGAACATGTAGATGAGGATCGTCCAACGACGGGTGTTGACGCCCGAGAGGCGTGTGGCCTCTTCGTTCGAGCCGATCGCGAACGTGTACCGCCCGAGCAGGGTCTTCGACAGCACCAGCCAGGCGATGATCGCGACGACGGCGGTGATGAGCACGGCGTTGGGGATGCCGGGGATGATCACGCCGAGCGCGATCTTCTTGAAGTCGGGTGCCGAGGTGGAGAAGTAGATCGGCGAGACGTTGGAGATGACCAGTGCAAGTCCACCGGCGATCATCATCATCGCGAGCGTGGCGATGAACGGCGGCAGACGGAGGAACGTGATGTTGATGCCGTTCACGAGCCCCATCAGCACTCCGGTCAGCACGCCGCCGATCACGCCGACCCAGACCGGGAGTCCCATGTTCGTCACGAACACGCCTGTCATCACGGCGCACAGCGCCATACCGGTGCCGATCGACAGGTCGATGCCGCCGGTGATGATGACGAAGGTCGTGCCGAGGGCGAGGATGCCGATGACGGCGGTCGACAGCAGCACCGTGGCGATGTTGCTGAAGGTGAAGAAGTTGGGGCTGGCGATCGAGAAGAAGATCACGAGCACGATGAGAGTGCCGAACGCCAGCGACTGCTGGAGCTGGCGCTTCAGGAACGCGCCGACGTCTCTCTTGTCGGTGTTCTCGTTCACCGCGGTCTGGATGATCGTCGTCGTCGACGATCCGGGCTGCTGTGGGGCGCTCATCAGTCTTCCTCCCCGTGGGCTGCGAGTTGCATGATCTTCTCCTGGCTTGCT
>JBOGEI010000074.1:0-17563 GCA_050701935.1 Microbacterium sp.
CGTCAAGGACGTCCAGCGCGACCCGGTGCACCAGATCATCGAGCACATCGACCTGCTCGTCGTGAAGAAGGGCGAGAAGGTCGCCATCGACGTGCCGATCGTCGTCACGGGCGAGTCGGCTGCCGGCACCATCGTGAACCTCGACGCGACCACGCTGTCGATCGAGGCCGAGGCCACGCACATCCCGCAGAACATCGAGGTCTCCGTCGAGGGCCTGGAAGAGGGCGCGCACATCACCGCCGCCGACGTGACGCTCCCCAAGGGCTCCACGCTGCTCTCCGACCCCGAGGTGCTAGTGGTCGCGGTGTCGGTCCCCGCGGCACCCACCGAGGATGACGAAGAGGTTGAGACCGAGGCAGCCGAAGAGGCCGCCGCGGAGTGATCTCCGACTGATTCATCACAGAGGGGGCGCGATCCGATCGCGTCCCCTCTGTCGTATCCTGACCGAGTCCCTGCGCTCGGGCAGTGAGAGGACGACGACATGGCATCGACTTGGCTCGTGGTGGGACTCGGCAATCCCGGACCGCGATACGAGACCACGCGGCACAACATCGGCCAGATGGTCGTCGACGAGCTGGCCGGGCGGCGGGGCGAGGCGTTCCGCGAGCACAAGGGCGGCGCGCGAGTCGTCGAGACCTGGCTGCGTCCTGGTGCCGACAAGCTGGTGCTCGCCAAGCCGAACACGTTCATGAACGTGTCCGGCACACCGGTAGCGGCGCTCGCACGGTTCTACTCGGTGCCCGCCGAGCAGGTCGTCGTCGTGCACGACGAGCTCGACATCCCCTTCGACACAGTCAAGCTCAAGACAGGCGGCGGACACGGCGGACACAATGGCGTTCGCGATGTCGCGCGCGCTCTGGGCACGGCCGACTTCCCCCGTGTGCGGGTGGGTATCGGGCGGCCCGTCGGGCGTCAGGACCCCGCGGACTGGGTGCTCGCGCCGTTCGGCAAGGAGGAGCGGCCGAACCTGCCGATCCTCATCGCCGATGCCGCCGACGCGGTCGAACTCCTCGTCGGTGAAGGTCTGCTGGCAGCTCAGCAGAAGCACCATGCGCCACGTTGATGCGGCCGAGCTGCTCTGACTGACCCGCCCCGATCAGGCTGTGTAGCCGGTGAAGCCGGTGGCGCTCCCGGCGCCCAGGGCGATGACGAGTACGACGAAGAAGATCATGACGGCGAGCACGGCCACCACGAGGGCGGCGATGCCCGCGCCGCGACCCTGCTTCTTGCGGATCGCGATGATACCGACGACGATCGCGGCGATGCCGAGGATCGTACCCGTCCAGAAGGAAAGCTCTGCCCACAGCACCTGATCGCGCGCGGGGGAGAGGACGCTGAGGTCGCCGGTGCTGGTCGTGATCCCCTGCGGGAGAAGGCGCCCGATCGCGAAGGCGCTGATCCCCGCGATGATCGGAGTCACGACGGCTGCGATGAGCGCGAAGATCAACGCGAGTGTTCCCAGGAAGCCTGATCGCCGTGTCGGGGTGTCGGGAGCCGCGTAGGTGCCGGTCGGCGCGGAGTAGCCCCCGACGGGGACCTGGTAGGCCCCGGGAGGTGCTGCCGGATACCCGGGTGCTGCCGGATATCCCGAGGCAGCAGGAGCTGCCGGATACGTCGGTGCTGCCGGGTACGTCGGTGCTGCCGGGTACGGAGCGGCAGACGGAAGAGCCTGGCCAGCCGGGGGTACCGGCGCAGTCGACGGAGCGGGGAACGCCGGTGGCGCAGGGGGTGCCGGGGGTGGCGGGATAGCACCGGACGGTGCCGCAGGTGCTGACGGCACCGATGTCGCGGGTGGCACCGGTGCTTCGGGTGTCACATCGCCGGACGGGGGAGGCAGCTGCGGATCAGTCACGACCCCCATCCTAAGGCGAGGCTCAGACGCGGCGGAGCAGGCCCACGCGGTCGTACACGTCCGACAGGGTCGCGTCGGCGACGGCATCGGCGCGACCGGCGTTCTCGGCCAGGATGCGGTCGAGTTCGGCGGGATCGTCGAGCAGCTCGAGCGCCCGCGCCCGCACGGGCTCGAATTCACTCACCACGACCTCGGCAAGGCCCTTCTTGAAGTCGCCATATCCGCGACCTGCGTACTCGTCCTCGATCGAGGCGACCTGGCGCCCGGTGAGGGCCGCGTAGATGGTGAGCAGGTTCGAGACGCCGGGCTTGTTCTCCCGGTCGAAGTGCACCGAACCCTCGTTGTCGGTGACAGCCCGCATGATCTTCTTCGCCGACTTCGCCGGATCGTCGAGCATCCACAGGACGCCGGCGTCGCTCTCTGACGACTTCGACATCTTGGCGGTCGGGTTCTGCAGGTCGTAGATGCGAGCGGTCGCCTTCTGGATCACCGGCATCGGTACGGTGAAGGTCTGCCCGAACCGCGAGTTGAAGCGCTCGGCGAGATCGCGCGTGAGCTCGACATGCTGCTTCTGGTCGTCGCCCACCGGCACGACATCGGTCTGGTAGAGCAGGATGTCGGCGGCCATGAGCACCGGGTAGGTGAACAGTCCGACGCTCGTCGCGTCGGCTCCGTAACGCGTGGACTTGTCCTTGAACTGCGTCATCCGGCTGGCCTCGCCGAAGCCGGTGATGGTGCTGAGGATCCAGGCGAGCTCGGCGTGTGCGCGTACGTGCGACTGCACGTACAGGGTCGACAGCGAGGGCTCGATACCGGCGGCGATGTACTGCGCTGCCGTGCGGCGTGTCTTCTCGCGAAGCTCCGCCGGGTCCTGGGCGACCGTGATGGCGTGCAGGTCGACGACCGAGAAATAGGCATCGTAGGAGCTCTGCAGATCCCGCCACTGGAGCAGCGCGCCGATGTAGTTGCCGATCTGGAGGGAGTCGGCGGATGGCTGCATTCCGGAGTAAAGGCGAGGTTTCGTCACGGTATCAATCCTATGGGGTGCATGTCGTGCCCCTACGATGGGCGCATGGTCTCTGCATCTCCTCGCTCCCGGGCGCGAGGGGATCGAGCCCTCTATGTCGAGATCCTCATCCGATCGACTCTCGACGAGGTGTGGCGCCTGACGCAGGACCCGGCATCGCATGTGCGCTGGGATGCGCGGTTCAGCGACATCGTCCCGCTGCGCACCAGAGCCGACGGGGCCGAGGAGTTCCGCTACGAGCTCGACCTCAGGGTGCATACGATCCGTGGAACCGGCGTCTCGCTCGCCACGAAGGAGAGTCGTTCGGGCGAGCGCACCTCCGCGCTGCTCTTCGACACGGACGACGCGCTCTCGCCGCTCGGAACCGGGCGCGGCTACTGGCGATACGTGCCGACGGAGGACGGCGTCCGCTTCCTCACCGGCTACGACTACACCCCTGGATGGGGATGGCTCGGGCGCGTGCTCGATCCGCTGATCACGCGACGCTTCGTCTGGTGGCTCACGGCGCGCAGCTTCGATCGCCTCCGGCTGTGGGCCGAACAGGGGACGCCCCCGGAGGAGCTCAGCGGCTGGCGGTCGCTTCGGCGCGGGCACTGGCCGCGCGCTCGGAACTGCCTCTCCCGTCCTCCACGGCGCACCGGACGCACGATCATGGAGGACGCACCGGAATCACTGGAGGAGATCGCATGACGACGGGGCGTGGGATCTTCGAGCGTGCACTCGGGGACGACTTCGCGCGGCTCCACCCGCAGCTGCAGCGGCGCTTCGGCGTCGGCGTGGACGCCGGCTACGGCTGTATCGGACGCGGTGTGATGACCGAGGTCCGGCGAGGACCGTGGTGGACGCTCCCCTTCCTGCTGATCGGGACGTTCCGCAACATCCTGTTCCCCGAGCGCGGGCGCGACGTGCCGTTCCGGATTGACAACCACGCCTACGTCGACGACTTCGGCCGCGAGACCGTGACGTTCGTGCGGACGATGGATGTGCGCCCCGGACGCCGCCGCCGCTTCGATGCGACGATGATCTACAGCGATGCACGGCGGCGGGTCGTCGACTACCTGGGCACGCATCAGCACCTCGCCGTCGATCTCGACCTCGCCGTCACCGAAGACGGCGGGCTCCTACTCACCTCGGGTGCGCAGCGCTTCTACGAGGGACCCATCGCCTTCCGCTTCCCGATGCTGTTCAGCGGACGCGCCCGGCTCGTCGAGCGCTACGACGACGCGCAGGACTGCTACCTGATCGACCTCGAGATCCACAACGTCGTCTTCGGTTTCCTGTTCGGCTATCGGGGCGCGTTCACGTGCGAGTTCGTCGATGGGCCCGCTCCGGAGACCGTGAAGCCGTACCGTGTGGAGCTTCGCGAGTGACCGCGCGTGGAGCAGCCTTCCTCGAAGCGCTGGGGGAGGAGGCGGAGCGCCTTCACCCCGAGATCCTCGCGCAGATGCGCGTCGAGGCGGAACGAGACAGCGCCGAAGGGGAGTTCGCGGTCGCGGGGAGCCGGTTCGGACGCATCGCCGGACTCGCAGCTCCGCTGGTCGGACCCGGGCTGCTCGTGACCCGGCTCGCGCGCGATGTGCCGTTCCGGATCGACACCGTGTCCGGTCGGTCGCGTTCAGGGCGCGCAGAACTCGCCACCGTTCGTGAGTTCCGTTTCCCCGGCGCGACGCAGTACGTCGCGGATCGCCTCTTCGCGACCGGGCACCCCGGCATCGTCCAGAACTCTCTGGGATCCCGTGGGCGGGTCGAGATGCTCGAGGAGTGCTCGGTTACCGACACGGGTGCGCTGCGCATGCGCACCCGTGCCGTTGGGCTGCGTCTCGGACGACATCGGATCGCCCTCCGCGGCATTCTGCGCATCGACGTCGAACTCGTCGACGGCTGGGACGAGAGTCGTCTGCGGCGCACGGTCGAGATGCGCGCGACGAGTCCCGTTCTCGGGACGGTCCTGGAGTATCGCGGGTGGTACCGCTACACGGACAGCGTCGGGTCAGATGCCGAGGAGCCCGCCGACTCCGCTCAGTAGCGGTAGTCGACGACCACGGGAGCGTGGTCGCTCCAGCGCTGGTCGTAGGCCGCAGCACGGGCGACGTGATAGGTCTCGACGCGCTCGGCGAGTGCGGGCGTGGCGAGGTGGTAGTCGATGCGCCACCCGGAGTCGTTGTCGAACGCCTGTCCGCGCATCGACCACCAGGTGTACGGCCCGTCGATCTCGCCGTGGAACCTCCGGCCCACGTCGATCCAGCCGAGGCCGGTGCCCACGGTGCCGTCGACGCCGGTGACCTCCGAGCCGCCCTCGCCGAGGAACCGATCGAAGTAGGCACGCTCACGGGGGAGGAAACCGGCCTTCTTGCGGTTGCCTCGCCAGTTCTTGATGTCGAGCTCACGGTGTCCGACGTTCAGGTCGCCGGTCACGAGAGCGAGGGCGCTGTCGGAGCCGAGTTCGGCGAGCCGGGTGCCGAACGCGTCGAGGAACTTCCACTTCTCGTCCTGCTTCGGGGTGTCGGCCTCGCCGGAGTGCACGTAGGCGCTGACGACCGTGAGCGGGCGGTCGCCGATCAGGTAGTCGGCTTCGATCCAGCGACCCTTGGAATCGAAGTCTTCGGGGCCGAACTCGGTGCGTGAGGCCAGCGCCGGTGTGCGGCTCGCGATGGCGACTCCGGCACGGCCCTTCGCGGTGGCCTCGTCGTGCACGAACGACCAACCGGGAAGTGCGGCCTCGAGGTGCTCGTCCTGCCCGCGGACCTCCTGGAGGGTGAGGATGTCGACACCGGCATCGTCGAGCCAGGAACTCATCCCGTTGCGAGCCGCCGCTCGGATTCCGTTGACATTGACCGTGGCGATACGCAGATGAGGCATGGTCACAAGCCTAACGAGCGCCGCCGACATCCCGTCCCGGTCGGTGCAGTTCCGTCAGCAGCCGCTGCGCGAGCGGGGTGCTCTGATCGGCAGGTGGGGGAGGCGATGCCTCGAGGTCGGCGAGCTCCTGCTCCGCGTCGCGGACGGCCTTCCCCGCTGCCCATGCGCGATACCAGGGCGCACCAGCCCGGGCGGCATGGGCCTCGCGCACCCGGATGCGCGCTGCCGTGAGCAGCGCCTGATACTCGGCCATGCGGCGCTCGGCCTCGGTCAGAGTCAGCAGGGGCAGGTCGCGGTCCTGGGCGGCCACCGCGATCCACGACGAAGCCACCAGCATCACGACGCCGTTGAGGCGGAACCAGAGCAGCAGGCCGATGAAGATCGCGAATGTCGCGAGCAGCGGGTTGGAGGGCGTGTAGCTCAGCAGGAATCCCGCACCGAACTGGAGGACGGTCATCGCTCCACCGCCGAGGAGGGCGCCGGGCCAGATCGTGCCCCAGTGCAGCGAGGTGCCCGTGAGGAAGCGCACCATCGCCGCCAGTGCGGCGGACATCAGGACGAAGGAGACCAGGACGGTGCCGATGTGGATGCTGAGGTTCACTCCGCTGGAATCCGATTCCCAGCCCAGCAGGCTGAGGAGCCAGCTCAGCACCCCGGCGCTTGCCGAACTCAGGATGGAACCCACGATGAGGGAGACTCCGAAGATCAAAGCGGCCAGCAGATCGCGGGCCTTCAGGATCACGTAGCTGCGTCGATCGGGCGGAAGGCCGAAGATGTCCCTGACCGCGCGGCGCGAGAACGTCACCCAGCCGATCGCGGTCCAGATCACGGTGCCGAGAGCGATTAGTCCTGTGATGCTCAGAACCCCGGTCGTGTTGGCTGCGATGTCCTGCACCTGTTCGGGGGTGACGACTCCGCCGCTCTCCTGGATCAGATTGGGGATGTAGCTGTTGATGACGGCGATCAGTCCGTTGACGGCTTCCTCGCTGCCTCCGAGCCAGAGCCCGGCGATGGCGAAGGCGAGGTAGATCGCCGCGAAGATCGCGAAGAGAGCCTGATAGCTCACGCCTGCTGCCAGGAGGAAGCCGTTGTGCTGCAGGAAGTGACGCCAGACGCGTACCGGGAACAGCCCGAGCGTTCGCTGCGTCAGCGCCGTAGCGCGCTCGACGGCCGCATCGAGGCGACCGGACTCGGTCGCAGAGCCATCGGGATCAGCCACGTCCCCACCCTATCCAAGCGATCGAGCGGACGAGAGCAGGCTCACATACGAGAACAGGCGGTCCCGGGAGGGAACCGCCTGTTCTCGTATGAATGCCTGAGCCGGGTGTCAGGGACGACCGCGCAGGATCGCCTGCTTGACCTCGGCGATCGCCTTGGTGACCTCGATGCCGCGGGGGCAGGCCTCGGAGCAGTTGAAGGTGGTGCGGCAGCGCCACACGCCTTCCTTGTCGTTGAGGATGTCGAGGCGGACAGCTGCGTTGTCGTCGCGGGAGTCGAAGATGAAGCGGTGCGCGTTGACGATCGCGGCCGGGCCGAAGTACTGGCCGTCGGTCCAGAAGACGGGGCACGACGAGGTGCACGCAGCGCACAGGATGCACTTGGTGGTGTCGTCGAAGATCTCGCGGTCGGCGATGGACTGCACGCGCTCCTTGCCCTTCTCCGGCACGGAGCTTGCGACCAGGAACGGCTGCACCTCGCGGTAGGAGGCGAAGAACGGCTCCATGTCGACCACGAGGTCCTTCTCGAGCGGCAGGCCCTTGATCGCCTCGACGTAGATCGGTTTCGAGATGTCGAGGTCCTTGATCAGCGTCTTGCAGGCGAGGCGGTTGCGGCCGTTGATGCGCATGGCGTCGGAGCCGCAGATGCCGTGCGCGCAGGAGCGGCGGAAGGTCAGCGAGCCGTCGACCTCCCACTTGATCTTGTGCAGGGCGTCGAGCACACGGTCGGTGGAGTACAGCTCCACGTCGTAGTCGACCCAGTGCGGCTCGGAGTCGACCTCCGGGTTGAACCGGCGGATGTTGAAGGTGACGATGAAGGACTGGATCGCGGTCTCTTCGGTCGTGGCGGCAGGTGCCTCTGCGATGGCGGTGGACATGCTCAGTACTTCCTCTCCATCGGCGGGTAGTTCAACTCGCCCTGCTCGTTCTTCGTGAACACCACCGGCTTCCAGTCGAGCTTGATGTGGTCGCCCGGGTCGGAGGAATGGGCGTCGCCGGTCAGGTACGCCATCGTGTGCTGCATGTACTTCTCGTCGTTGCGCTTGGGGAAGTCGTCGCGCATGTGGCCGCCCCGGCTCTCTTCGCGGTTCTGTGCGGCGTAGACGACGACCTCGGCGATGTCGAGCAGGAAGCCCAGCTCGACGGCTTCGAGCAGGTCGGTGTTGAACCGCTGGCCCTTGTCGTCGACGTGGATGTTCTTGTACCGCTCGCGCAGCTCGGCGATGACCCCGAGCACGTGCTGCAGCGAGTCATGCGTGCGGAAGACCTGCGCGCCCTTGTCCATCTCGTCCTGCAGCGTCTTACGCAGCACGGCGATGCGCTCGGTGCCCTGGTTGTTGCGCAGGCCCTCGAGCATGTCGGAGACGAATGCCGCGGGGTTCTCGGGCAACGGGACGAACTCGGCGGTCTTGACGTACTCCACGGCGTTGCGGCCACTGCGCTTGCCGAACACGTTGATGTCGAGCAGCGAGTTGGTGCCGAGGCGGTTGGCGCCGTGCACCGAGACGCAGGCGCACTCGCCGGCGGCGTAGAGGCCGGGGACGATCGTGTCGTTGTCTGCAAGCACCTCGCCGTTGTTGTTGGTCGGGATGCCGCCCATCGCGTAGTGCGCGGTGGGCATCACCGGAACGGGCTCGACGACCGGGTCGACGCCCAGGTACGTGCGAGCGAACTCGGTGATGTCGGGGAGCTTGGTCTCGAGGACCTCTGCGCCCAGGTGCGTGCAGTCCAGCAGCACGTAGTCCTTGTGGGGGCCGGCGCCGCGGCCGTCGAGGACCTCCTGCACCATGCAGCGCGCGACGATGTCGCGCGGCGCGAGGTCTTTGATGGTCGGCGCATAGCGCTCCATGAAGCGCTCACCCGAGGCGTTGCGCAGGATCGCGCCCTCGCCTCGAGCTCCTTCGGTGAGCAGGATGCCCAGGCCGGCGAGCCCCGTCGGATGGAACTGGAAGAACTCCAGGTCTTCGAGGGGGAGGCCCTTGCGCCAGACGATGCCGACGCCGTCACCCGTGAGGGTGTGCGCGTTCGAGGTGGTCTTGAAGATCTTGCCGAAGCCGCCGGTCGCGAAGATCACGGCCTTGGCCTGGAAGACGTGGAGCTCGCCGGTCGACAGGTCGTAGGCGACGACGCCGGAGACCTGGGTCTTGCCGTCGGCGTCCTTGACCGTCAGCAGGTCGAGCACGTAGAACTCGTTGAAGAAGTTGATGCCGAGCTTGACGCAGTTCTGGAACAGCGTCTGCAGGATCATGTGGCCGGTGCGGTCGGCGGCGTAGCAGGCGCGACGGACCGGCGTCTTGCCGTGCTCTGCCGTGTGTCCGCCGAAACGACGCTGGTCGATCTTCCCCTCCGGCGTGCGGTTGAAGGGGAGGCCCATGTTCTCGAGGTCGATGACCGCCTCGATGGCCTCCTTCGCCAGGATCTCGGCCGCGTCCTGGTCGACGAGGTAGTCGCCGCCCTTGACGGTGTCGAAGGTGTGCCACTCCCAGCTGTCTTCCTCGACGTTCGCGAGTGCCGCCGCCATGCCGCCCTGGGCAGCTCCGGTGTGGGAGCGCGTGGGGTACAGCTTGGAGATCACGGCGGTCTTCGCGCCGGGGCCGGCCTCGATCGCGGCGCGCATGCCGGCTCCGCCGGCACCCACGATCACGATGTCGAACTGGTGGTAGTGCACGCCGTCACGGACGACGGAATCCTGCGTCTCGGTAGTCACTTCTCGTATGCCTTCTTCTAGTTCCCGACGATCGCGGCGCATTCGGACCACAGGACGCTGTCCGGGGTCACACCCAGGCACGGGTCGAACGTGAAGACGACGAGCGTGCCGAGGATGATGAGCAGGCCGGCGGCCAGCCCGAGCGCCCAGACCAGCGCCTTGCGCGCCGTCCTGTTCGTCACGTAGTCGTTCACGATGGTGCGCATGCCGTTGGCGCCGTGGATGAGTGCGAGCCACAGCATCAGTACGTCCCACCACTGCCAGAACGGCGTGGCGAACTTACCCGCGATGAATGCGAAGTCGAGGGCGTGGATGCCTTCGCCGACCATCAGGTTGACGAACAGGTGGCCGAAGATCAGCACGACGAGCACGACGCCCGAGACGCGCATGAAGATCCAGCCCCACTTCTCGAGGTTGACTCCGCGGCGACGGCGCACAGGGGCTGCGGCGATGGTCTGAGCAGACATCAGTGTCCCCCTCCGAACCCGGCGAACGCGAGCATCAGGTGGCGGGGCACGAAGCCGGCCATGATGATGCCCCAGACCAGAAGGACGCCCCAGAACAGCTGACGCTGGTACTTGGCACCCTTCGACCAGAAGTCGACGGCGATGATGCGCAGACCGTTCATCGCATGGAACACGATGCCGGCCACGAGCACGACCTCACCGAGGGCCATGATGGGGTTCTTATACGTGCCGATGACGGCGTTGTACGCCTCCGGCGACACCCTGATCAGCGCAGTGTCGAGCACGTGCACCAACAGGAAGAAGAAGATGGCGACTCCGGTGATGCGGTGAAGCACCCACGACCACATGCCTTCGCGACCCCGATAGAGGGTGCCGCGCGGGGTCTTGGAAGTGGTTTCCGAAATCGACGGTGTCAAGCGGGCGCTTGTGGACACGGTCGTCCTCCCTGGATCGATGTGACTCGGTCGCGTGCGCTGCGCTTGTCAGGCACGCCCGATCGGTGTCCATCCTATTCCTGTCAGATCACTGGGAGCGACGAAGGGGAGCCTAAGTATCTCGATGTCGAGAGGTCCCATGCGGCTACCCTGGCAGGGTGAGCGCACCCATCGACGATTTCTATGCAGTGATTCCCGCCGGCGGCATCGGCAGCAGATTGTGGCCGCTCTCGCGTGCTGACGCACCGAAGTTCCTGCACGATCTCACCGGCTCCGGTCATTCGCTGCTGCGCGACACCTGGGACCGCCTCGTGCCGCTGGCAGGGCCCGACCGAATCGCGGTGGTCACCGGGCGCGCCCACCGTGCCGCCGTCGAAGGAGAGCTTCCCGGCATCGCCGATCTGAACGTGTTCCTCGAGTCGGAGCCGCGTGAGTCGGCAGCCGCGATCGGGCTCGCCGCCGCGATCCTGCACCGTCGAGACCCGGACGTGATCATCGGTTCGTTCAGCGCCGACCATGTGATCCGCAGCACCCGGGTCTTCGAGTTCGCGGTGCGCGACGCCGTGGAAGTGGCGCGCGAGGGATACATCTGCACTATCGGCATCACGCCGACGGAACCTGCGATCGGCTTCGGTTACATAAAGATGGGTCCGGAGCTCGTGGTCGACGGCGCCCGTGAGGCGGCCCTCGTCGAGTCCTTCGTCGAGAAGCCCGATCTGGAGACCGCGAAGGAGTACATCGCCGATCGCGGGTACCTCTGGAACGCGGGCATGTTCATCGCCAAGGCGAGTGTGCTGCTGGACGAGCTGGCAGCGAACGAACCCGAGCTGCACGCCGGGCTGATCGAGCTGGCCGAGGCCTGGGACGATCGCGAACGTCGGGGGCCGGCGGTCGACCGCATCTGGCCGCGCCTGAAGAAGATCGCGATCGACTACGCGGTCGCGGAGCCCGCCGCCCGCCGAGGACGCCTCGCCGTGGTGCCCGGCCACTTCGACTGGGACGACGTGGGGGACTTCGCCTCACTGACCAAGCTCATCAACAACGGTCGCAAGAACGACCTCGCCGTGCTCGGTCCGAACGCACGGGTCCTCACGGACGGCGCGAGCGGGATCCTCGTCAGCCAGACCTCGCGCGTGATCAGCCTGGTGGGGGTGCAGGACATCGTCGTGGTCGACACTCCCGATGCGTTGCTGGTCACCACCGTGCAGCATGCGCAGCGGGTGAAAGGCGTGGTGGAGTCGCTCAAGCTCACCGGTCGCGGAGACGTGCTCTGAGGGCTGCGCCGATGAGCACGCGCTCACGCTCATCGGCTGTCTTGATTTCAGCTTGGTAACCATTGGCCAGCACGTACGGCACAGGCGTGCACAAAAGCCGAAACAGTAGGTAACTTTGATCGATCCGCGATGGCCGCGGTTTCGTTGAGGGAGGCATCAGTTGACCATCTCCACCACCAAGAAGCTGCTCGGCGTCACCGTCGCCGCTGGCGTCGTCTTCGCACTCGCCGGCTGCGGCCAGGCGCCGACAGACAAGCCGGCCGGCTCCGGCGATCCGGTCGCTTCCGACTTCCTCCCGTGCCTCGTCTCCGACGCCGGCGGTTGGAACGACAAGTCGTTCAACCAGTCCGCCAAGGAGGGCATGGACAGCGCCGCCAAGGAGCTGGACATCAAGCCGCTCGAGTTCGAGTCGGCGAATGACAACGACTACGCGCCGAACCTCGAGACCGCGGTCTCCGAGGGCTGCTCGCTCATCGTCTCGGTCGGCTTCAAGCTGTCCGCCGCCACGGTCGAGTCGGCACTGGCGAACCCCGACATCGACTACGCGATCATCGACGACTGGGCCGACAACGACTTCGACGGCACTGTCGATGCTCCGAACATCAAGCCGCTGGTCTTCGACACGGCTCAGGCCGCGTACCTCGGTGGCTACGCCGCCGCGTCCTGGTCGGCTCAGAGCGGTGTCAACAAGGTCGGCACCTTCGGCGGAATGCAGATCCCGTCGGTCGCCGTGTTCATGGACGGCTACCAGCTCGGCGTCGAGAAGTACAACGAGGACAAGTCCGCTGCGGTCGAGGTCTTCGGCTGGGACGAGGCCACGCAAAAGGGCTCCTTCACCGGTGGCTTCGACGCGAACGACACCGCCAAGCAGACCGCGCAGGGTGTGCTCGACCAGGGCGTCGACGTCATCCTCCCGGTCGGCGGTCCTGTCTACCAGAGCGCGGCTGCGGCGATCGCCGACAGCGGCAAGGACACTCTGATGCTCGGTGTCGACAGCGACCTCGCCGTCGCCGACCCGAGTGTCGCGGGCATCACGCTCGTCTCGATCATGAAGGCGATCGACGTCGCCGTGAAGGATGCGACCCTCGCAGCTGCGAAGGGCGAGTTCGACCCGGCCCCGTACGTGGGCACGCTCGAGAACGAGGGCGTCAAGCTCTCCGGCTTCGGCGACTTCGAGTCGAAGCTCCCGGACGGCCTGACCGACGAGCTCAAGGCTCTGCAGGAGCAGATCATCTCGGGCGACATCAAGGTGGAGTCCCCGAACTCCCCGACGTCCAAGTAAGTCCGTCGCAGTTCCCGCACGGGGCGAGTGGTGAGCAGTCTGCCACTCGCCCCGTGCCGTGGACGGACGATGATTCTCCTCGATGACTCTTCTGGATAACTCTTCTGGATAAGGTGCAGATATGAAGCTCGAACTTCGCGGCATCACCAAACGCTTCGGCACTCTCGTCGCCAACGATCACATCGATCTGGTGGTCCAACCGGGTGAGATCCATGCGCTGCTCGGTGAGAACGGCGCAGGCAAGTCCACCCTCATGAACGTGCTCTACGGCCTGTATCAGGCAGACGAGGGCGAGATCCTCCTCGATGACGAGGTGCAGCGGTTCCGCGGTCCTGGCGACGCGATGGCTGCGGGGATCGGCATGGTCCATCAGCACTTCATGCTCGTCCCGGTGTTCACCGTGGCGGAGAACGTGATGCTCGGACATGAGCAGACCAAGGCCCTCGGCAGGCTCGACATCGCGAAGGCGCGAGAGCACGTGCGGTCGGTCGCCGCCCGATTCGGCTTCGACATCGATCCCGACGCGCTCGTCGGCGATCTCCCCGTCGGGGTGCAGCAGCGCGTCGAGATCATCAAGGCGCTCTCGCGCGACGCGAAGGTGCTCGTGTTCGACGAGCCGACCGCGGTGCTCACTCCGCAGGAGACCGACGAGCTGATGAGCATCATGCGCCAGCTGCGTGACGAGGGCACGGCGATCGTGTTCATCACGCACAAGCTGCGCGAGGTCCGCGAGGTCGCCGACAAGATCACGATCGTGCGCCTCGGCAAGGTCGTGGGTGAGGCTTCCCCCACGGCGACGAACTCCGAGCTCGCCTCGCTCATGGTCGGTCGGGCCGTCGAGCTGACCGTGCACAAGGACGCTCCTCGCCTCGGCGAAGGCGGTTTCGAGGTCAAGGGGCTGCGCGTGCTGACGCCCACGGGCGCGATCGTCGTCGATGGCGTCGACTTCGCCGTCCGACCGGGGGAGGTGCTCGCGATCGCGGGTGTCCAGGGCAACGGCCAGACCGAGCTGGTGGAGGCCATCGTCGGTCTCGCTGCTCGTGTGGAAGGAAGCATCACTCTCGACGGCAAGGAGCTCGTCGGCAAGAGCGTGCGTGCGATCCTCGATGCCGGTGTCGGCTTCGTCCCGGAGGACCGGACGGAGGACGGCCTGGTCGCAGGCTTCTCCGTCGCGGAGAACCTGATCCTCGATCGTTCGGACGATCCCGCATTCAGCCGCGCCGGCACACTCCGGCGCGGGGCGCTCGACGAGTTCGCCCGTGCCCGCATCACCGAGTACGACATCCGCACTCAGGGACCGGAGACCGCCGCAGGCACGCTGTCCGGCGGCAACCAGCAGAAGGTCGTCATCGCGAGGGAGATGAGCCGTGATCTGCGCCTCCTCGTCGCGGCGCAGCCGACCCGTGGTGTGGACGTCGGCTCGATCGAGTTCATCCACAAGCGGATCATCGAGACGCGCGACTCGGGCGTACCCGTGATCGTCGTGTCCACGGAGCTCGACGAGGTCGCAGCTCTCGCCGATCGGATCGCGGTCATGTACCGCGGCACGATCGTCGGCATCGTCCCCGGCGACACGCCTCGGGAGACGCTCGGACTCATGATGGCCGGAGCGGCCGAAGGGGAGGTGGCCGCGTGAGCGGAGCGACGCCCGGCGCAGGAGATGTGACCAAGGGGATCCCGCCGCAGGAGCTCGCGACGAGCACCGGCACGGTCCCGCGCGACCCGTCGGATGTACCGCCGCCCCCACGCGGCAACGTCATCCTCAAGGAGATCCTCCGCGGCAATGCGGTCACCACGATCCTCGCGATCGTGCTGGCACTCATCGTCGGCGGCATCCTGATCGCCTTCACCAACGAAGACGTCCAGGCGGCATCCGTCTACTTCTTCGCACGGCCCGGTGACACGTTCGTCGCAGCCTGGAATGCCGTCTACAACGGCTACGAGGCCCTGTTCCGCGGCGCGATCTTCAACGCCCGCGGCGCGGACTTCGCGGCCCAGATCCGTCCTCTGACGAACACGCTCGGCTTCGCCGCACCGCTCATCGCGGCCGGGCTCGGCGTCGCGCTGGCCTTCCGCGTCGGCCTGTTCAACATCGGTGCCCGCGGTCAGATGCTCATCGGCGTCGCGGTCGCGGCCCTTCTGACGTTCTCGCTCGACCTGCCGATCTGGCTGCATATCCCGGTCACCCTCATCGCCGGGATCGCGGGCGGTGCGCTCTGGGGCGCGATCGCGGGTCTCATCAAGGCTCGCACCGGTGCACATGAGGTGATCCTCACGATCATGCTCAACTACATCGCGTACTACCTGCTGCTGTGGATGATCCGCACTCCTGGTCTGCTGCAGAAGCCGGGCACCAACCAGGCCCTCGGCTCGGCCACGCCGCAGAGCGCGCAGTTCCCGACACTGCTCGGCCCGCAGTTCCCGCTGCTCGACCTCGGCTTCGTGATCGTGATCGTGGCGACCCTGTTCGTGTGGTGGCTCATCGAGCGCTCCTCGCTCGGAATGCGCATGCGCGCCGTGGGTGAGAACCCGCATGCCGCGCGCGCCGCCGGCATCAGCGTGCAGCGCATCTACGTCTACGCGATGCTGTTCGCCGGAGGCCTCGCCGGCCTCGCGGGTATGAACCAGATCCAGGGCGCGGTCACCACCGGTGTCACCGAGACCATCGATGCCGGCATCGGCTTCGATGCCATCACCGTCGCTCTCCTCGGACGCAGCCGCGCCTGGGGCACGTTCGCAGCCGGCATCCTGTTCGGCGCGCTCAAGGCAGGATCGTTCTCGATGCAGGCTCAGGACATCCCGGTCGACATCGTGCTCGTCGTGCAGTCGCTCGTCGTGCTGTTCATCGCTGCGCCGCCGCTGCTGCGCACGGTGTTCTTCCTCCCTAAGACCGATATCGAGAAGGCTGCCAGGCTCAGAGCCAAGGCCTCGAAGAAGGCGGTGGCGGCATGATGTCCCTCGTGCAGACCCAGGCCGCTGACGGCACCGTGCAGCTCGCGACCGTGAAGGAGCGGCACCTCAAGGCGCCGATCGTCCTGGCAGGCGCCACCGTGCTCCTCGCGCTGTTGTTCCTGTTCGTGCCGCGTGAGGGCACCAGTACCTTCCGGCTCTCCGACCAGTCCTCGGCGCTCGCGCTGCCGGACGTGGCCCTGCCGACCGCCTCGACCTTCTGGGTCGTGTTCGGAATCCTCGTGGTGCTGACGGTGGGGGCGTTCCTGCGGGCCTGGACCTACCGCCCGCCGTCGCTGTGGCTCGTGATCGCCTTCAGCGTGCTGGCCGTCTTCGCGTTCCTCGTGTGGGCCTCCGCCGGCGGACTCGTACCGGTGACGAGCCTGCTGTTCGGTGCGGTCTCGCTCTCGGTGCCTCTGGTCTTCGGTGCTCTCGGCGGCGTCATCGGCGAGCGTGCCGGCGTCGTGAACGTCGCGATCGAGGGGCAGCTGCTCCTCGGCGCGTTCTCCGCGGCGCTCCTGTCGAGCATCACCGGCAACCCGTTCGTGGGTCTGGTCGGCGCGATGATCGGCGGCGTCCTGGTCGCGAGCGTCCTCGCTGCATTCGCGATCAAGTACCTCGTCGAGCAGGTCATCGTCGGTGTCGTGCTCAACGTGCTGGTCACGGGCCTCACCGGATTCCTCTACGGCGCACTGCTCGCACCGAACGAGGCGACGCTGAACACCCCGGTGCGGTTCCCGCGCGTGGAGATCCCGCTGCTCAGCGACATCCCCATCATTGGGCCGGTGCTCTTCAACCAGACGTTCATCGGGTACCTGATGTTCATCACCGTCGCCGTCGTGGCGTGGGGGCTGTACCGCACCCGGTGGGGTCTGCGGCTGCGCGCTGTCGGCGAGCACCCGCAGGCGGCGGACACCGTGGGCATCAAGGTCAACCCGACCAGGTTCTGGAACGTGCTGCTCGCCGGTGCGATCGCGGGCATGGGCGGTGCATACTTCACGCTCGTCTCGGTGCCGCAGTTCGGCAAGGACATGACGGCCGGGCTCGGCTTCATCGCTCTCGCCGCGGTGATCTTCGGTCGCTGGGATCCGATCCGCGCGACGCTCGCAGCGCTGCTGTTCGGTTTCGCCACCAACCTGCAGAACCTGCTGTCGATCCTGAAGACACCCATTCCGGGCGAGTTCATGCTGATGCTGCCCTACGTGGTCACGCTGCTCGCGGTCGCGGGGTTCGCTGGTCAGATCAAGGCACCTGCCGCAGACGGCAAGCCCTACATCAAGTCGTAGCCCAGCCCGGGAAGAGAGAAGCAACGCAATGACGGACATCGACTGGGATGAACTGCGCCAGGTCGCAACGGACGCCATGACGAAGGCGTACGCGCCGTACTCGCGCTATCGCGTGGGCGCGGCGGCCCTCGTCGGCGACGGTCGCATCGTGGCCGGCTGCAACGTGGAGAACGCCTCATACGGCGTGACGCTCTGCGCGGAGTGCGCCC
>JBOGEI010000075.1:0-17507 GCA_050701935.1 Microbacterium sp.
CGCGGCGCGCCGCGACGTCGAGGCCCACCTGTTGCTGCCATTGCAGGTTGCCCGGTTTGCGGCGAGCCACGTCCGGCTCGGAGGGACCTTGCTGTTCCTCGGGTGCACGGATGGCAGCCGCACCACCAGGGAGCTGGCCTTCACCTCCGGTCTCACCGCAGCGCTCCTCGCGTTGACCAAGGACCTTGCGCTCGCGCTCGCGCCCGTCCGCGTCAACCTGATCACGACCGGGTTCGCCGACACGCCGCTCTCCGCGGCGGTCCCGGGAGACGGACTGGCCGCGCGCCGCGAGCACCTCGGCTCGATCTTGCCGATCGGACGCATCGTCGGCCCGTCGGACATCGCCGCGCTTGCGATCCATCTGATGACGAACACGGCGGTCACCGGCGCGACCTTCGTGATCGACGGGGGTCAGCAGCTGGTCGAGGGGTGAGCCCTCGAGGGGGGCGGTCCCCCAGGGGAGGACTAGGGAGACACCCGGGCGCGATGGTGCTCGGCGGCACGTGAACCTACGAAGGGCACTCACCCGAAACGTGCCAACGAGGAGCAAGGAGTAGACATGACCGAGGCCCCTGGGCAGGAGACGCGTCCGGCGACGATGTCACCGTGATCGCCGACGACGCGATCCGCCCGTTCCGCATCGATATCCCGCAGGAGGCGCTCGACGACATGCGCCGGCGTGTCGAGGCGACGCGGTTGCCGGATCGCGAGACGGTCGACGACCGGACCCAGGGCGTCCAGCTCGCGACGATGGAGGCGCTCACGGGCTACTGGGCCACGGACTACGACTGGCGGAAGGTCGAGGCGCGACTGCAGGCGCTGCTGCAGTTGGTCACGGAGATCGACGGGGTGGACATCCACTTCATCCACGTGCGGTCGCGGCACGAGGGCGCACTGCCGGTGATCGTCACGCACGGCTGGCCGGGTTCGATCATCGAGCAGCTCAAGATCATCGGCCCGCTCACCGATCCGACGGCGCACGGCGCGAGCGAGGAGGACGCCTTCGACGTGGTGATCCCGTCACTGCCGGGCCACGGGTTCTCGGGGAAGCCGACGTCGACCGGCTGGGATCCGATCCGGATCGCGCGCGCGTGGGTCGTGCTGATGGAGCGGCTCGGCTACACCCGGTACGTGGCGCAAGGCGGCGACTGGGGGAACGCGGTCACGGAGCAGATGGCGCTCCTCACGCCGCCGGGGCTGCTGGGCATCCACACGAACATGCCGGCCACGCTTCCGGACGAGATCACGCAGGCGCTCCAGTCGGGAGACCCGGCGCCGGATGGGCTTTCGGACGAGGAAGAGTACGCGTGGGACCAGCTCGTCTCGTTCTACAAACACGGTCTCGCCTACGCCCAGGAGAAGGGGAACCGACCGCAGACGCTGTACGCGCTCGCGGATTCTCCGGTGGGCCTTGCCGCCTGGATGCTCGACCACGACGAGCGCAGCCTGGCGCTCATCGCGCGCGTCTTCGACGGCCAGCCCGAGGGATTGACCCGAGACGACATCCTCGACAACGTCAGCCTGTACTGGTTGACGAACACGGCGGTCTCGTCGGCCCGGCTCTACTGGGAGAGCAAGCTCGCGTTCTTCTCACCGAAGGGCGTGCCGCTCCCAACCGGGGTGAGCGTCTTCCCCGACGAGATCTACGCAGCCCCGCGCAGCTGGGCCGAGAAGGCATATCCCAACCTGATCCACTTCAACCGACTTCCAAGGGGCGGGCACTTCGCCGCCTGGGAACAGCCCCTGACGTTCTCCGAAGAGGTCCGAACCACGTTCCGGTCGCTGCGCTGACAAGCGCACGGGAAGGAGGAAGCGATGCACGAGAAGACGGCTTCGGTCGACCCGGTGGTGGTCATCGACGACACGAGCGTCCGGCAGTTCACAGTGGGGTTCGAGAAGGAGGCGATCGAGGATCTCCGCCGGCGCATCGGCGCAACGCGATGGCCGAACAAGGAGCTGGTCGGAGATTGGTCGCAGGGTGTGCAGCTCGCGACGATCCGGGAGCTCATGCGTTACTGGGCGGATGAGTACGACTTCGGCAGGCTCGAGTCGAGGCTGAACGCGCTGCCGCAGTTCATGACCACGATCGACGGCCTCGACATCCACTTCATCCACGTCAAGTCGCCACACGAGAACGCACTGCCACTCATCATCACGCACGGGTGGCCCGGCTCGGTCATCGAGATGCTCGAGGTCGTCGGCCCGCTGACGGACCCGACGGCGCACGGCGGACGTGCCGAGGACGCGTTCGACCTCGTGATCCCGTCGATGCCTGGCTACGGCTTCTCTGACGAGCCGAAGGAAGTCGGCTGGGATCCCGCCCGCATCGGGCAAGTCTGGGCGGAGGTCATGAACCGCCTCGGCTACACCCGCTATGTCGCTCAGGGCGGCGATCAGGGCGCCCTCGTCGCCGACGCGATGGCACGCCAAGCCCCGAACGGACTGCTCGGCATCCATCTCAACCTCCTCAGCGCCTTCCCGCTCGAGGTGCTGGCGGCCGTCTTCGCCGGTGCGGCTCCGCCGCCCGGACTGGTCAAGAAGCTTGCGGTGGCCATCTTTGCTGCCAAGGCCGAGAGGAAGGAGCCCACGGCAGTCCATGCGGTGGCCGCCGCCCTCACGAAGAGGGGCTACATCGTCGAGATGCCCGAGCACCCGCAGACGATCGGCTACGCCCTGTCGGATACACCCGCGGGACTGGCGGCCTGGATGCTCGATCACGACGCCGACAGCTACGAGAAGATCTCGCGCGCCTTCCTCGAAGGACAGCCTTCGGGAGGCCTCACGCGGGAGAGGATCGTTGACAACATCACGCTGTACTGGCTGACGAACACGGCGACCTCGGCGGCGCGGCTGTACTGGGAGGGGTTCCGAACCATCAATGCCGCGATCGCGGCCGGGAAGAAGCCCCCCGAGCTCAGGCTCCCGGTGGCCTTCACCGTCTTCCCGGACGAGATCTTCCTGGCGCCGCGGAGCTGGGCCGAGAAGGTCTATCCCAACCTCATCTACTTCAACGAGGTCGACAAGGGTGGGCACTTCGCGTCCTGGGAGGAGCCACAGGTGTTCTCGGAGGAGATGCGGGCGGCGTTCCGATCGCTTCGTTGAAGAACGGATCCGCGGCAGACGCCGTCGTGGGAGAGGAGACAGTCATGAGCTCGTCAACCCTCTCGACCGCAGATCCGCCGACGATCGTGCTCGTGCCCGGGGCCTTCGCCGACGGGTCGAGCTGGAACGACGTGATCCAGCGGCTCCAGCGGGACGGCCACGAGGCTTTCGCTGCCGCGAACCCGCTGCGAGGCGTCGCGTCGGATTCGGCGTACCTGCGGAGCACGGTCGACCAGATCGAAGGTCCGGTCCTGCTGGTCGGACATTCGACGGCGGCGCGTTGATCACGAACGCCGGCACCGATGCCCGGAACGTCCGCGGCCTGGTCTTCGTGGCCGCGTTCGCGCCGGATCTCGACGAACGGCTCGCCGACGTGGCGGCGGAGTCGAGGGACAGCGTCTTGATGACCGCTCTGATCCAGCGGGACTATCCGACCGGACGCGACGCCGAGACCGCGCCCGAGTTCCTGGTCGATCCAGCGCGGTTCCGGGACACGTTCGCCGCCGATCTGCCGGAGGAACGCACGGCGGTGATGGCGGCGAACCAGCGCCCCGCCGCCGCGACCGCCTTCAGCGATCCCTCCGGATCGCCCGCGTGGAAGACGTTGCCATCCTGGGCGGTGGTCCCGACCGAGGACAAGGCCGCCGGCACCGACCTTCTCCGAACGATGGCGCGAAGGGCCGGAGCCGAGATCGTCGAGGTCGAGGGGTCGCACGCAGTGATGGTCTCCCAACCGCAGGCGGTGAGCGACGTCATCGTGAGGGCGGCCGACGCGGTCACCGGTGCAGCTGGCAGACCACGATGAGCACCGAGACCGTGACAACCGGCGCCTCTTTCGGCGCCCTTCGGCAGATCGACGCCGGCCTCCTCAGCGTCGGATTCGTGGATGCCGGTCCGTCCGATGGCCCCGCGGCCGTGTTGCTCCATGGCTGGCCCTACGACATCCACGCGTACGTCGACGTCGCGCCGATGCTCGCATCGGCCGGGTACCGAGTGATCGTGCCGTACCTGCGCGGGTACGGCACGACCCGCTTCCTGTCGGACCGGGCCTTCCGCAATGGTCAGCAGTCGGCGTTCGCGGTCGACGCGATCGAGCTGATGAACGCGCTGGGCATCGATCGAGCGATCGTCGCGGGTTTCGACTGGGGCGCCCGGACGGCCGACGTCATGGCGGCGCTCTGGCCGGAACGGTGCACGGCGCTCGTCGCCGTGAGCGGGTACCTGATCGGCAACCAGGAGGCGAATCAGGTGCCGTTGCCGCCAGCGGCGGAGCTCTCGTGGTGGTACCAGTTCTACTTCGCGACCGAGCGCGGCCGAGCCGGATACGAGAAGTACCGTCGCGAGTTCGCCAGGCTCATCTGGCAGACCGCCTCACCAGCGTGGGCGTTCGACGACGGGACGTTCGACCGTAGCGCGGCGTCCTTCGACAACGCCGATCACGTCGACATCGTGGTCCACAACTACCGGTGGCGGCTCGGGCTGGCCGACGGCGAGCCGCTGTACGAGGACCACGAGCGGCGCCTGGCGGAAGCGCCGGCCATCACGGTGCCTACGATTACGCTCGAAGGGGATGCCAACGGCGCCCCACATCCAGACCCAACCGCGTACGCGGCGAAGTTCTCGGCGAAGTACGAGCACCGCACGACCGGGGGCGGGATCGGGCACAACCTCCCGCAAGAGGCACCCGAGGCGTTCGCGCAAGCTATCGTCGACGTGGACGCCTACTGAGCGGGAGGTCGACGTGGGGGAGTGGTTCCGCCCGCACCGCGGCACGACGCGACTCTCGAACGAGGGACGGTTCCCGTCCCTCGACGGGGCCAGCCAGTGGCTCAACTCGCCGCCGCTCACGCCCACCGGGCTGTCGGGCAAGGTGGTCGTGGTCAACTTCTGCACCTACACCTGCATCAACTGGCTGCGGACACTGCCATACGTTCGAGCGTGGGCGGAGCGGTATCGGGACGACGGGCTGGTCATGATCGGCGTCCACACGCCGGAGTTCTCTTTCGAGCATGACGTCGAGAACGTCAAGGAGATGCTGGCGGCGATGCGCGTCAACTGGGCGATCGCCCTGGACAACGATTACGCGGTCTGGGACGCGTTCGCGAACCACTACTGGCCGGCGCTGTACTTCATCGATACGAGCGGGCGGATTCGGCATCACCGGTTCGGTGAAGGTGACTACGAGGCGTCCGAGCACGTCATCCAAGAGCTCCTGCGGGAGACTGGCGCCGATGTCGGCGACGATCCCGTTCCGGTGACCGCCGACGGTCCGGAGGTCGAGGCGGATTGGAAGGACCTGGAGTCGGCTGAGACGCATCTCGGATACGACCGGGCACAAGGGTTCGCGTCGCCGGGCGGTATGGCGCCCAAGGAACGACAGCTGTACGCGAGTTCCAGGCATCTCGGCTCGAACCAGTGGGCCCTCGCCGGTGACTGGACAGTCGACGCCGACAGGGTGCATCTGAACGAGGGGAGTGGCCGCATCGACTTCTCGTTCCATGCGCGCGACGTCCATCTAGTGATGGGGCCACCCGAGCGTGGTATGTCCATCCCCTTCCGCGTCACGATCGACGACGAGCCGCCTGGAGTCGCTGCGGGGAGCGACGTCTCCGACGACGGCGCCGGAGTGCTGTCGCAGCAACGCATGTATCAGCTGGTGCGCCAGCGTGGACCGATCTTCGATCGGACGTTCACGATCGAGTTCTTCGACCGCGGCGCCGAAGCGTTCGCGTTCACGTTCGGCTGATGGAGGAGCGATGGACCGAGACGATCCTTGGGACGAGAACGATGGTGAGGAGCTCGAGGCCGACTCACTTGGCCTTGACGCCACGTGTACGCCGCGGGGCCAATGCGGGGCCACGCACCGTCCTGAGATCGGAACATGGCCTCTGACCTGCGTAGTCCCAACGGGGTTCGAACCCGTGTCTCCACCTTGAGAGTGTTCTCGGGGTCGATCTCACTACCTGCGGCGATGCCCGGATCCGGGTCCTGACCTGCGGATTCGATGCTCCAGCCGTTCCTGTCATTTCTTGACGTCTCCCGGTCGTTCGCGGGACGAATGCGGGACGACGCCGGGTGCGGGTTGGCGGCGAAGACGTAGGCTGAGACGTGGGACAGACGGCTTTGCGGGTGCCGGCCGAGGGAGCCTCCCACACGGTGATCGAGGCCCGTTGGCACGACCAGCGTGGGACTAGATATCCGGAACGAACGTGCTCGGTCTGGAGCTGAGACGGCATCCCAGGGGTAGGGCTCGGCACGAAGCATCGGGGGAGTTCTCATGGAACGTGTATCCGGAACCGCCAGCCCGACCAAAGACGAGCCTGCGAGGCCCGACGACCTGTTCACGACTGACACGGCTGGACTCTCAGAAGCGACGCGCCCGCAGCTCATCCGGCTTTACGACGGCGACCGATTCGACCTTCGCATCGAGCCGGTGCGCAAGCGTATCGACGACGCCGAGCTGCGTATGTTGGGCTACAACGGCTCGATCCCCGGCCCGACCTTGCACGTGGATCAAGGGTCGGAGATCACCGTGCAGGTGTCCAACGACGGCGACGTCGAGGCTACCGTTCACTGGCACGGACTTCGGCTGGAGAACCGCTACGACGGGGTCCCTCACGAGACGCAGGCACCTATCCCGATCGGGGGAACGTTCACCTACAAGGTCCAATTCCCCGATGCCGGGTTCTACTGGTACCACCCACACATCCGCGAGGACTTCGGCCTGGAGATGGGCCTGTACGGCACGATCATCGTCGAGCCCGCCGACCCGTCGTACTGGCCCGCCGTCGACCGACTACTCAGCATCACGCTCGACGACCTGCTCGTCGAGGAGGGTCACATCGCGCCTTTCCATCGCTCCGGCCCCAACTACACGGCGATGGGGCGGTTCGGGAACGTGATGTTGATCAACGGCGAGACCGAGTTCTCGGGCCAGGCGGCCGTGGGGGAGGTCGTACGCCTCTATCTCGTGAACACGGCGAACACGCGGATCTTCAACTTCGCTCTCCGCGGCGCGCGGATGAAGCTGGTCGGTGGTGACAGCGGTCGGTACGAGCAGGAGACCTTCGTTGACCAGGTGATGCTCGCTCCCTCGGAGCGGGCGGTCATCGACGCGATGTTCGACACCCTCGGGGAAGCCCGACTCGAGCATCGAACGCCGAATCACGTCTACGACCTCGGCGCGTTCGCTGTCGTAGGGACCACGACCTCGGCCGCCGCAACGTCGTTCGAGGCTCTGCGTGTCGACCCCCAGCTCACCGCCGAGCATCAGTCGATCGATCGCGACATCGAACGACCGCCGGACAAGGTGCTCGCCTTCGTGGCCTCGATGCCACTCCTCTACGGGGAGGACGTTGCGCCGGCGAGTTCCTACGCCTGCCCGATGCACCCGGACGTCACCTCCACCGAGCCGGGAACCTGCCCGAAATGTGGGATGCAGTTGCTCCCGGTCCACTCGGGGCAGAAGACCCCCACCGCGTACGCCTGCCCGATGCACCCCGAGGTGACGTCCTCGGAGCCAGCAACTTGTCCGAAGTGTGGCATGAAGCTGGTCCCGGTGCGTTCTGAGGAGCCGAGTCCGGCTTCCTACGTCTGTCCGATGCATCCGGAGGTGACGTCGTCGGAGCCGGGAACCTGCCCGAAGTGCGGCATGAAGCTCGTACCCGCAGACACCCTACCGGCGACCGAGCCCAAGCC
The DNA here is from genome assembly GCA_050701935.1 of Microbacterium sp. Lineage (GTDB taxonomy): Bacteria > Actinomycetota > Actinomycetes > Actinomycetales > Microbacteriaceae > Microbacterium. The sequence goes on from JBOGEI010000075.1 coordinate 7,801, forward strand.
CAGTGAACGTGCTGCTCACCACGAGCACCAGGAACATCAACAGAACGATGGACTCGAGTGGGAAGACCTGATGCCGGAGATCAACCGTGCTTCGGAGCCGGGCAACATGAGGTGGATGCTCATCGATCGGGAGAGCGGAGCCGAGAACGGGGCGATCACATGGGCCTTCACGGTCGGCGACCGGGTGAAGATCCGACTCGTCAACGAGATGGAGTCGGATCACCCGATGCATCACCCGTTCCACGTCCACGGCGCCGGGCGCTTCCTCGTGCTGTCACGGGAGGGCGAGCCGGAGGCCAACCTGGTTTGGAAGGACACCGTGCTTGTACCAGCGGGACGGACCGTGGATGTCCTGCTCGACGCCTCGAATCCAGGTCTATGGATGGCGCATTGCCATATCGCCGAGCACGCTCAGAGCGGGATGATGTTCAGCTTCAACGTGTCTCGGCGTGATCCTTCGGAGGTGACGACATGACCTCAAGGATCGGAACGCATTCGTTCGACGTCATCATCATCGGTGGCAGCCAAGCCGGTCTCGCTGTGGGCTATCACCTCGCGCAGCGCGGGCTGAGCTTCGTGATCCTGGATGCCGGTTCCGAGACCGGGCACGCGTGGCGCTCCCGATGGGATTCGCTCACGTTGTTCACTCCTGCGCAGTACAGCGGACTTCCGGGGATGGCCTTTCCCGGGCAGAAGGACACGTACCCGTCGAAAGATGACGTCGCCTCCTACCTTGAAGGCTATCTCTCGGCCTTTGACCTCCCCGTGAGACTCAACGCCAAGGTCACATCGCTCACCCAGCGAGATGGGGCATACGTGGTCGCGACTGCGAGTGGTGAATTCACGGCGGGCCAAGTCGTCGTTGCGACCGGCCCATTCCAAGACCCCTTCGTTCCTCCGGTGGCTGGCAACCTGGATGAGACGGTCTTCCAGATCCATAGCGCTGACTACCGACACCCGACTCAACTTCCTGAGGGTCAGGTGCTCGTGGTGGGAGGAGGCAACTCTGGCTTCCAGATCGCCGCGGAACTCGCCGCCACGAGGAAGGTGGATCTCGCCGTGGGCAAGCGAGTTGCTTCTCTCCCGCAGCGTCTTCTCGGCAAGGACCTCTTCTGGTGGCTGTCCGCGGTTGGGTTCATGAAGGTCAGTACCGATTCACGTCTCGGCAGGAGGTTAGCGAAACGCGATGTGCTCATCGGATCGAGCCCGAGGGGGATTCGTCGGTCCGGGGTGACTCTGAGAAAGCGGTTAGCGAGTGCTCTTGGGCGGCGCGCCATCTTCGAGGACGGTAGCGAGCAAGACATCGACGCGATCGTCTGGGCGACGGGGTACCGCTCCGACTTCTCTTGGATCGATATCCCAATGATCAAGGACGAGAGCGGCGCCATCATCCATCGGCGTGGCGTGACTGACTCTCCCGGCGTGCTCTTCATTGGGCTCACCTGGCAGCACACGCGGGGGTCGGCGCTCATCGGATTCGTGAAAGACGACGCCGCCTTCATCGCCGCGCGCATTCACGCACGACTCGAGGACCGCGCCGGATTCGTTGGGACGGATTCCGAGCGTCAGTGAAAGAGGAGGACGGATGGCGATGGTGGTGGACGCGAAGCCACTGTGGCGTACGAGGGCATCCATGACGGCGACGCCAAGCTTCCTCGACCTTCGTAGTGGTCCGTTGCGGCCCACCGCGATGTTTGCAGCTGCCGTTGCGGCGGGCATCGGCGTCGGGATGCTTGCGATCGCAGGGATTTGGCCGTGAGAGTCGCCCGACGAGGCCTTTCCCAAGGCGAGAAGCCGTCGATACGAGCAGCCATCACTTGGGGAGTCGTGGTGGGTGCGATTCAGGCCGCGTCGCCGCTGGGGTTCTGGTGGCTCGATCCGGCGACCGTCTATGCCCTCGGACTCGCCGTGATCGCGTTCGTCTACATCGGGTTCGCGGTGGCCGACGGCCGGTGGAAGGTCATCGCCGTCGAGAGCAGTGTCGCGATGGCGTTCGTGGTAATCGCTGCAGCGGGCGTCACCGGACCGGCATGGCTCCTCGCGTTCGGCCTCGCGGCCCACGGGCTCAAGGACGCTTGGCAGCAACGCCGCCGATATGTATCCGGCACCCGGTGGTGGCCTCCATTCTGTGCCGCCGTCGACTGGGTCGTCGCCTTGGTCATCGCGATCGAGATCGTCGCAGGATTCCACTTCCAGCCATAGCGGTTACCGAGCGAGGATCCTACGGATCAGCCTGAGCGCCTCTTGGTGTGCACGATGTCCCAGATAGGGGGAACCATGCTGTGAAACAGTCTCTACTGCTCCCTTCTACGATGACTCATCGCCTCATGATGCTCTCCAAGTCTCAGACCGACGTGGCCCTGGAGGCCGCGTGATCAGGTTCGGCCAGATGCTCAAGGTTCGGTCCGGTGAAGGCCGGATGGCTGGGCTCGGGGTCGCGCTGATGCTCTTTCCAGCGGCCGGCGCGGCGTTCGGTCAGAGCGGAATCGACGCCCTGTTCTTCGCGCGATCCGGAGTTGACAAGCTGCCCGTGATGCTCCTGCTGTCCGGCGGGCTGATGTTCGCCGTATCGATCGCCGTGACCGGGCTCTTGGGGCGCATGACGCGCGAGCTCTTGTTCATGGCGATGCCCCTTGTGGTCGCAGCCGTACTGCTGGCTGAACGCGCACTGGTCGTAGCGAACCCCTCGTGGATCTACCCGGTCCTGTGGCTCTCTGCGGGTGTTACGCAGATGCTCCAAGGACTCTTCACGTGGGGGATGGTCGGGATCGTCGTGGACACCCGCCAGGCGAAGCGATTGTTCCCGTTGTTTGGCGCGGGAGGCATCCTCGGTGCCGTGATCGGCGGACTCTTGACCCCCACGTTGGCGGGTTGGCTCGGGGCCGAGAACCTGCTGCTCATCTGGGGAGCGGGCTTGGTCGCGGTATTCATGGTCGGCCGGGCCCTTGTCGGAGGAGCTCAGCAGCCGGCGGTCGCGCGCAGGCGAACCCACAAGCAAAAGACAAGTCTCTTGGACGAGATGCAGCAGGGGCTCCGCTTCGTTCGCGGATCCTCGGTCATGAAGTGGATGTCCCTCGCGGCGGTGCTGTTCTCAGTCCTGTTCTTCTCTCTGTACCTCCCGTTCTCTCGTGCGGCGACCGAGCGCTTCTCCGGGGCCGACGCCCTGGCGGGGTTCTTCGGTCTGTTCTCCGCGGTCACGACAGGTGCCGCGCTCGTGTCGTCGTTGTTCCTCACCAACCGGCTGTTCGCCCGGTTCGGCGTGACGACCTTGATTGTGGTGCTACCTCTCATCTACTTCGCCGGGTTCTCGATCCTGATCGTTAGCGCCACCTTCGTGGTACTGGTCGCGATCCGGTTCGTCCAGATGGTGTGGATCTCCTCGATCGCCGGCCCCGCGTGGGAGTCGGTCATCAACGTCGTTCCGCCGGCCCGTCGCGACCAGACCCGCGCGTTCATGAACGGCGGCCCGGCGCAGGCGGGGACGATCATCGCCGGCCTGATCCTGTTGATCGGCGTCGAAGCCCTGAGCGCGGTGCAGCTCTACGCCATCGGATTGGCAACAGCGGCCCTCACGATCCTCGCAACGTGGCGGTCCCGCCGCTCGTACTCGACCGCACTGATCGACGCCTTGCGAACCGGCCGGCCTCAGGTCTTTCCCACGCTCACCGATGAAGAGGCGTTCAGCGGCCGCGTGGTCGACGGGGCGGCCGTGGCCGTCGTCGTTGGCGGGGCGTCGGACGCGGACGTTCACGTTCGGCGGGCGGCCGTCGAGATCTTGGGCGATCTCCCCAGCCACGAGGCGGCGCCCGCGTTGCACGCCGCGCTCCACGACGTCGACGCCACCGTCCGAGCGATAACGCTAAGGTCGCTGGCCCGGACCGAGGATGCGTCAGCTATGTCGGAGTTGGCCCGGTGCCTGTCCGATCCAGATCCCTCGGTTCGTCTCGCTGCCGTTAGCGCCGTCGACATCTTGGGGGAGAGGTCGTCCTACTCAACCGATGTGATTCGCGAGGTCCTCGGAGATGGGGATCCTGTGGTTCGGTTGGCGGCCGCGTCAATCATCCTGCAGAGCTCTCCCCACGAAGACGCCTTGACGCTGGTGCGGGCGATGTTGGTTGCAGACGACCCCGAGTCGCGGGTGCTCGCGCTCGAGGCGCTCGAGCAATCAGGATTGGCGGAGACGTTCGACATGAGCGCACACGGGCTGGAAGATCCAAGCCCTCCCGTCCGGGGGGCCGCGGCGCGTGCCCTTGCGGCTTCGGACCCGGCGCGCGCCGTCGCGCTCCTCGTGCGGGCGCTCGGCGATCGGGACGAGGGTGCACAGGAGGCGGCCGCAGGCGCCCTTAGTCGGATCGGGCCCTCCGCACTGGAGCCGGTAACAGCTGCACTGTTCGACCCCGAGCTTTCAGAGGGGGCGCTCCGCGCGCTCGAGCGGCTACCCGCGGACTCGAAGCAGAACGTGGTTCGCGGCTACGCGCGAGAGGAGGCGGCGCGAGCTGTGGCCGACTTCAACGTCTCGCTGATGATCGACGCCGGTGGTGACGACGGTGTTGGCTTGCTCCGCGACTCCCTGATCGACCGCGCCCGGCGCCAGGCCCTCAACGCCCTCCGGGCCGCAGCGCTACTCGGAGACCGCGCATCGATCCGGTTCGCTATCGGCAACCTCTCCAGCCGGGACCGGGCGCAGGTCGCCAACGCACTGGAGGCGCTGGAGTCCCTAGGCGAACTCACCATCATCCGGCCGCTGTTGCGGCTGTGGGAGCCCCCCAATCCGCGAAGCTCCCCACGCGAGGCTTGGCTGCCCCAACTGTTGGACGACCCCGACCCCTGGATCCGCGAATGCGCCGCCCTGCTCCGCGGCTCCGCGACCGAAGGAGCTCCTATGACCGAAGCCCTCACAATCCTGTCGGACATGGAACGCGTGCTGTTCCTGCGCAAGGTCCCCCTCTTCGCCGATCTGTCCCCTCAGGACCTCAAGCGCATCGCTGCGATCGCGGAGGAGCGAACCTACGTCGACGACGAGACCATCGCCGGCCAGGGAGAGCCTGGGGAGGAGCTGCATATCGTGGTCGAAGGAGAGGTCCGTGTCCTTCGGGACGGACCGGGCGAGGCTCAGGAGATGGAGCTGGCCAGGCGGAGGCTTGGCGACGTCGTCGGCGAGATGGCCCTCATCACGCAGGAACCCCGGATGGCCTCGGTGGTGGCGTCCGGCGACGTCCGCACCATGCGAGTAGGCCGCAAGGAGTTCGAAGGCGTACTGCGTGAGCGGCCCGACACGGCGATCGCCGTGATCCGCGTTCTCAGCCAGCGCCTCATCGAGAGCGCCGGAGACATCGGCGACGCCTGACTGAGACCGGTTGTCAAGCGACCCGGCTATCGTTGGACGCATGGTCTGCCCCCAGTGCGCGACTCCGAACCGAGACGGGGCCCGATTCTGCTCGAACTGCGGGGGGGAATTGGAGCAACGCTGTTCCTACTGCGGCGCCATCCCCGTTCCCGGTGCGAAGTACTGCCAGAACTGCGCTCGGCCGGTCTCGTCCGAACACGAGGCCCGGCTGGAGCCATACCTTCCGAAGGAACTGCATACCAAGCTCGAGGCGGCGCGTGCCGGTCGGGCGATGGAGGGCGAACGCCGGATCGTGACGATGCTCTTCTGCGACGTGAAGGGCTCGACGGCGATGGCCGAGAAGCTCGATCCGGAAGAGTGGGCGGAGATCATGAACGGGGCGTTCGAGCACCTCATCGCGCCCGTGTATCGGTACGAAGGCACCCTTGCCCGCTTGATGGGCGATGCGATCTTCGCCTTCTTCGGCGCGCCGATCGCACATGAGGACGACCCTCAGCGAGCCGTCATGGCCGGCATTGAAATCATCGACGGGATCCGAACGTACCGCGACAAGGTGAAGGCCGATCGCGATCTCGACTTGAGCGTCCGGGTGGGTATCAACACGGGCCACGTCATGGTGGGCCAGGTGGGGTCGGACCTCCGTCTGGAATACACGGCCATGGGCGACGCGGTGAACCTTGCTGCACGCATGGAGCAGACGGCAGAGCCCGGCACCGTGCAGATCACGGGTGACACACTCCGGTTCGTTGCCCCGCTGTTCGACGTCGAGTCCCGCGGCGCCATCGAGGTCAAAGGCAAACGCGAACCCGTTCCCGCCTACAGGGTGGTCGGAGCCAAGACGCACCCGGGGCCGGTGCGAGGTTTTCGGATCGGTGGTCGCGGCTCGCCCCTCGTCGGGCGGGAGTCCGAGATAGCGATCCTCCGGCGCGCCGTGGCGGAGGCTCTCGATGGAAGAGGGCAGATCGTCTCGCTCATCGGGGAGGCGGGACTAGGGAAGAGTCGATTGATCGAGGAGACGCAGAAGAACTGGGCACAGCATCAACCCGATGACCAGCGCAGCATCTGGGATGTCCGACGCATCTGGGAGGTCTGGCAGTGCGTCTCCTACGACACGACCCGCCCATACGCTCAGTACCGCCGCATGCTGGCCAGAATGGCGGAGATCAGCGATACCGACCCGCCCGACGTCGTCCGGGAGAAGCTGCTACGGACCATCGATTTTGCCGAGGAGTGGGTTGAGCCCCACATGCGGGTCTGGCGCTCGCTGTTCGGTGTCCAGGAGCCTGGCGAGGATGCGCTGAAAGGCGAGGCGTTCAAACACGCGATCATGGAGCTAGTCCCCGGATCCACCCGCCACGCAGGCTCCGACCCTCGGCTGCTGGTGTTCGAAGACCTGCACTGGTGCGACGAGGCCTCCATGGACCTGCTGATCGAGACGGCCAAACTTGTCGACGAGCTGCCATGCCTGTTCTTGTTCGCCTTCCGTCCGGACCGGCAGGCGCCTTCCTGGCGGCTGAAGCAGTGGCTCGAGGTGGAGTATCCGCACCGCTCCACGGAGATCGTGCTCAGGCCTCTGTCGGATCAAGAGAGCGGCGTGTTGATCGACGAACTGCTGCCGGAAGAGGGCAGATCAGACGCACTACGAACCCAGATCCTCGAGCGGACGGAGGGCAACCCGCTGTTCGTTGAGGAGGTGGCTGCGGCCGTCATCGAGCAGGGGCCCAATGACGGGAACCGGATCTCCGTCCCGAACACGCTGCAGGCGCTAATCACGGCCCGGCTCGATCGATTGGACGAGGACACCCGTCGCACCCTGCAACTCGCCTCGGTCATCGGGCGATCGTTCTCCGAGCCGGTCCTTCGAGCCGTCTCAGGTTACGGCGTCGAGCTCGACCGCAAGCTGAGCACGCTGCAACGAGTCGGGCTCATCGATGAGACCGCCCGGATGCCCGAACGCGAGTACGCCTTCCACCACAGCCTGACCCAGGACGCGACGTACAGCACCATCCTGTTGAAGGGGCGACGCGAGCTCCACATGCGGGTCGCAGAGGTCCTGGAGGAACTGTACGCGGACCGAATCGAGGAGTTCGCTCCGTTGCTGGCCCGGCACTTCCAGGAAGCGGGCGACGACGAGCGAACGTTGACCTACGCCACCATTGCCGGCGACAACGCCGCCCGTTTGTACGCCAACGTTGAGGCGGTCAGCCACTACACGAGCGCGATCGAAGCGGCGGATCGGCTCGGGATCGGCGATGAGGCCCTTCGCCACCTGTATCTGAGCCGGGGCAGGGCCCTTGAACTTGAGGGAAGATTCGACGATGCGGTGGCCACCTACGAGGAACTGGAGCAGGTCGCCGAACGCGCCGGCAACCGGGCTGTCGTGCTCGAGGCCCGCATGGCGCTCACCGCCCTGTTCTCAACGACGACTTCGAGGTTCGATGCGGAGCGCGGGCGCACCCTTTCTGAGCAGGCACTGAAGCTCGCCAGCGAGCTTGGGGACCGCGCGGCCGAGTCAAAGGCCCTCTGGAACCTCATGAACCTCATCGTGTACGGAGGGGGCGACCTCCGCGAGGCGGTCGAGGTCGGAGAGCGGTCCCTTGCGATCGCACGAGAGCTGGACGATCACGGGCAGATCGCCTTCACGCTGAACGACCTGTGGCACCCATATGCGGGGATCGGCGACCTTCAGTCCGCACGGGCCACCCTCGAAGAGGCCAGGGTGTTCTGGCGGGAGCTCGGAAACGACCCCATGCTGAGCGGAAGCCTCGCCAACTCGAGCTGGCTCTGCCATTTCGCCGGGGAGTACGAGGAAGCCCTGACCTTGTCTGAGCAAGCCTACGGGCTCGCCAAGAACATCGGGAATCCGTGGGGGCAGGCCTTGAGCCTGATGCCCGTCTGCAGCATCCACGCGGACCGTGGGGACCTGCGGAAGGCGATGGCCACGATGGAGGAGTGCATCGCCCTCTCCCAGCGTGCAGGTTTCGTCGCTCCACAGGCGACGACCCGCGCTGATCTCGGATCCTTTTACGCGCACCTCGGGGATCTTGAGCGTGGCTTCGAGCTCGTGCGCCTCGCCCTGGACGTGGCAGAGAAGCAGCATCCAGTGGGGAGAGCCTGGGTGATGGGGAGGAAGGCCGAGCTTCACGTCCTCGCAGGTGAACTCGACGAGGCGGAAGCAGCGATTGCCGAAAGCCAAGTCGAGTCGCATCCCGATCCTGTCCCGTACTTTGCGTCCATCCTTCTAGGCCTCGACCGCGGACGGATAGCGTTGACGCGGGGCAATGACGCCCAGGCTATAGAGATAGCGAACGAGGTTGTCGGCCTAGTTGATCGCCTCAAGGTTCGTCAGTTCGCGGCAGACGCGCTACTCCTAAAAGGTAGATCACTGGCAGCCGGAGGACATATGGACGACGCTGAGCAAGCCCTGCTGGATGCGCGGTCCAAGGCGGAAAGCCTTGGGTCCCGCCGAATCCTGTGGGAGATCCTCGGGGGACTGAGCTATGTTCAGGCGGCGCGGGGGAACGCCGAGGGCGCAACAAAATTCCGAGCCGAAGCCGGGCGCGTCGTCGAGCAGATCGCGGAGAGCATCGAGGACGACCGGCTCCGATCCAGCTTCCTGGCCCAGGCTGAAATGAGTCTCGCCTCCTCCCGGGGATCCTAGGTCGCTGCCCGGCAGTCGGGGTCGAGAAGAACGGTGCCCTCTCGGTCAGGTCAGATCCGCTCTCCGCGGCAATCATCTTGAGCTCTACCTGGAGGCTTCATGCAGGGCCACGAGGTGCGCAACGTTCTTCAGCTCGACCGATCCAACGGGCTCGAAGCGCAGTCCGCCGTCACGCGCTGCATGGGCGGTCTTCTCGCTGACGAGCACCGTGCCCCGGCCCCGCCTAGGACGCGATCCTCGCCGCCAAGTTTCACGGTCCTTCCGTAGACGTCGCCGTCTTGGAAGAAGACGGGACCCGTACGGATGCCGATGAGCGTCGGAAGAAGCCCCACAGGGGGGGCACCCTCCACTATGTCCAAGCCGTAGGGCTCAATCCCGTCCCTGTGCCGTGACGCGGTGACGTCGGCCGCGGGACGGATGCGGGACGAGAGACGGGGGCCCAGCCCTGCTCAGTGTGTTTGACCTGCGCTTTGCCGGGGCTTGAAGGCCCGTGTCTGTACCTTGACCAGGGTGGAGACGGGAACTCCGACGATGCGTTTCCCCTGGTAGTCCCAACGGGGTTCGAACCCGTGTCTCCACCTTGAGAGTGTTCTCGGGGCCGATTTCGCTACCTGCGACGATGCTCGAATCCGGTCTCTGACCTGCGGATTCGATGCTCCAGCCGTTCCAGTTGTTTCTTGACGTCTCCCGGTCGTTCAC
>JBOGEI010000076.1:0-17463 GCA_050701935.1 Microbacterium sp.
CCGCCCCCTGCGCTCAGCGCCGGATGGAGTCGAGGAACGGGTTGGGCTCGAGCGTGAAGTCGGTCGAAGCATCCGCCCAGGTACCGCCGCCAGAGGCCTCCCTGCGTCTGCGCAGCGCAGCGACCGCCCGTGTCGCCGGAGAACCGACGGCGAGCGCCAACGCCCCCTGTGCAGTGCGATCCTCCGCGCCGAGCACGCTCGACCGATGCCAGGCCTCATGCAGCGATCCGCCTCGGGCCGCAGGCACCCGCCTGGCTGGCAGGGCCCCCGAGCGCCGCAGGGCGACGAGCTGCTCGACCCGCTCCCACCACGTCGATTCCGCTTCGGGGTGGAAGTAGTTCTCGCGCAGCCAGTCGGGGTGCGGATGCCTGAACCTGCCGGCGACGACCTCGCTGCGACCACCGAGCAGTCCGCTTCCCACGAACACGGTGTTCAGCAGGCGCTTGCTCACCCCGAAGGAGTCGAGCGCGATCACGGGCACGCCGAGAGCCGTAGCCTCGATCGCGGCAGTGGAGCTCACGGTCACGAGACCGGCAGCCCGCTCCAGGGCGGTCGTCATCGAGTCGTAGGAGAAGACGAGGTTCTTCGGACGAGGATATGGCAGCAGCCCCGCGTAGGGCTCGCGCTCGAGATGGGTCTCCGACTCTCCAGGGCGCGAACGCAGCTTCACCACGACGCGGCGTCCTGGTTCCGCCTCAGCGGCCCGCACGAGCATGGCTGCGATCTCGGCGCGTTCCTCCTTCTCGAGGGGGACGAGTGCCTGGGCGGCGAACACGATGTCGGTCGCCGCAGGCCGCACCGGAGCAGTCTGCGGAGGACGCTCGGCGACCGCGACACCACCGTGCCGCGCAGCCACCGCCTCGACGCCGATGCGCTCCGGCCGCAGCATCCGCTGCCTCCGCCGGGCGAACGGAAGGGTCGCGAGCGCCACCGGCGTCTGCACCCCGATCCGGCGGCCGAGCTCCTCGAAGGCCCGCACCTCGCGGTGGGAGTGCACCACCAGAAGGTCGGTATGCCGGCGGTAGTCGAGCGCGCCGCGCTGGGCGGGGATCGCCATGCCGGGGAGCCCCGAGACGGTGACGGGCCGATGCTCCAGCGCATCGATCACACGCCCCATGAGGCGCACGAACGGCCCGCGCCCCGCGAGCAGCACCACGTCGGGGCGCTGACCCGCCAGCCATGCCGCCGCTTCCGCGAACCCGATGCGGGTCACGTCATCCGACCCGAGAGTGGTGCCGGCGAGCGCCGTGCGCTGCTGCTCGACACTGGCCGTGAGCGGCGTGCGCACGAGGAGCAGATGCGGACGCACTCCCTGCACGGAACCGAGGAGGGAAGCCGCCCACTTCACGAACGAGTCGGCATCCGCTATCGCGACGACGCGGATACCCGAGGCGCCGCTCATGCCGGGATGCGGCGCAGCTTCGCCATCGGCGCGCGCTCGCTGTTGAACACCCGCTTGACCCCGTCGCCGGTCGCACGCTCGATCACCCGGATGTCGCGCACGAGGTGCTCAAGGCCCGTCGGCTCGAGCGAGGCCGCGTGGTCGGAACCCCACATCGTGCGGTCCAGCGTGATGTGGCGCTCGACCGCGACGGCGCCGATGGCCACGGCGGCGAGGGAGATCTGCAGTCCTCGCTCATGCCCCGAGTAGCCGACGGGTACGCCGGGGTAGCGGTCGCGAAGGGTCGCGATCACCCGCAGGTTCGCCTCTTCCGGCTCCAGCGGGTAGGTCGACGTCGCGTGCATGAGGACGACGCGATCGGTGCCGAGCGTGTCGAGTGCCCGGTCGATCTGCTCGATGGTCGACATTCCGGTGGAGAGGATGACGGGCTTGCCGGTCTCGCGCAGGGCGATCAGCAGCTCGGTGTCGGTGAGGCTGGCCGAGGCGACCTTGTGCGCCACGACGCCCAGGTCTTCGAGGAAGTGGACGCTGGGAACGTCCCACGGCGAGGCGAACCAGTCAAGGCCCAGCATCGTGGCATGGTCGCCGATCTCGACATACTCGTCGCGACCGAATTCGACGCGGCGGCGGTAGTCGAGGTAGCTCATCACGCCCCAGGGCGTCTCGCGCGGGACGTCGCGCATGTGCTCGGGCGTGGAGATCTCCGGCGTGCGCTTCTGGAACTTCACGGCGTCGGCACCGGCGCGCGCCGCCACATCGATGAGCTTCTTCGCGATGTCGACATCGCCGTTGTGGTTCAGGCCGATCTCGGCGATGACGTAGGCAGGACGCCCGCCGCCGATCACTCGTGAGCCGATGCTGACAGTCATGATTCCTCCGGTGTTCGAGCGTTGGTGCAACCCCTCCCTCCTGACTACGGGCCGAGGATGAACACCGGGAGACCACCGGGTTACCGGCATCGGTCAGCTCGACAACACTCGCTCGATCAGCTCACGCACGGCGCCCTCTCCGCCCCTCCGGCGGAGCACCACACGGGCCTCTTCGACCACGAGGGGATGCGCATTCGCGACAGCGACCGGCCATCCCACGATCCGCATCGCCGGGAGGTCGTTGACGTCGTTGCCGAGGTAGGCGATGTCGGCGAGCGGCACCGCGTTGTCCCGCGCCCAGTTGCGCAGCGCCTTCTCCTTGTCGTCGATGCCGTGCAGCACGGGCACCCTGAGCTTGTCGGCGCGGGCGCGCACCACCGGGTTGACCTCGGTCGAGAGGATCAGCAGCGGCACACCGGCACGACGCAGCAGTGCCACTCCCATGCCGTCTTCACGGCTGACCCGCACACGTTCGCCACCGTCGGCGTCGATGATCGCGGTGTCGTCGGTGTGCACGCCGTCGAAGTCGGTGACGACCGCGCGCACCGGGATGGCTCCAGGAACCTGGCGCAGGATGGCGAGTGCGCGGGCGACACGGAGCTGGGCCGCATCGTCGATCTCGATCGCCGTCCACTCGGGCACCGCTGCGATGCGGACTCTGCCGAAGAAGCGATGCCTGCTCTCGCGGAACCCCACGGCGCGGAACACGTAGAACGCCCCGGTCTCGAGGTGATGGGGCTCGCGGTCCTGCCGACGCGGACGATGCGCGGCCTCGTGGTTGATCGCGACCGCCTCGCCACGGTCGTCTTCCCGCCACAGGAACCCGTAGGTCTCGTGGGCGGCGAACACGCTGTCGGCTCGATCGGCGCGGATCTCCTCCACGGCCCCGGCGAGCGCGTCGCTCGGGATGAACGGTGAGGTCGCCTGCAGGAATGCCACGATCTCGACCTCGTCACCGCCCTCCTCGAGCTCATCCAGCGCGTGCAGGATCGCGCTCTCCGAGGTCGCGGTGTCTCCGGCGAGCTCGGCGGGGCGACGGATGACTCGGGCCCCCGCGGCCACCGCCACCGCTGCGATCTCATCGTCGTCGGTAGAGACCACGACCAGATCGATGCCGGATGCCGCAGCCGCCGCGCGGACGGCGCGTTCGACCAGCGGCACGCCGCCGACGCGCTGGAGGTTCTTGCGCGGCACCTGCTTCGACCCGCCGCGCGCCGGAATGATCGCCACCGTGAGGGGCCTCTGCTCGTTCATGGTCCACATCCTCGTCATCGTCCGCGTATCGCCCGCCAGGCGCGCCCGACACGTCGCCGTGCGCCGAGGGCGTTGAGCCGCCACTCCTCGATCCTGCCCACTCCCCCGGTGGGGCGCAGGGCACGACGCAGAGCACCCTCTGCCGGTGCACCGGGCAGCCGCAGCTCCGCCAGCCGTCTTGGAGTGAAGTACCGGTCGCGCTCGACCGGTTCGAGATCGTCGAGCAGCTCCTCGGCCCGACCGCGCAGGTGTCCGGCGATCTCCGGTTGCATCGCGTAGCCGACCGCGTCGATCAGCAGCTGCAGCCGTGCGGGATCCGCGTACCGACGGTCTTCGCGCGTGAGGGCATCGACCAGGGTGACGGGGATCCGATTGCTGTTCTCGAAGGGGGTCAGCGCCGCGAGAACGGTGTCGTTCCCGGCCGAGCCGATGCTCCGCCCGAAGAGAGCGCGCGCCGTCGGCAGGGCCGTCGAGAAGCCGGCGACCACCGCCACCGCATCGAGCCGCTCTGCGAGCAGTTCCGCCGCGAGGGGACCGCGGTACTCCACGAAATCGATGCCGTGCGCGACCGCCCGCTCACGGACCGCCGCGGTCACCAGCGGCGGCGCCGCGGGGTGCGGCTTGAACACGATGCGCTCGGGCGACCATCGTGCCGCACGATCGATCAGCCGGCACTGCAGGTCGATCTCCTCGGCAGGAGTCATCAGCCCGAGTGCCGACAGGTACTGGCCGAGCACGAGCACGGTCGATGCGTCGCCGGGCACGGGATCGTGGCCACCGGCATCCGTCTCGCGCAGCACCACCGCGAACGATGCTGCCGGTACCGGCACGATCTCGGCGTGCCTCGACCCGACCAGGGGTCGCACTCCCGGCACGACATCGGCATGCACCACGCGTCCGATGCGCGCAGCGACCGGGTAGGGCATTCGAACCCGCATGGGCGAGTACGTCATGAGCCCGTCGCCGATTATCGTGATCCGCGCCCTCGGGAAGAGCGCCATCAGCGTACGGGCCGGCGCGACCTGCGGGCTCTGCACGAGCAGCTCGAGGTCGCGCGGGTCGACCCTCCACGCCCTGGCGAACAGCCGCTCGAGCATCGGGAGGTCGGCCTCGACCGGATCCCACGAGCTCGGATGCAACGGGCCGAGGACGTCTTCGAGCGGCTCGGCGCGGTCGAACCGTCCGCGCAGCGATGCCAGCACCGGGTCGTCTGCGATGCCGACGGCCGTCTCGGGCACCCGAGACGAGAGGAACGGCACCAGGACCCGCTCGCCCATCGATTCGGAGCCGGGATCATCGAGAATTCCGGCGTCGATCGCCGCTGCGGCCGTGGCGAGTCCATAGGCGCTGTGCAGCGCGAAGATCTGTGTCATGCCGCGTGCCCTGTCTGTCGGAGGATGCGTGCGAGCACCCGTCGACGCGGTCCGTCGAAGCGGCCGAGCGCGGCGGCCACTTCCCCTGCGGGCAGGCTGCTGAGCATTTCCCGGATGCTCGAGCGCATCTCCGCACGCAGCCTCGGACTCATCCGGCGGGCGCGCACCAGGTGGTGGGAGCTGAGAGCGAGGGCGGTCCAGACCACCTTCGGCAGGAAGCGCTCCGCCTCCGGATCCTGTTCGACCACCGCGATGACCTCGCTCATGGCTCGGGCGAAGTCGAGCTGTCGCCGGTCCCGCGCCTGTGTGAGCGACGTGGCGACCCCGCGCCGATAGAGCAGGACGGGGGCATCGACCACGGCGAAGGAGTCGGCTTCGAGGTGCAGCCGCCAGATCCATGGACGGTCCTCGGCGGTGAAGAGCCCGTCCGGGAACTCCGCCAGGCCGTTGTCGAGGCTCCTGCGGTGGAAGATCCCCGCCCAGGCATAGGGATAGTCGACCATCGTCGACTCGTTCTCGGGCAGGATCGCCTCCCGGGGCGAGATCACCGCGTCGCGCCAAGGATGAGGCGCACGCACGAGCGCCCGCTGTCCGTCGGTGACGGTGACATGGTCGGTGCGAAGGAAGTCGCAGTCGAGCTCCCGCAACCTTTTCGCCAGCACGTCGAGCCGCCTCGGCTGCATCCAGTCGTCGCCGTCCACGAAGCAGAAGGCATCGCCCTCGACGTGCGCGAGACCCTGGTTGCGGGCGCTCGCGAGGCCGCGGGCGACGGGATTGCGCACGAACTCCGCGTGCGCGAATCGCTCCGCGTACTGACGCATGATCGCGCCGGTGTCATCGCGGGAACCGTCGTCTATCGCGACGAGCTTGAGGGCCCGGGCATCTTCGAACTGTCGCGTGAGAGTCTCCAGCGTCGTCCCGATGTAGTCGCCGGCGTCCTTGGCAGGCAGGATGACGGTCATGAGGGGTGTGCGCACAGGACTCCCGGAGACGGACGGTGTCCGGGAATGGTGCCAGGCGATCGTTGACGGATGTCGACGCGCAGATGAACGTCGGGTGTCGGTGACGATCGACGATGAAGCGGCACTGAGGTGTGGTCCCGCACCCGAACGGAACCACACCTCCCAGTGCTTCGCACTGCCGAACGTCAGACGTTCGGGATGCGGGATCGCAGATGCGACCCCGCCTGCCACGTGGCCTGCTGACCCCCATCAGCCGACCCCGAGACGATTTTCGTCGCCGTATCCGCTCCCCAGAGACGAACACGACGCCACAGTAACATGATACATGCCAGCATGACGGAGCCTGCGAGTACGCCCAGCAGTCCATCGACGTCGTGTGATCCCGGTTCGCCTCCGCGCGCTTCATCGGCGACGATGGGGAGCATGCTCTGGCCCTTCGGATCGACCTGGCGCCCGGTGCGGCAGAAGCGTCGCGACACCGTGGATCTGCGGTGGCTCAGCGCTCGCACCTGGACGAGACGCTGGTATCCGCAGGGCATCGACCTCGGACGGTGGCGCGGACGACGCACCCTCGCCGTGAGCTGGTTCCGCCAGGAGCTCTCCGGAGTGCACCTCGCCTCCCGCGTGACGCTCATCGACCTGGAGCGCTCTCGCCATCTCGACGTGCTCCTCGCGATCGCCGACGATTCCGAGGAGCTGCAGCCGGCCACGATCCACGCCGGCGGGCTCGCCTGGTTCGGCGACCGGCTGTTCGCCGCAGCGACGGGCCGCGGCATCTGGGAGTTCGATCTCTCCGACGTCCGCGAGGTGCGCGGCGCACTCGCCCAGCGGCTCGCGGGCGGCGGCGGGCGCGGTCATCGCACCACGGCACTGGTCGCGGTGCGCACCCGCGTGCACCCGATCGCGTTGCGCTGCTCGTACATCGGGCGGGTGTACGACGGTGACGGCACAGCCCTGCAACGAGTGCTCATCGGAGAGCACCGCCCCGACGGGAGCGGCCGGATCGGTGAGTTCTCGATCCCCGGAGGCGACGACGACGGCTTCATCGAGATCGACCGCTTCTCGCCCGACATCGCGAGCATGCAGGGAGCCGTCCGCTGGGGTGATCGCTACTTCGTGTCACAGTCCGATCACCTGCGCCCCGGCACGCTCTGGAGCGGCGGCCGCACGACTCTGACGAGGGACCGGATCCCGCTCCCGGTCGGCTGCGAAGACCTGGCGCTCGACCCCGATGCCGAGCTGCTCTGGTCACTCGGCGAACACCCCTGGCGACGCGTGGTGCGCGGCATCCCCTTCACCCGTCTCGGCATCCGCGGCGGAGGTGCTCCGCGGCGAACGTAGACTGGACGGGTGAAGAAGCCCGCGCCTTTCCTCGTCTACACCGTGCTGCGGCTGCTGGCGTTCCTCGTCCCGCTCGCCATCCTCTGGCTGTTCCCGATCTTCCGTGAACTCTGGTGGCTCGCTGCGATCTTCGCCGCCCTCATCGGCATGAGCATCTCGATGCTGTTCCTGCGCAGGCCCCTCACCGACGCCTCCACACGACTGCACGAGCGCCGCGAGAGCCGCTCATCGGGCAGCCAGGCCGACGCCGATGCCGAAGACCAGGCGGTCGACGACGCCAACGAGTCGGTCGACGGCGACCCCAGGGCCTGAGCGCTTCGGGCCCGCTCAGCCCACGAACGCCCAGAACAGGGCGCCCGCATAGAGCAGCGACGTCAACGACGTGAGCGCGAGCGCAGTCACCAACTCCTTCGGCTGTCGGTACGACCAGACGATCGCGATGGCCGGCAGCCCGGCGAGGAGAGCCAGCAGCGAGATCCACGCGATCGGGAAGACCAGCGCCAGGAACGCGGCGATGCCGAACGGCGCGAGCACGAAGAGCGTGAACAGCACCTGGGTGGTCCGTCGTCCGACCAGCACGGTCAGCGTGCGCTTGCCGACCTCGCGGTCCTGGTCGATGTCACGGAGGTTGTTGGCCAGCAGCACGGCGCAGGCGAAGAGACCTGCGGCGATCGCACCGAGCCAGGCCTGCTGCGGCAGGTCGAAGATCTGCACCCACGTGGTTCCGAGGGTGGCGACGAGTCCGAAGAACACGAACACGAACACCTCGCCGAGGCCGTAATAGCCATATGGTCGCTTGCCTCCGGTGTAGAACCAGGCGGCGACGATGCACGCGGCACCGACGGCGAGCATCCACCACTGTCCGGTGCGCACCACGATCGCGAGACCCACGAGGGCGGCGAGCGCGAAGAACACCAGGCCGATCACGAGCACGGTGCGCGGGTTCACGCGGCCGGATGCCGTCAGGCGTGCGGGTCCCACGCGGTGCGCGTCGGTACCGCGGACGCCGTCGCTGTAGTCGTTCGTGAAGTTCACGCCGATCTGCAGCAGCACCGCGACGGCGAGGCAGGCGAGCGCGATGACCCAGTGGAACTCGGGCCCAGTGCTGCGCGCGGCTCCCGTGCCGATGATGACCGGAGCGATCGCGAGCGGCAGGGTGCGCAGACGCGCGGCCCCGATCCAATCGGAGGCCGTCACCGGTCCCGCTTCGACCACCGGACGCTTCGCCGGGTTACCGCTGGTGCGGGCCGGGGTGTGCTTCGCGGTCCGGGTGTTCTTCTTGCGCTGGGAGGATGCTGCCACGCAGGGAATCCTACTGGCCGCAGCGATGCCCGACCCCAGCGAGGCGAAGGATCAGGGGTTCGGGTTGCTGTCCTTGCCGTCGAGCCAGAGCGTGTCGGAGGGGTCGCCGTGGGCCCCGCCCTTGCCCACGTGCTTGTCGCTGATCTGCGGCCCCTTCGTGATCACGTGCACGAGTGCCATCGCGTGCCCCTGCCCCAGCTGGTAGTCCTCCTTGAGCCACGCGACGATGGGCGTGGCCTTGGTCGTCGGGCCGAACCCCTTCTCGGTTGCGATCTCGATGAACTGCCGAGGGGTGAGGCCGGTCTTGGTCTCGATGTTGTCGAGGTATGCCTGGAAGGACATGGGGCTCCTGGTGCTCAGTCCTCGTCGAGGAACGTCTGGATGATGGTGGCGGAGGCGTGGATGCCGATGATCTTCAGCACCCCGTCGCCCACGTTCGTGAATCGGTGCGGGATGAAGGCGGGCCCGGTGGCCGTGTCTCCCGCCCCGGCCACGAAAGTCTCCTCGCCCACCGTGATCGAGGCAACACCCTCGATCACGACCCAGGTCTCAGGATAGGGATGCCAGTGCAGACCCGGTCCCTCCCCCGGCTGGTTCTCGACGAAGAAGTACGAGACCGCGGCGCCGTGCTCGGCTCCGACGAATCTGCGGCTGCGGCCCGTGCCGATGCGGATGTCAGCGCCGGCGACGACCCCGGAGGGAAGGGAAGTGCTGTTCATGGCTCCAGTCTCGACAGCCCGAAGAGCAGTCCCTAGAGTTTCGATGTGGATCGAAACTCAGGCCCGATCGAGGGCGTCGAACACCCTGATCATCGCGTCGAGTTCCATCTGAGCCCTGGCGACGTCGAGGCGGTGCGGTTCGGCATCTCACCGGGTCACGAACTGGCGCACGCCGTGCGGGTGCTGCGAAGGCCGGCCGCGCATCCGCTGCAGTGGGGATGGTTGCGTGCCGTACGCGACCACCTGCCCAGGGATGACTTCGCACTGCTCACGACCGTGATCGGCGACGACGGGTATCTGCCCGACTTCCTCACGACCGCGCCCCGATGGGATCTGACACCCGAGACCGAGCTCGACGAGCTGCGGCGCGCACCTGTCGAACCGATGCGGGTGGACTTCGGGAAGATGGTCCTGCGTTCGACCGGAGCCCGACGACTGGCACTGCGCGAGATGCAGGATCGCCCGGAGCATGCCCGCGGGATGATCGCCGATGCCTGGGCCGCCGTCTGGGAGGCAGCGCTCGCCCCGGTGTGGCCGCAGCTCGATCGTCTGCTGCGCGCCGACATCGCGGTCCGCTCCCGCATGATCGCGAGCACCGGCATCGCGGGGATGGCCGGTGACCTGCACCGGCAGGTCGCCTGGGGAGACGGCGCCGTGCGCGTGTCGCTGCGCCGCCACAGCGAACAGGTCGACTGCCGCGGAAGCGGCCTGGTGCTTGTCCCATCGGTGATGTCGGCATGGGGCTGCATGGTGCTCACCGAGCCGCCGACGCAGCCGACTCTGTTCTACCCGGCCCGCGGGGTCACCGCAGGCTGGGCCCGTGATACCGCAGACATCGCCGACGCCCTCGGTGCACTTGTCGGGCCTGCGCGAGCGGGCATCCTGCTCCGCGCGGGCACCGCACGCACGACGTCGCAGGTCGCGCACGACGCGGGCATCGCCGTGTCCACGGCTTCACATCATCTCGCGGTGCTGCGAGGGGCCGGACTGATCGACAGCGAACGCGAAGGCACCAGGATGCTGCATCTGCGCACCCCTTTGGGTGAGGCGATGGTGGGCGCTGTCCTCTGAACGTCGGGTGGAGGCTATTCGCCCGCAGCCACCGGGATGATCGGCCGGTGCTCGTAGTAGGTCTGCAGCACCACGGTCGTTCGGGTGCTGACGTTCGCGGCGAGTCGCACGTCGCGCACGAGCCCCTCGAGCGCACGCGGAGAGGCGACGCGGACGAACAGCATGTAGCTCGCGTCGCCGGCGATGGAGTGGCAGGCCTCGATCGCGTCGAGATGCTCGAGCAGCTCGGGAGCATTGTCCGGCTGAGCGGGATCGAGCGGGGTTATCTCGATGAAGGCCGAGAGCGGAGTCCCCACCTGCTCGGGATCGAGGATCGCCTGATACCCGGAGATGACCCCCCTCGTCTCCAGCCGACGCAGACGCGACTGCACCGCCGACACCGACAGACCCACCGCGTCGGAGAGCTGAGAGAGCGTCGCGCGGCCGTCACGGGAGATCGCGGTCAGGATCGCGCGGTCGACAGAGTCATCCATAGCTGTAAGATTATCGTCAGGATTCCGTATATGCCGGAATCTTTCCACCAAACTCTCCGATCGGAGGTCCCGATGTCCCTTCTTTCCGCCAACAGTTCCGCTGTCCAGGCCATCGTCGGCGAACCCGAGGTCGTCGAGGACGCATCGATCGCCGAGCAGTCCGCCGCGTGGGCTCAGCTCAAGGACGCCGCGATCGCGATCCGCGAGATGCAGATCAAAGACGGCTCGATCCCGGATGCCGCGCACCACGCCGCCGCCCGTGAACTCGTCGGTGCGATCACCGCCGCGATCCGCGCACTCGCCCCCGCCTTCCCGCACGACGCCAAATACCTCGCCGCCTCCGTGGTCGACTTCGAGCGCTGGGTCTCGGAAGACTTCGGTGTGCCGGACTTCCTCGACTCGCTCGTGGCCTTCCAGCCGCAGCAGCACCGCGTCGACGGCATCCGCCACCTCGTGGTCTTCCCGATGTACACGCAGAACGGCTCGAGCGACCGCCTGGTCGAGGCGCTGATCGTCGAGACGATCTGGCCGGAGTTCATCGCGGCACTCGAAGCCGGCGACTACGGCAACAAGCTGTTCGTCTCGCTGCGTCTGGTCGATTTCACCCCCGGCTACGACACGAACTCGGCAGTGCTGTTCCCCGAGACGGTCGCGATGCGCGAGATCCCGACCTTCACGTGGGGTGCGATCTTCCAGGACCGCGAGGCGGCCCGCTACCGTCGCGTCACCCGTGCCGCGGCGGAAATCACCAACCTCGATCTGCCGGAGCGCGCGGCCGCGATGCTCGACGACCAGCAGATGACCGAGAAGACCTTCGTCATGTGGGACATCATCCACGACCGCACCCACATGCGCGGCGATCTGCCCTTCGACCCGTTCATGATCAAGCAGCGGATGCCGTTCTTCCTCTACTCGCTGGAGGAGATGCGCTGCGACATGACGGCGTTCCGCGAGTCGGTGAAGATCGAGCGTGCTCTCGCTGCCCGCATCGAAGCCGGCGAAGAGCTCACCGAGATCGAGCAGGAGACGCACGACTACGCGCATCTGGTGCAGTACGCGGTGATCTTCGATCGCATCTTCCGCTTCTCGATCACGGGCACTCGCACGCGCAACTACGACGCGGTCGGCGGACAGCTCCTGTTCGCGTGGCTGCACCAGCGTGGCGTGCTGCACTGGACCGACACCGCTCTCGCGTTCGACTGGGACGCCGTGCCGGATGCCGTGGTGGCTCTGGGAGATGCGATCGACGACCTGTACTGGCACTCGATCGACCGTCCGAAGGTCGCGCACTGGCTCGCCGCATACGAGCTCGTCCGCGGCACGCTCACCCCGCACCCGGCGTCTCAGTGGGCCCGCGGCTTGTCCGACGAGATCCTCGCCGGCGCGCCGAAGGGCTACACCGACGCCGTGATGGACGACGAGTTCCCGCTGTCGATGTTCTTCGAGACCCTCGACAAGAAGATGAAGCCGGTCATCGAGTCGACCGTCGGAATCCGCGGCACGGACGACTGATGACCACGCGCGCACCGCGCGCGTTCCGAGTGTGACGCTGGGGCGCACCGCACTGCGGCCGGAACCACTACTGCGGATTCTCCCGCGGGTTCCGGCCGCAGAAGCCCCTCCGATCCGGAAGAGTGGATGGCATGGCTGAACTCACCGAATCGACGGCGTCCGGACGCACGATCCTCCTCGCCGGAGCAACCAGCGCGGCCGGCCTCGCGGTGACGCGCGCGCTGACCGCTGCGAACGCACGAGTCATCGCCACCGGCCGCTCGGCCGAACGGCTCCAGGAGCTGGCCGACGCCGGAGCTCGGACTGAGATCGCCGATGCGACCTCCCTCGAGGAGATGACCTCCTTGGCCTCGCGGATCGGCTCTGTCGACGCCGTCGTGCCCTTGGTCGGCGGCTGGCGTGGAGGCGGGGGCCTGGCCGGGCAGTCCGACGAGGACTTCGCCGCGCTGCTGCCCGCGCTCGAAGCCGTGCGCGCCACGAGCCGGGCGTTCGACGGCGCCCTGCGCACCTCAATGGCCGGGCGCTTCGCGATCGTGTCGTCGACAGCCGTCGCCCGCCCCCTCGCCGGCGGCGCGAACTACGCAGCCGTCAAGGCCGCGAGCGAGGCCTGGGCACGGGCGGTCGCCCAGGGTTATGCCAAGGCCGCGCGCGACGCCGGGGATCCGCTGCGAGCAGCGTCGGTCGTCTTCCGCGCCAAGTCGCTCGACCCCGACACTCTGGCAGCGCGGATCGTCGCACTGTGGGACGAAGACGCCACCGAACTCAACGACCGGGTTATCGACCTGGACTGACCCGCTCGAAAGTCAGCGGGACTCCGGCGGCATGCCGGGCACGATGGGCGGAGCGTCGGCGAGGCGGGTTCGAGCCGACGCCGCTTCGGACTCGTCGCGATCTTCGAGTTCGGCGCCCTTCCGCTCGGCCTCACGCTGCTCGTCGCCCTCATCGCCGTGGTCGATCTCCTGCTCCGGCGCCTGGGCATAGAGCTCGGTGAGCTTGCGGTACGAACGGGTGAAGAAGGCGAGCGTCGCAGCGACCACCATGATCAACCCGGCGAACAGGCAGATGAGCGCGATGCCGCGGGCCTCTCCCTCACCGAGCAGCCACCCCCACTGCTGCTGCCCCTCGGTCGTGTTCATGTACGGGATGATCAGGAACTCGGCGATCGGGGCGATCAGGAAGGCGGTGAGAGGCGCCGCCGCCGCCTCCATGGCCGCCGCCACGCCGAACACGCGCCCTTGACGCTGGAACGGCACGACTTTCTGGATCACCGTCTGCTCCGCGGCCTCGACCGGCGGCACCAGCGCCATGTAGATCCACATGCCGACCACGTACAGCGGCCACCATTCGCGCAGCATGAACACCGAGCCCAGCAGGCCCATCGCGATCACCACGAGCAGCATGGTGCGCATGGGCTTGGGCCCGAGCCCGAACTTCGCCACCAGCCCTCCACCGATCAGGAAGCCGGTGGAGGCGAACGCGAGTGCGAAGCCCCAGGTCTGCGCATTGAAGAGCGTCAGCCCGTAAGGGTCCATGAGCGCCATGTAGACGCCGCCGATGAGGTTGTTGAACGTCGAGAAGATGATCAGGGCGAACAGCCCGGGCGCGAGCCGGATCGCCTGCACGCTGCCGCGGAAGTCGAGGGCGCTCGATGCATTCGGGTCGGGCTCCGGAGCGCCCTCGGGGATGCGCACGAACAGCAGGTGCGCGAAGGTGAGCGCCATGGCCGCGATCGCTATCGCGAGGGTCCACCCCATGCCGAGGAAGCCGATCGAGAGGCCCGAGAACACGCTGGTGACGAGGAAGGCGATGCCCTGCACCGTGCCGACGAGTCCGTTGGCGTTCGCACGCTTGTCTGCGGGGACGAGCAGCGTGACCGTGGTGGAGAGGGCGATGTTGCGCAGCTGCTCGATCACACCGCCGAACAGGATGATGCCCGAGAACAGCCAGAACCACGGCCCGCCGAGGTCGAGGAGCGCCGCCTCCGGCTGCCAGAGATAGAGGAGACCGGCGATGAGGAAGGCGACCGCGGAGATGACGCTCGAGAGCACCATGACTGTGTGCTTGCGGTTGCGGTCGACGATCGTGCCGAACGCCATCGCGAAGAACGCGACGAACAGCATGTAGGCCCCGCCGATGATGCCCGTGGCCAGCACCGACTGCGTCTCGATGTAGACCCAGAACGTGAGCGCGAACCAGAGGAAGCTCGTCGTCACGTTCGCGATGAGCGTGTTGACGAGGACGTTGGCGAAGGCCGTCTTCGCTGCAGTGCGCTCCATGCCATCGAGGGTAGGACCAGGCTCCGACATCCGGAACCCCCTCCCCGCGCTGCGAGCAGCGTCCGGACAATTAGGCTGGGGAGGTGAGCATCCAGCATGACCCCGCGATCCGGGGCTTCGCCAGTGACAACTACTCCGGTATCCACCCCGAGGTCCTCGCGGCCATCGCCGCGGCGAACGGAGGCCACCAGAGCGCCTACGGCGAGGATGCGTACACCGCGCGCCTGCAGGAGGTGTTCCAGGCGCATTTCGGCGAAGGTGTGGAGGCGTTCCCGGTGTTCAACGGCACCGGTGCGAATGTGACCGGCCTGCAGTCGATGCTGCCCCGATGGGGTGCGGTGATCGCGGCGTCCACCGCGCACATCAACGTCGACGAGGCTGCGGCACCGGAGAAGATCGGCGGCTTCAAGCTGCTCACCGTCCCCACCGACGACGGCAAGCTCACCCCCGATCTCATCGACCTCGAGGCCTGGGGCTGGGGAGACGAGCACCGCGCACAGCCGCTGGTCGTCTCGATCACGCAGACCACCGAGCTCGGCACCCTCTACACGGCCGAAGAGATCCGCGCGATCGCCGACCACGTGCACGAGCGCGGCATGAAGCTGCACCTCGACGGGGCGCGCATCTCGAACGCAGCCGCCGCCCTCGACCTGCCGCTGCGGGCGTTCACCCGCGACGCCGGCGTCGACGTGCTCACCTTCGGCGGCACCAAGAACGGCGCGATGCTCGGCGAGGCGATCGTCGTGCTGAACCCCGAAGCCGCCGACGGCCTGAAGTACTCGCGCAAGTTCAACATGCAGCTCTCGTCGAAGATGCGCTTCGTCTCGGCACAGCTGATCGCACTGCTCGAGAGTGACCTCTGGCTGCGCAACGCCCAGCACGCGAACGCGATGGCGGTCCGCCTGCGGTCGGCCATCGAGACCGGTATCGCCGATGGATCGATCCAGGGCGTCGGCTTCACCCAGCCCACGCAGTCCAACGGCGTGTTCGCGACCCTGCCGGACGGCGTCGCCGACAAGCTGCGCGACTCGTTCCGCTTCTACGACTGGGACGCTGCACGCAAGGAAGTGCGTTGGATGTGCGGCTTCGACACCGAGGAGGCCGACGTCGACGCGTTCGTCGCCGAGCTCTCCCGCCTCACCAGGGGCTGAACCGCTTCGAGGTCAGCGCAGGAGGCCGAGGCTCGCGAGAGCCTGACGGATGAGCGTGCCGCGGCCGTTCTCCATCTCGGCGGCCACCGCATCGGAACCGGCGGCCTCCGGTGAGAACCAGGTGACCTCCAGCGCATCCTGACGCGGCTCGCACGTGCCGGTCACCGGCACGACGAAGGCCAGCGACACGGCGTGCTGCCGATCGTCGTGGAAGGCGCTCACCCCGGGCATCGGGAAGTACTCGGCCACTGTGAAGGGCAGCGGCTGCGGTGGCATCAGCGGGAACGCCATCGGACCGAGGTCGTTCTCCACGTGCCGGAAGAGGGCGTCACGGACCGTCTCACCGAAGCGGACGCGGCCGGACACGATCGTCCGGGTCATCTCGCCCATCGGCGTGGAGCGCAGCAGGATGCCGATCTCGGTCACCTGCCCTGAGCCGTCGGTGCGCACCGGGATCGCCTCGACGTAGAGCATCGGCAGCCGGCGCCGGGCCTCTTCGAGCTCGAACTCGCTCAGCCAGCCGGGATTCGCATCGGGTACGGGACGGTTCGAGTCCGGGAAGTCACCGAGACCATCGTCGTCGGGTTCCGGATCAGGATCAGGTGTGCGGACCGCCATGTGTCCTTTCTACCAGCCGCCTCCCCGAACCGACACCGCGTGCACGTCCGTCGTCCCTGGCAGGATGACGGTGTGAGTGAGAACCTGACGATCGACGACACCGCGACCAGATGGTCGACCCCCGAGCGCGGGCGGATGCCGCTGCTGGTGCTGCTGCACGGGTACGGCGCCGACGAGAACGACCTGTTCGGGCTCATCCCCTACCTTCCCTCGGGAATCGCGGTGGCGTCGGTCGCTGCCCCACTCGCACCGCCGTGGCCGATGCCCGGGCGTTCCTGGTACCCGATCGAGGGACTCGACGGGCGCAGCTCCGAGGCCGTGACCGCCGCTGCGGAGGCCTTCCTGCGCTGGCTCGACATCGCAGCGGCCGCTGCCCCCTCGGTCGCGCTGCTCGGCTTCTCGCAGGGCGCTGCGGTGTCGCTGCAGGCCCTCAGGCTTGCTCCCGAGCGCTTCGGTGCCGTGGCGGTGCTGAGCGGCTACGCGGCACCGGGCGAGCTCCCGAACGACGAGTCGCTGACAGAACTGCGCCCGCACGTGTTCTGGGGTCGGGGCACGCACGACGACGTCATCCCAGCCGCGCTGATCGATCACACCGCGCAGTGGCTGCCCGGACACTCCGAGCTGTCAGGGCGGGTGTACACCGGCCTCACCCACAGCATCTCCGAGGAGGAGCTGACCGACGTGAACAGGTTCCTCACCAAGTGGCTCGACGGGATCGCCGCGAGCTGATCAGCGCTCGGGCTTCTCCACGGATGCGCCGGGATCGCCGTCGGAGTCGTCCTCTGCCTCACCCTCGCGCTCGCTCCGTGCGCGGGAGCCGCCGCCCGACGTGATGGCGACGGACAGCGCGACGCCGATGGCCACACCGATCCCTATGCCGAGCGCCCAGTTCTGCAAGGCGGCGCCCAGCGACGCTCCGATCGCCACTCCGAGCGCGAGCCCGACGCCCAAGCCCATGCGCGAACGCGACTCCTGCGGACTGGGATCCTGATCTGCCATGCCCCCACGGTACGGACCCGACGGTTCGGCGGCATCCCCCTGACGACGGATACCCGACACGCCCGGGAGTTGCGCAACGCCGACACGCCCGGGTATCGTCGGGGAGTCCTGTCCGCCGTGTCTGGAAGTCCTTTGATCTGA
>JBOGEI010000077.1:0-17244 GCA_050701935.1 Microbacterium sp.
AGGTGATACCGACCCCTGTTCCCGGTCGGCCGAGAGGATCCCTCACGTCACCAACCAGTTGAACTCCGGGCAGACCCGCAGCCACTCGGTATAGGGCGGCACGGAGGTCGGGGGGTGCATCGGCAGCTGTGAGCAACTCCCCAGTGCGCTGGAAGATTGCAACCGCCGGCGGCAGGTCTTCCTCGGCCACCTGCCCAGCAATGAGATTCAAGAGTTCGCTCGTATCCGTTGGAAGGTCCCGTGTGTCCACAAACACGAACGTGCCTGCCGGGAAGACCTCGTCGAACGTTCCCGCCTCGATGAGAGGCGAGCCTGCCTCGAGCCAGCGCTGTTGGTCCCGCGGTCCTGGGAATCGGGCCTCTCCGGTCTGGGATCGGATGCGCCCTGATCCGTCTGGCGCGATCCATGTCTCCTCAACCTGGGTCTGAACCGCGGTCCAGACCTGCCCCTGCTCAGCGGATGTCTTGAGCACATCTGCCTTGATCTTCGAGTACACGTAGCGTCCACGCGCGCTCGGCGCCGGCTGGGAGTATGCAACCGCCGCCGTGCGACGCAGAAGTTCCGCAGCAGTGGCTGGCGTCCGTGTTGCCGTCCGGAGGAGGAATCCAGCAGCCACAGCGAGGACGAGCACGACCGCCGCCGCAGCTGCCAGGCGCCTGCGACGACGGGTATGCAATCGGGGAGTCCTTCTGCCCCCTTCCTCGATTTGCGAGAGCAGCAGAGAGGCCGCCTCGGACTCGCTCGATCCTTCAACCTCGTGATCAGGGACGGGATTCGCGTCAGCGAGCCTTCGAATCAGGGGGTCATGCTCACTCACGGTCACTCTCCTGAACTCTTGTCCTTTGAGCCCGGTCCGGAATGACGTTCAACCTTGGCCTCAAGCCGTCGCCTAGCCCGATGCAATCGCACAGCAAAAGCCTGCGGCGTGATGCCTAGAACTCGGGCCGCCCGCTCGTTGTCCAGGCCCTCCCACGCTACGAGCATGAGGACCTCCCGGTCCGTTGCCGCGAGCTCGCGGAGAGCTGCCAGCATCAGCGTGGCATCCTCGAGCCGATCAGCCGGGTCGGCCTCTGCGCTCGTCGATGACGCAACATCCGCGGTCAGACGCGCTGCCAGCTGTGTTCGGCGCCTGCTTGAGCGGCGGGAGTTGGCGAGCGTTCGCCGCGCAACCGCGTACAACCACGGGAGCGAATCGGACGGGGCATCGTCGAACCGCCGCCAGGCCACGACATATGTCTCCGCGGCGACGTCCTCAGCCTCGGCGCGGTCGGTTCGACGCATCGCGTAGGCAAGCACGCGGTCATACGTTTGGTTGAACATTGCTTCGAATCTCTTCCGCTTGTCTGGCTCTGGCAAGGCACAGTCTCCTCACCACACCATGTGTGTCCGAGTGCTCCGACCGTCTTTCAGCCGGCCCCCACAGCTCCTCGATGCATGCGCCTGTGAGCGATCTGAGCCATGCGCGACTCTAGGCGGCCAGGTGCGGTCGAGGATTCCAAGGACGAACGCCCGAGACACCAGACCGGTTCGGCTCGTGCACTGGAACTTGGCCAATAAGTTCCCGACATGGTAGGTGATTGCCTGCTGCGACACGAACAGAGACGCGGCAGCGGCCCGGGTGGACTTTCCTGCTGCGACCTGCTCCAGCACGTCGATCTCGCGGGCGGTGAGCTCGAAGAGAGCGCATCCGCAGACTCGTAGCAGGTAGCCCAATTCCCCCGCCAAGACGTCTTCGTCTGCATCGTTCAACAGGGGCGATGCTGCCCCCACGGCGTTCGCCATTGGCCAGAGTCCTCGCCCTCCCGTTCAGGGACTCCTCACTCCTCTTATGTCTGCTATCTCCGACTTCTTGCGGAGTTGATCTCCGAATTAGGGGATCTCCTAGGGCCCTCGACACCTCGCCGGACTTGAGTCAGCCGCACCGATGAAGGGAGGATGCGGTGAAGACCAGGTTCGCTGCGGCAGTCCTGCTGTGTCTGGGCCTGCTCGTTGTCCCCTCGGCCGAGGCGGTCCGGGCAGCTTCGCCGAGCTCGCTCCGAGGGGTTCCGGTCATGCCCGGAGGCGACGTC
Source organism: Microbacterium sp. (assembly GCA_050701935.1). Classification (GTDB taxonomy): domain Bacteria; phylum Actinomycetota; class Actinomycetes; order Actinomycetales; family Microbacteriaceae; genus Microbacterium. Next base: position 2,070 of record JBOGEI010000077.1, read on the forward strand.
GTCGACGGCAGGATCGTCTACGACCATGGCTCGGTGATCGTGTCACCGGCAGTCGTGGCCAGCTTCCACGACTGCCCGAGCGGCTACGTCTGCCTGTTCGCAGGCACCAACTGGCAGGGCGACATGGTGCAGTTCAACTCCTGCTGCTCATGGAACAACCTGTCCGCCTACGGCTTCAACAACACCGCGTCGTCGTGGAGGAACCGCCTGAGCGTTGACGCTCAGCTCGCGATGGATCCTGGCGGAGCGGGCACCAAGCTCTGCCTCAACAACGGCTCCTATTCGAGCTCGATGCCAGGCGGCTGGGACAACGTTGCGTCCTCGATCAGGGTGCGGGACGCCGGCAGCTACTGCTGATCCAGACCTGCGCCACAGCACGGAGGTGGCCCTCGGAACAGGCCACCTCCGTGCACCGCTACGTGTTGCCGATGCTTGCAGCGTGAGAGGCCAGAAGCGATCAGCGGTGGGGAGACCCCGTGGGGATGGACCGTCCAAGCGGACCCAGTGTTCGCCTCATCGGAGCACGACCGTGTCGAATGTGCAGCAGCCATGATCACCGATCCGGGGACCGGGCTGCGTGCGACCTAGCCGGCGCCGGGGGTCTTCTTGAGACCTTCGGGTGTGGTCACCCCTCGCACATCGTCCATCCACAGGAGCAGCTCCTGCAGGCGCTCTCGCTTCACCTTCGGTGCGACGCTGAGATCTCCCTCCCGAAGGACTCTTGCTGACCTCACAAGCGCTACAAGCGCGTGGTCGGCAGTTTTGCGCTGATTCGCCTTCTCTGGGGCGCGCATTCCCGCTGCCGCCGCACCAACACCTGTCGCGGAAGGACACGACCACGATGGCAGCCCGTAGTCCGGGGGTCAGATCATCCGCGAGAGCGACCGCCCCGCCAGCGAAGGCGGACCCAACGGTCACGGCTGCGGAGAGCCACACGCCGTTGCATCGACCATCGCTCGCCGGCCTTAAACTCCTCGATCGCCTCACCCGCCGCCGACTCCTCGAGATCACGCAATGCTTTGTGAAGTGCATCGCTGTCGCTCAGCGCCCACACGCAGGCTCCCTTGCGGACCCACGTTGGCCTGTCGACTGATCACCGGCGAGTAGGAACCGATTCGCTCCGCCACTCGGTTCCCTGCAATGTGGTGCATGGATGTGAGGCCTATCGCTATTGTCGACCCCTCCTCGTCGTCGATTCAAGATCTGATGCCGTCTGCGGGCCGCTACGTACGGCAAAATAGATGTCCAGGATCCCCCCGGTGATTACTGTTCCGTTCGTCATCGCTGTTTCCATCGAGCCCCTTCCAACATCGGCGGGAAGCGAACAGAATCGGGTTCATGCCCAAGGCATTCAGTCTCGCGTCGTGGAACGTCGAGCACTTTGCCAACCCGGGCAGCCGAGTGGATCGAGTCGTAACGTTTCTCTCTGGTCTTGACTCGGGCCGTGGGCCGGACGTCTTCGCACTGTACGAAGTCGAGGGCAAGGAGGTCTTCGACGAACTTGTGACGAAGATGCCCGGATACACTTTTCACATCACGGAGGGAACCGCAACCCAGGAGATTCTGCTCGGTGTGGCTTCGAAGCACACGGCCTTCTTCACGCAGCGAACGGAGTTCAACTCCGGATTGCAGTTCCTCCGTCCTGGCGCCCTGCTGACGGTCACGGTAGATGGCAAGCACTACCCGATGCTGTTCATGCACACGAAGAGCGGGACCGAGCCGCTCGGGCTCGGTCTTCGCGACGACATGTTGCGTCGTGCCCTTGACTTCAAGAGGAACCTGGACACGGCCGCAGGAGGAGTTGCGAACTACCTCTTCCTTGGAGATCTGAACACGATGGGGATGGCCTACACCTATCTCCGAGAGCGAGACATCCTCGCCGACCAAGAGATCCTCAAGATGCAGAAGTTCGCCGTGGGTCGCGGCATGCGGCTGCTCAGCAAGGACGAGCCATTCACCTGGTCGCAAGGCTCGACGGGGTCGATCCCTCCCTCGAACCTTGATCAAGTAGTCGCGTCCGCGCACATGACATTCACGAGCCTCAGTGGCTTCGAAGTCACCGTTCTTGGCTGGCCGAAAGAGCCGACTCAATCCTCATCGGACAAATGGATTAGGGACTTCTCCGACCACGGCTGTCTATACCTCGAGGTTCAGAAGGGTTGACAGGAGGGAGCAAGCGGACGAGGACGACCAGCTCGGTCTCGAGGAAGCGCGAGTGGGAGAAGCATTCTCGATGCTTTCGGGATACCGCGCGCAGGGGTTGGCGTGGATCTCGCTCAAGGGTCTCGACTTCAGCCGGCCCTGCCCGGCAAGAGCGATGGGATGGGGAGGGAGACGATGAATCTCATAGGCTCAAACGTCAGGCCGCTCCCATTGCTCGTGGCCGCCGCGGCTGTCTTCAGCGCCGGTTTTGCTGTGTGTCTGCAGACTCCAGCATCGGCGCAGGCAGAAGGTCCCGAATTGGTGTCGGCTCAGACCACAGTGCGAATGGAGGTCAAGGAGCCCGGCTTCGCCGATACAGGTCAAAGTGGGACTGCAAGCGGGTCTCTACTGATCAGCAATCAGGGAACGGCCACCGCAGCAGGGATACAGGTCAGTGGCATTTACAGCAACGGGGCGAAATTCGAGCCAACCGCGACCAGCGAGGATGGGGCGCTCGCCAGCCTGGAAGTTGACGATCATCTCGTGATCCTTCTGTCCTTCAGTTGGAACTCAGATCTGCCCGACACTGGGACATTCGTGGTGGAGTCCCAGAACGGACCTCCCCTCACGGTCCCATTTGGTGTCCGACAGACGACCGCGGGGTCTGTCTTCGGCTGGGCGGCGTTCTGGTCCGCCTTGGCTGCGATCATCCTTACGGTCGTGGCCTATGCGACCTTGGAAGTCCCTGATTTCGACACACCCGCGAAGGTCGCCCGTCCTCCCGTGTCACGTCCGATTTTCCCGGCGGCAAGCTGGAGCTTCACGGGCAGCCTCGCCTCGAGTCTGACGGCGGTGGGTGCGATCCTCGGGCTGTTCCTCGCCGCATCGGGGTTCCTCTCGGAGGTGCTGCCTGGCCTGTCAACTGGAGTGTTCGTCGCTGCCAACATTGGGTTTCTCCTCGTTATTGCACTCGCCGCTGTCGCATACAAGGCGTCCCACGACGGGCTCGGCCGACCGACGTACCTGGCTCTGTTGATCGCTACGGGAGTTACGCTTTGGGCCGTCATTGGAGAGCTCGTCGCTCTCGCTGTCCTGGTGGGACGCGGCGGCCTGCCAGCGCCGTGGATCTGGATCGCGGGCGGAGTGATCATCGTTCTCCTTGCGCTCTTCGTGCGGAGCTCAACCCTCGAGGTATTGCGCGCTCCACAGCCCGTGAAAGAGAGCTCCCCACCCCCGGCAGTGGTCGTCGTCGTGGGTGGGTCAGGGAACCCCAAGAGGATTGCTGCAAGAGTTGATCAGATTGCCATCGCGGTGGGCAAAGTCAAACGGGACAAGACGGCTGTAACGGCTGAACAGCGCCCCTCTGCTCTTCCTTAGTCGCAGATGCTCTTGCTTCTCACCATTGAGGGAGTTGGTAGCCACTGCCACGCCTATGAGACATGTGATGGGCCGCCATGTCTCGAGCCGGGCCGGCTTGATCGCCTTCGTTGGGTTAGAACCGCTACGTCGCTAGCTGCGTCACTTGATGCGTTGCGATCGCCGCCTCTCGCCCTCCGGTTGAAGTCAGAGCGACAATCTCGAACTCGCAACGCGCCTGTTCGCCCTGCGTGGCCTCGTGTGCTGCGGCAGGCACAGGAGCTGTCTACTCTTGTGCCTTGAGGAGCCGGGGGCGCGCGAGCAGCGAATGCAACCATTAGACGCGGTTGTCGAGACCGCGTCGGTGCGCCGGCGCATCAGTGTGTACTCACGACGCCCGGGGTCGGGATGGGCGTTGTGCGGCGGCGGATGCCCAAGCTCCTGGCTTCGAGGCGTCGGTCAGACGGAGTTGGCCCGTCTGTGTTCAGAGCTGCCCGTCCGTGTTCAGAGCTGCGATTCTGCCAGAGGATCGACCTGACACGCTTTTGCAGTCTCGAAGGTAGCGACATTCGAAGGATCTCATCGTAGGTCCGCATGGCCGATGCGAGCTACATCGAGTTAGGCTTGATCGGAGACCGACAACTCGAACCCGGAAGCGCCCCCAGTCCCAGACTTAGTGCCTACAGGTTGGCGAGGATCTATCGACATATACGGCCACTGTGCAGTGCGAGCCGTACACCGCTGCGCATGTGGAGCCTCCTGTGACCAGCCCACCCCCCTCGCCGAGGGAAAGCATGTCGTTTGTCATCGTTCCCGAGACCACCGCGACGTCTGGGAACAGCTAACCGAAGACCTGCGTGCGACTCTCACCAGTAGCTAACAGGCAGCCACAAGACCGTTCAGGGCGCTCTCCAGGAGCGTGTTGTCACCGGTCGTGAGTGCGGACACGACGTCTCGCAGATCCGCCTGCATACCGGCGGGGAGGCTGACACCGTAGCCGTCGAGGAGATCCTTGAACCGATCGCGCGTCTCGGCGAGCGTGTCGACACTGTCCGCGGCGTCATTTGTGATGTCGACGATGATCTCGCACGATCGCTCGACGACCGCGTCACCATCCCCGCCACCGTCACCGCCACCGGCGGACGAGCCGCAGGCGACCGTTGCGAACAGGAGCACAATGAGCAGGCGCCGCTGCATCGCCCTTCCCTTCTGCCCCCTGCGGTCAAGTCTGACACTTGCAGCTCAGTCTGTCGATTCGTTAAGAACCTAGACGTCAATTGGTCGCTCGCGGCCGTATGTGCGGCAGAACTCCTCTAGGAAGGGTCTATGCCAGGGCGTTGGATAGATGACCGTTTGCGTCAGCCCGGCCCGTTGATCGAGCCATCTCCTGAGTTCCCGCTTGAGACGCCGCAGCTACACGGAACCGAACGATGTCGGTGGCGGCAACTTCCCGCCTGCCTCCCTTCTGGCCAAGTTGGCCGATTCGCCTCCCGAGCCACCCGACTCCGCCTTCCGTGGCCTCCCAAGTCAATGGGAACGTCACTTGACCAGCGCCCGCCACAGGCCCGATGAGAAAGGATCCAGGTTGGATCCGAAGCCGCTCACTAATGTCAGGCGCTCCGTACCAATGAACCGAAGTGGAGACAGCGTCAGCGATCGTGGGCACTCCGGGCCTCCAATAGGGGCGAGAGTCCAGAGATGCGAGCCATCTGCCCTGCTTCTGAGCGGGGCGGCGTATCGCGAAGACGGCGCCGTTCAATTCATCACCTGAAGTCGGATCGTTTGGAGCATGAGCGAACATCCAGAGGGCGACCAGTGGGTCCACTGTCACATCCAACAAGGGCGTGGCTGCTCCATGGTGCTGAAGGTGCGCGAGCAGGGCGATGTCGGGCAGCTGCATCGCTTCGATCCGATCAAGGCGACGAGCTCGGGCGTTGTCGATCAGTTCCTGTGTCGCGGTCCTGACAACGGCCTCGGTGAGCGTGAGACTAGGGGTGTTCCGGACGCGGGTGTGCATGCCGGGTTCCAGCTTGTACGTGAGACGCGACTGGCCCCGCCAAAGCCAGACCTCCCCCCGCCACGTCGAATGAAGGGCCTTGACTGCTCGCAGGAGCTCCCGAACGCGGTATTCATCCGGACCAGCCGGTGGCGACCACGTCTCGGACGACCTGGTCTACGGCTACGACCAGGCGGGGATGCGCACATCGGTCTCCGGGACCTACGCTCGCACAGGTCTTCCCGCGGCCACGACGGCGAACGCGGTGTACGACATCGCGAACCAGCTCACCTCATGGAACGGGGCCGCGGTCACCGCCGACGCCAACGGCAACCTGACCTCCCAGGGCGGCTACACCTACACCTACAACGCCAGAAACCAGCTCACGACCGTCATGCAGGGCGCGGCGACCCGGGGAGCCTACGTGGTCGACGGGCTCGGGCGCCGGGTGCGCCGCACGGTCGGCAGTACGGTAACTCGCCCGGTCTACGATGACTGGAACGTGGTCCAGGAGCGTGCCCAGAACGGGAACACGATCCGGGCCAACCTGCTGGTTCGTGCGAACCGACACAGCGCAGCGGGAGTATCTGTCCGACGCCTTGGGCTCGACCATCGCCCTTGCCGATGCCACAGGTGTGGTGCAGACCTCCTACACCTACGAGCCGTTCGGCCGAACGACCGTCTCCGGGGCCTCGAGCACGAGCGCCTACCAGTTCACTGGCCGAGACAACGACTCCACCGGAGGTCTGTCCCTCTACAACCTGCGGAACCGCTTCTACTCGCCCACCCTTGGAAGGTTCCTTACCCAGGATCCGATCGGCTTCGCGGGCGGGGAGGCGAACCTGTATGCGTGTGTGCAGAATCGGCCGACGACTGCAACAGACCCTACCGGGCTGTGGTGCCTGATCCACAACTCAAGCGGTGGGTGCCTAGGTGGAAGCATCGTGCACGGCGCTGTGGATGCGGCGCGATTTGTCAAGAACCTTCCTTTCACAGCGGCCGGACTACGTCTGGGCAGACATTAACGGAGGTGACTGCAGCCTAGGCGATGGTCTCGTTGTGGTGTGCACCGAAGTTGACACCTGGGCGAACGGGCCACGGCCGGTCGTCACGGTAGGGAACGTCGTACTGGCCGAGCGGAGAGTATCTCATTGGGAGCACTTGCACACGAGATAGAACATGTGAATCAGTGGGCGATCTTCGGACCCGGCTTGCCCGGGCTCTACGGACTGAACGAAGGGATATCTCAGGCTGCTGGGCAGGGGTCATGCTGGAATGTGTTTGAGGGATCTGCTAGATTCGAGGCTGGCGGCTACGACGAATGCGTGTCATGACACTCGCGGCGGCCTGGAGACTCAAGACTGTTTTGATTCTTGGTCCTGTGTTGCTGACGAGTTGTGATCCTGGACAGCCGTACAGTGTTGGGGTCTACGACGGCGGTGAGTCGGTGCGCATCTTAAGCGGCGAACTATGCCCCGACGAACGAATCGTCGCCATCACAGTCTATGCGGTGGAGGGCAACGTGGTTGGCGATTCAGATGATCGGGTTCTCTGGGCGGCGGCAGGAACTCAAGGTACGCGGCACACCGACATGACGATGGGTGTGCCCCCACCGGGATTTGTGGAGAGCGAGGAGTTCTCTGGCCTGCTGCCGGGCGACTCGGGCCTTGTCGTGCTCGTCGATACGACGCTCACTCAGCGGCTCAGCGAGACGTTCGAGGCGAGCAGCCTTCGGGCCAACGAAGTGCTGACAGTGGATGGATATGTCCCATTGGCGGAGTTCCGCTCGCAGCAACCGTTGGGATGCGGATGAGCGCAAGACGACGAGAATCTCTTGGTACCCGCCCAGTCGACGGTCTCGTGGTTCCCCCTATACGAGATGACTTTGGTGTTGCCTCATGTCAGGGAGAACTGGCTCCAGGAGGCCGGTCCGATCCACCAGTCGACTAACACCTATCTCCACGATGTCCCGCGACATCACAAGGGGTCTGGAACTGACGGACATCGTGTACACGTCGGGTCCTCCGAGGGGAAGGGGGATCCGTGACCGAGAAGGAGCTCGCCCGCGGGCGGCGGACCGCCTGAACGGATGGGAGAAGCGCGCCCCGGATGTCTACGGCGGTGTCTAGCGAGCGCGACCAGCTCGGCGGCCCGACGATCCCCCTCTCCCATCGACGGTCCCGCGTCGCGGCATCGTCCCGCTCTTCTCCAGGCCTATCGTGGAGGGGACGAACCGCATCGGCCGATGCAAGGAGACGATCTCGTGCTGCCGGCGTCGGGTGCCTTGCGCGTTCACAAGGTCGTGACCCTCGGCAAGGAAGTGGCGGATGAGCGCCTTCTCGATGAGGGGTAGGCAGACATTCGCGGGCTGGTTCTGCTTCGCCATGAAGGTCCCGATCATCACGACTCGACTCCCTTTCTGTGCGTCTTCGAGGTGCCGCATGAGTCTGAGGTTGTTGAGGTGTTGATCGACTCGACGCTTGAGGTTGTCAGCCTTCCCCACGTACAGCGCCTCGAAGCTCGTCCCCCACACCCGACCGAGGACGTAGACACCGGCGACGTTGGGGATGCGGTCGAGGTCTGTGTCGTAGATGCGGTCCCGTCTCTTGGACTTGGTCAGCGGTATCGGTTGCATCCATGCGACCCGTAGCTCCATCCTCCGGAGCTTAATCAGCTGCGAGGCGGCGTGCTCCCTGCGGCGTCGCTCTCCTGGTAGACGGGGGTACCGCCGGTGCCGCCCACTGGTTCAATGTCTGATCCAATTCGCCAACATCCATCTTGTCGCCGATGATCTCTGGCGAATCGCGATCGCTCGGTACTCGTACTCGTACCCCCTGATCGAGCATTGCCTGGCGCTGCACTCGAAGCGCGTCCGCCTTTTTCCGCATTCCACGAATCGATCCGATGTGAGGATCCCCGCACATCACCTCGCCTTCCCCCTACACCTCCGACTCGAGCGCGGCGGCGAGCTCATCGAGCGCGTCGTTGATCGCGCGCGCACGGGCCCCAGAGCTGATCTCCCCCTTCTCGAGCGCCTCGGTCACCTTCCGTTGGAGCTCCGCGATCTTGTCGAGCGCCTTCTCCAGATCCTGGTGCTCCTCGATCTCCCGGAAGGCCTCGTCGACCTTGTGCTGTATCTCCCCCGTGATCGGGCCGGTCACCTCGCCGGCCGCGATGCCCGCGATGACGATGTCGAAGACGCGCTGGGCCGCTTCCTGAGCCGTCGGCGGCTCGGGAGCCGTGGTCGTCGGGCGTGTGCTCGGCGTCGGCGAGTCGGACGCTCTCCCCGGGTCCTTTTCCCCTGGGTCTCCCGAGAGCAGGAGGGGAACGACCAGGAACAGCTAACGAGCGCATCGAGGGACTCGGCACCCCCGGGTTGAGCGAGCGGGCACGGGGCGACGGGGTGTGAACGCGCGCGTAGGCCAGGGCCGCGACATCGCCCTGGAACGGCGGCTGCCCCACGAGCATCTCGAACAACACGCACCCCAGCGAGTACAGGTCGGCGCGCCCGTCGACCGGTCCGCCCCGCGCCTGCTCGTGTGCGACGTAGTGGGCGCTGCCGAGAACGCCCGTCGTCGTCGTCAACGTCTCGCCGGACAGAAGCTTCGCGATTCCGAGATCCGCCAGCTTGACGTGATCCTCCAACGTCATCAGCACATTCGAAGGCTTCACGTCTCGATGTACGACGTCTCGGTCGTGCGCATACCGTCTTCCCGAATCCCGTCGTCGACGTCTAGAGCGTGGGCAGGTTGGCGTCGTCCCGATCGCCGCCTGAGGCCCGCCGCTCAGCCGTCGCAGGTCCTTCCCTCGACGCACGCGTATCCTTTGCGCAAGATCTCAGCGGCTATCAGTCTGAGTAACCACGTGCCGGCACCAGCGGTGAACAGCATTTCCCGAGACCGCCAGGAGGCGACGTCCAGTGCTCGCGCTCGGCGAGGACCGAGCCGGCAGGCTGAGTGAGCTAGAGGAGCTGCACCACCTTTGTGACGAGCGCAACAACGGGCGTGCCGACCTCGACAACCTTCTTGGCCGCCTCCATCAGGCCTTCAGCGGCCCGTTTCCAGAATGCTGGCCGTGGGGTGGGCTTGGTCGCCTCGTCAGTCAGCTCTTTCAGATCCTGAGCGGCGCGTTCGGCCTCGTCATCGGGGAGCTCAGCCGTGAGAGCTGCCACCGCTTTGTGGAGCTCCGTCAGCATCGTCTTCAGTTCCTCATTGACGGGTGCTGAGGTCACGGTCAACGAAGAGTTCTTGATCACGTCGGCGGCGACGACATTGGAGTTGATGACGTCGCCTCCGATGTTGATGGTGCTGATCGACACGGATACGCCACCTCCTTCTTCTGGGATCGGCTCGGCGAAGCCAAGCGCTCCCTCGATCGCCTGGAACGCGCCGAGCGACTTGGTCAGTTCATCCTCCAGAGGTAATAGCTTGTCGCGCGCGGCCACGATTCGCTCCCGGGCCAGGTCCTCACGTCCAGTGGTGAGGTGGCGGACGATCACCTGCGACTCGCCGGTCAACGCCTCGCCGAGGGCGTCCATCGCGGCGAAGAGGTCGCCATCGGCAGTGCCGAGCTGCTCGAACGTCTCGTCCATGCTGGTCAGCAGCTCCGGCTCAATCCGGTCCTTGACGGCGTCCCGGACACCACCCACCTTCGAGTACTGCGTAGCGATACGCCCACAATGCCCTCGCCCGTTGACGATGGCTTGCGTTAGAAGGCCACGTTCGAGGCGCGCGAAGGTATCGCCTTGCACTCGTTTCGGGTCCAGTCCCGCCGCCACGAAGCGCTCGAGAGCCGTCTCGACGATCCGGTACGTTGCCCCGACCTCGCTCAGCGCTTTGCGCAGCTGTCGCGAATGGACGGCGTCATCGGCCAGAACCTCCACCAGCTCTTGCACCTGGTCCGTCAATCTGGCGAGCCCCGAGATTCCCTGCGTGGCTGCGGTCATTACCCAGGGATCCTCCAAGGTCGAGGTCCCCAGCGGGTATGTGCGGTCGTGCTCGAGGAGGGCTCGAAGGTAGGTGAGGAGTCGCTCCAGCTCCGAGCTGTCTCCCCCAGGCCAATCCGTCAGATCGATGGTGCCGGGCGATGGCTCAGCCCGCGGGGTTCCCGCCGCTGCGTCGAGTCGAACGGTCAGGAGTCTCCCGAGGCGGTCGTCCACATCGAGCGGGTATCGCAGTTCTCGAGGAGGCCCCTCCCGACCGAAGGCCAATATGATGGCGCCCGCTTCGGAGCTGTCCTCGAACGTCGGGAATCCATTTCGTGATGGGAGGACCACGTCAATACCGTCCGCGGCCAGGTACTCAGCAAGGACGCGAACCCGGCTGGGGTCGACGCCCGCCGGGACGAGCAGTACGCGTCGTGCGGCCACCTGCGCTCCTTCGACCGTGACCATACACCTGGCCGCCATGCGAGTGGTCCGCCGGCACGGTCGAGGATCGCTCCGATAGCTCGGGGATGCTGCCCCCCTGCGCCAGGTAGCGCTGCTCAACCACGGACAGCTCCTGCAGCATGCCCAGATCCCCCTTGGCCCAGTTGGGGCCAAGTGAAGATCACGCGCGGTGGGGACGTGGAACGTGTGGGACATAGGTGCCGGAGCCACTGTCGCCAAGGAGCCGGAGCCGGGTCGCAGAACGGGAGAGGGGTGCTGGAGCCAAGGTGGGACAGACGAGCCGAACCTTCACAACCGGAGCACGACATGGATTGGTGCCCCCGGGAGGAATCGAGGAGTTTTCGAGGAGTTTCGAGGAGCGGTCGCGTTTTCGCAGGTAGATCGATGCCCCGCGTGCAAGAGATTGCCCACCTGCACGGGGGGCAGGTGTTGAAGCTCATGGGCGATGGCGCGATGTTCTGGTTCCCACAGGCCGGTTCGGCCGTGCTCTCCGGACTCGACCTCGTCGAGCGCATCGACCAGTCCGGTCTTCCGCCCGCCCGGCTCGACATCGCGGCGGGGCCGATCGTCTTCAGCGAGGGGGACGCCTTCGGCCGGACCGTGATCGTCGCCGCCCGGGTCATGGACCGGGCCGCGCCGCGACAGGTCCTCCCGACCCCCGAGGTCGTGGAGGCTTCGGACCCGCGATGGCCCGGTTCGAGACGCTGAATCCCGTCTCGCTGAAGGGAGTTTCCGAGCCCGTGATGCTGGCCGTCGCGCACCGGGCTCGCTGAAGCGCCGGCAGCACCGTCAGGTCGACGCCAACCGCTCCTGCATCCCCATCTGGCGGTACGACTCGCGGAGCCAGCCGAGCAGCTCGTCGTCGAGCTCGGCGAGGTCGGTGATGCGCATCCAGTGCCCGTACCAGCCGCGGGCGATGTGCTCCACCTTCCGGATCCGGCGGTGTGGCATCGGCCGAGGGAGCGCGAATGCGATCGTCATCCCGCGGTCGCTGATCGCGTTCACGCCGGCGAATCGGACGCGCCCCATGAACGCGACGCGAGTCTTCGCCGGCGCGACCTCGTACGGACCGCACGCCGCGATGAGGCGCTCGAAGCCGTCGAACAGCTCCCGGGCGCGCTCCCCTTTGCCATCGAGGAACCCTCGACGGAGTAGTCCCCGCACGCGTGCCACATGTTCCTGCCGACGAACCGTCGGCCGCATTTCGGGCAGGTCCAGCGCTCCCTCCCCGGCACACCACGAGTATCGCGCGTCTGGACAAGTCCGCTCTCGGACATCGAGAATGCGCGCGGGGAGGGTCGGAGCGTGCCGCCCAAGCACAAGTCCAAGACCACGGGCCGATCGGTCGACAAGGAGCTTCGCCGGCAGGCGAAGCGTTTCCGGCCCGTGCTCGAGATCAGCCCGACGGCCATCGTCATCACCGACCTCGACAATCGGATCGCGTCGTGGAACCCGGCCGCCGAGCGGCTCTTCGGGTATTCGGCGAAGGAGGCGGCCGGGCGCGACCTGGACGATCTCGTGGCGGCGACGGAGACGCTCCACGCGGAAGCGGACACGTTCCGTCGACGGGTGGCGGCCAGCGAGCACATCCGCACGATCACTCGACGAACCCGCAAGGACGGGGGCATCGTCGACGTGGAGCTGCTCGCGGCGCCGATGGTCGCGGACGGCGAACACCTCGGGACCTTCGCGATCTACCACGACGTCACCGAGGTGAACCGGGAGCGGCGGTTCTTCGAGGCCCTGCAGGAGATGAGCCCCGAGGCGATCGTCACCATGGACATGAACGACACCGTGACGTCGTGGAACCCCGCGGCCGAGCAGCTGTTCGGCTACACGACGGACGAGGTGCTCGGCCGGAACATCGACGACCTCGTGGCGGCGCGGGAGGACCTGCGCGCCGAAGGAGAGGAGATCAACCGCCGATCGAGCGGGGGTCGCACGGTGCGCATCGTCACCCAGCGAACCCGGAAGGACGGGACGTTGGTCGACGTCGACGTCGTGGGTGGGCCGGTCAGGGTCGGCGGGGAGTTCGTGGCGAAGCACGCCTTCTACCATGACGTCACCGAGCTCCAGGAGCAGAAGCGCTACTTCGAGTCGCTCCTCGAGATCAGCCCGGCGGCCATCGTTATCACGGATCTCGACTCGAGGATCGTCTCTTGGAATCCCGCGGCGGAGCGGCTCTTCGGGTACACGACCGACGAGGCCGTGGGGCGCAAGACCGACGATCTCGTCGCGACGCGACCCGACCTCCACGAACAGGCAAACGCCTACACAGCGGCCGCCGCGCGAGGTGAACACATCCAGGGCGTCACCCAGCGGACGCGGAAGGACGGCTCGCTGGTGGACGTCGACGTCCTCATCGTGCCCGTCATGGCCGGCTCGGACCAGACCGGGTTCCTGATCATCTACCACGACATCGGCGAGCTCCAGGAACAGAAGCGCTACTTCCAGTCGCTGCTCGACCTCAGCCCGGCGGCGATCATCGTCACGGATCTCGAGTCGCGGATCGTCTCGTGGAACCCCGGTGCCATGCGGCTGTTCGGGTATGCCTCCGACGAAGCGATCGGCGTCCACCTGGACGATCTCGTGGCCACCGATCCCCAGCTGCACGACGAGGCGCTCGAGTACAGCGCGCGCGCGGGTCGAGGGGAGCGGATCCAGGTCTCGGCGAGACGGACTCGCAAGGACGGTTCGTTGGTCGACGTCCAGATGTTCTCGGAGCCCGTCGTCGTCAGCGAGGAGCGCGTCGGGTACGTGGTCATCTACCACGACGTTACGGAGCTTCAGCGGCAGAAGCGCTACTACGAGGCGTTGGTCGAGGTCAGCCCGGTCGCGATCGCGCTGATGAACCCCGACGGAACCGTGACCTCGTGGAACCCGGCCGCCGAACGACTCTTCGGCTACACGGCGGAGGAGGCCATCGGCAGCAACATCGACGATCTCGTGGCGGCGAACGACGAGATCCGCGCGGAGGCCGAGGCCGCGACGGCGATGGGCATCGAAGGGGATGCCGTCTTCGCCTTCATCACGCGACGTTCGCACAAGGATGGAACCCTGATCGACGTGGACGTGTCGGCCGCCTCCGTCGTCCTGGGGGGCGAGGTGGTGGGGTTGTACTCGCTCTACCACGACATCCGCGAGCTCCAGCAGGCGCGCCGGGAGGCGGAGGCCGCGACGGAGGCCAAGAGCGCGTTCCTGGCAACGATGAGCCACGAGATCCGCACGCCGCTCAACGCCGTCCTCGGCATGACCGGGCTGCTCCTCGACACGGAGCTCACGCCGGAGCAGCGCAACTACGCGGAGGTCACGCGCAACAGCGGCGACGCGCTGCTCGGCGTCATCAACGACATCCTCGACTTCTCGAAGATCGAGGCCGGCCGCCTGGACCTGGACCGCGCCCCGTTCGACCTCCGCGAATGTGTGGAGTCCGCGCTCGAGCTCGTGGCCGCGGGCGCGCTGAGGAAGGGCCTCGACATCGCCTACGACCTGGATCCGGACGCGCCCGGCGCCCTCGTCGGCGACGTGACCCGCCTTCGGCAGGTCCTGATCAACCTGCTCAACAACGCGGTGAAGTTCACCGAGCGGGGCGAGGTCGTGGTCACGGTGACGGCCGAGCGACTCGACTCGGGCGATCGGCACCGCGTCCACTTCGCCGTCCGCGACACCGGCATCGGGATCCCGGAGGATCGGATCGACCGGCTGTTCGAGTCCTTCAGCCAGCTCGATCCGTCCACGACGCGCCGGTACGGAGGGACCGGGCTCGGGCTGGCGATCAGCAGGCGGCTGGCCGACCTCTTGGGCGGGACGATGTGGGTCGAGAGCGAGGCGGGCGCCGGGTCGACCTTCCACTTCACGATCGAGGCCGAATCCGCCGCGGCGCCGGCGAAGGCATTCGAGCACGCGAGTCCGGCGCAGCTCGCCGGCATGCGGGTGCTCGTCGTCGACGACAACGCGACGAACCGGCACATCCTGGTCCGGCAGACCGAATCCTGGGGCATGCTCCCGGTCGAGACCGAGTCGCCGGCCGTGGCGCTCGAATGGGTCCGCCGCGGCGACCCGTTCGACGTCGCCATCCTCGACATGCAGATGCCGGACATGGACGGCCTCACGCTCGCCGGCGAGATCCGGCGGCATCGCGACGTGCAGTCGCTCCCGCTCGTGATGCTGACCTCGCTGGGTCGCAGCGAGAAGACCGCCGTGGAGTTCGCCGCGTATCTCACGAAGCCGATCAAGCCCTCGCAGCTCCTCGACGCGCTGATGGTCGTCTTCGGCGAGGAGCTGGCGGCGGC
>JBOGEI010000078.1:0-17153 GCA_050701935.1 Microbacterium sp.
GGTCTGCACCCGGTTGAGGACCTACGGCTTCTCCAAGTACGCGGAGAGCGACTCGTGGAAGTCTGCGGGAGTGAATCCGGCGCTCTTCAGCTTCTCGAGGCTCAGGGTGCTGTTGGCCGGTCGGGGGGCGACCGGCGTGGTCGCCGAGCGGAAGTACTCCTCCGTCGAGACCCCCGACACTCGCGCCGGGTCGTGCCCGGTCAGACTGAACACCTCAGCGGCGACCTGCTTCCAGGAAGCAGCGGCGCCGGAACCCGAGAGGTTGTATGTGCCGAAGGATGCACCCGTGCGCAGCAGATGCAGGATGCCACCGACGATATCAGCGGTGAATGTGAGGCGACCCACCTGATCGTCGACGACTTTGGGGTCGATCCCGCGCTCAGCCAGCGACGCCATCGTACGTACGAAGTTCTTTCCTTCGCCGATCACCCATGAGGTTCTCACGATGTAGTGACGCGGGACGGTGCTGACGATCGCGTCTCCGGCCGCCTTCGTCTGCCCGTAGACGCCGAGGGGGCAGAAGGAGTCCTCCTCGGTGTACGCCCCATCCTGGGAACCGTCGAAGACGTAGTCGCTGGACACATGCACGAGCGTTATGCCGTTCTGTGTGGCGATTCTCGCGAGTTCCGTGACACCGCTGACGTTCGCCGCCCAGGCATCGGCCCGACCTTCCGGAGTCTCCGCGAGGTCGACTGCCGTGTAAGCGGCCGCATTGATGATGGTCGCGTAGTCGCGCCAGCGACGGGAGCTGACGAAGGAAGGATCGGCGAGGTCGAACTCCTCGCGTCCCACATACTCGTACTCCGCGGCATCCCCGAGGCAGGCTCGCAAGGCGCGACCGAGCTGACCGTTGGCGCCGATCACGAGCGTCTTCTTCGCGGTGATCGGGGCTACGTCCGCGAGGCGCGGATGCGCGAGATCCTTGGCCGAGATCTCGACCTCGGTCAGCGGTATGGGCCACTGGACAGCGGCGGTCTCATCAGCGAGATTCAGGAACGAGTACTCCGCATCCGCGGACCAGTGGTCGTTGACGAGGTAGACATACGCCGTGTCCGGCTCGAGCGTCTGATACGAGTTCCCTACTCCGCGCGGAACGAAGATCGCGCGTGACGGATCGATCTCAGCGGTGAACACCGTGCCGAAAGTCGGTCCTTCGCGGAGGTCGACCCACGCACCGAAGATGCGCCCGGTCGCCACCGACACCCACTTGTCCCACGGCTCCGCGTGGATGCCACGCGTGGTTCCGATCTCGTCGTTGAAGGAGATGTTGTTCTGCACCGGTCCGAAGTCGGGAAGACCTGCGGCGATCATCTTCTCGCGCTGCCAGTTCTCCTTGAACCAGCCGCGGGAATCCCCGTGGACGGGGAGATCTGCGATGAGCAGTCCGGGGATGCCCGTCTCCGACACTGTCAGCGACTTTCCGAACTCCGTCATCACTGTCCCTTTGAGGCGTAGAACGTCTCGGTCGCGTCCTTGGAGGGAGCCCACCATGCTTCGTTGTCGCGGTACCACGCGATCGTCGAGGCGAGGCCGGATTCGAAGTCCCCGTATGTGGGCGTCCATCCGAGCTCGTTGCGGAGCTTGGTCGAGTCGATCGCGTACCTCAGATCGTGGCCCACACGATCGGTGACGTGGTCGTATGCGTCCGCAGGCTGACCCATCTCGGTGAGGATGAGCTCCACGACCGATTTGTTGTCCTTCTCGCCATCGGCGCCGATCAGGTAGGTCTCACCGATCTCGCCCTCGTCGAGGATCGTGAGAACTGCTGACGAGTGGTCGTCGGCGTGGATCCAGTCGCGCACGTTCTGTCCGGCGCCGTAGAGCTTCGGACGGATGCCGCGCAGCACGTTCGTGATCTGGCGAGGGATGAACTTCTCGACGTGCTGGTAAGGGCCGTAGTTGTTCGAGCAGTTCGAGATCGTGGCGCGCACGCCGAAGGAGCGCACCCAGGCCCGTACGAGCAGATCGCTGCCTGCCTTGGTGGAGGAGTACGGCGAGGAGGGGTTGTACGGGGTCTGCTCGGTGAACCTCTCGGGATCGTCGAGTTCGAGATCGCCGTAGACCTCGTCGGTGGAGATGTGGTGGAAGCGGCGGTCATGGCGGCGCGCTGCCTCCAGGAGGGTGTAGGTGCCGATGATGTTCGTGTCGAGGAACGGGCGCGGGTCATGCAACGAGTTGTCGTTGTGCGACTCCGCCGCGTAGTGCACGACGGCGTCCGCCTCGGAGAAGAGGCCGTCGACGAGCTCGGCGTCCGCGATGTCGCCTTCCACGAACCGGAGACGATCTGCGGGGAGGCCCTCGAGCGAGGCCCGATTGCCCGCGTAGGTGAGCTTGTCGAGCACGGTGACATGAGCATCGGTCTTCTCGATGACGTGGTGCACGAAGTTGGAACCGATGAAGCCGGCGCCGCCGGTGACGAGCAGTCTCTGCATGACGACCAGCGTACCCGGTGGGCTCTGCACGATTCGGGGCGTTTGTTCAGGCGAGCGCGATCAGGGAGACTAGTGAACATGCGTGGCATCATTCTCGCCGGCGGCACAGGCTCCCGGTTGCACCCGATCACCCTCGGCGTCTCCAAGCAGCTGGTCCCGGTGTACGACAAGCCGATGATCTACTACCCACTGTCGACGCTGATCCTCGCCGGCATCCGCGACATCTTGATGATCACGACGCCCCACGATGCCGAGTCCTTCCAGCGTCTGCTCGGGGACGGCTCGAAGTTCGGTGTCTCCATCACCTACAAGACCCAGCCCTCCCCGGATGGCCTCGCCCAGGCGTTCATCCTGGGGGAGGAGCACATCGGCGACGAGTCGGTCGCCCTCGTCCTCGGCGACAACATCTTCTACGGCCAGGGCATGGGCACGCAGCTCCGCCAGTACACTCAGCTCGACGGTGGCGTCGTCTTCGGCTACTGGGTCGACGACGCCGCGGCATACGGGGTGGTGGAGTTCGACCGTGAAGGCAAGGTCGTCTCCCTCGAGGAGAAGCCCGCCAACCCGAAGAGCAACTACGCCGTTCCCGGGCTCTACTTCTATGACAACGACGTGATCGAGATCGCGAAGGCACTCAAGCCCTCCCCTCGTGGAGAACTCGAGATCACCGACATCAATCGCGAGTACCTCGACAGGGGAAAGCTGAAAGTGCAGCTGCTCACTCGTGGCACCGCATGGCTCGATACGGGGACCTTCGACTCGCTCGCCGAGGCGACCGACTTCATCCGCACCGTCGAGAAGCGGCAGGGACTCTCGATCGGTTGCCCGGAGGAGGTCGCGTGGCGGATGGGGTTCCTCACGGACGACGAGCTGCGAGAGCGCGCGGAGCCGTTGCGCAAGAGCGGCTACGGCGAGTACCTCCTCAAGGCGCTCGCACAGGGACGCTGACTAGGCTCATCCGAGTTCAGTGACAATCCGCGCTCGGCGCGGTCAGAGTTGTGCCCTCCCACCGAGGGTCTGGAGGGATCAGATGTCGACGCCGGGGCAGAAGTCAGCGACGTTTCCTGAAGGCGGGAAGCGGCTGGTCATCTACGTCGTCTACGACCGTCGCGGCACTGTCGAGGAGTTCGTCCGTTTCGCGTTGGAGGGGATGCGCGGCGACGCCGCGCATATTCTCGCGGTGGTGAACGGCCCTCTGGACGATGCCGGTCGAGCGGTGCTCGAGGGCGTGACCGACGACATTCTGGTGCGCACCAACGTCGGCTTCGACATCTGGGCGCACAAGGAAGGACTGGCGCACATCGGCGATCGAATCGCCGAATTCGACGAGGTGCTGCTGACGAACGACACCTGGTTCGGCCCGGTTCGTCCGTATGGTCCAGTCTTCGAGCGGATGAATGCTCGTGAGGTGCATTTCTGGGGCATGACCGATCACGAGTGGGAGCCGCTCAACAAGTTCACGAACGAGGGCGAGCTTCCCTATCACCTCCAGTCCTTCTGGATCGCTGTCCGCAAGGAGATGTTCCTGTCGCCTGACTGGCAGGAGTACTGGCGGGATCTGCCGGAGATGCCGTCCTACTTCGATGCGGTCCTCAAGCACGAGACGCAGTTCACGAAGCATTTTCAAGAGCGCGGCTATTCTGCCTCGGTCGCCTTCGCGTCGCACGACTATCCGACAGAGCACCCCTCGCTTTTCAACGCCGATCTCCTTCTTGCCGATGGCTGCCCCTTGGTCAAGCGTCGCCCCTTCTTCCACTATCCGCCCTTCCTCGACCGGCACGCGGTCATCGGACGGCGGACGGCTGCGGCGATCGCCGGTTACGGGTATCCGATCGAGCTGATGTGGAGCAACCTCGCGAAGAACGTGCAGCCGAAGACGCTGAACACCGATGCGGGAATGCTCGAAGTGCTCGACGAGAGTGCCCATGCCCCGGCACCGAGCAGACGCATCGCGGTCCTCGCTCACTGCGCGGATCCGCGGACGATCGACCATATCCTCAACCGGCTCGAGCAGGTCCCCGTCGGTTTCGACCTGGTGGTCACGACACTCGAAGACGACAGTGCGAACCGTATCCGGACGGCGATCGACGATCGGCGACTCACGAAGGCGACGAGCGTCGACATCCGTGTCCTGCCGTCGAAGCACGGGCGAGACATGAGCGCGTTCTTCGTCGGGTGTCGTGACATCCTCGTGTCCGACCGGTACGACCTCGTCGTGAAGATCCACTCCCGCGCACCGCGGAAGCGGGGGGCGAACATCGCACGGTACTTCCGTCGCTACCAGCTCGAGAACCTCATCTCGACTCCGGGGCAATTCTCGAACCTTCTCGCCCTGTTCGAGCGTGAGCCGGGCCTCGGGGCGGTCTTCCCGCCGATGATGCACATCGGATACGCGCTCGCTGGACGAGGATGGTCGCAGTATCGGGAGCCGGCGCTCGAGATCAGCGAACGTCTCGGCATCAACGTGCCGTTCGACGGCGCCTCGCCTCTGGCCCCGATGGGCGGCATGTGGGTCGGGCGTCCGGAGGCTCTCCGCCTGCTGCTGGATGACCAGCTCCGTTATGAAGACTATGTCGCCGCGAAGCGCGACGGGGCCGACCTCGCCCGCGTACAGGAGCGTCTTCTGCCGCTCGCGCTCGGCGAGCTCGGTTACCACTGCCGTACCGTGCTCAACCAGGAGCACGCGGGGATCGCCTACGCGAATCTTGCGTACAAGCTCGACCAGCTCTCGATCACGCCTCCGGGCTATCCACTGGAGCAGATCCAGTGGCTGCATCGCGCGGGATGGGCCGGTGCCGGCGGAATCGTCGCGATGACCCGCATGTACATGCGTCTGAACCATCCGACGACCTCCGCGCGTCTCGCGCCGATCATGCGCCCGTTCGTCGCGGTCGCCCGCATCGGGATGCATACGCTCCGCAAGGTGCTGCGACGAGGGCGTCCGATCGAGGGGGAGCTGCTGTGACAGTCAACGATCAGCCATCGCGACTGACGTCGGAGAGCAGACGCGCGGTCATCTACGTCGTGTTCGACCGCCGCGGCGCGGTCGAGGACTATGTGCTCTACGCGTTGGAGCAGATGCGCGCAGACGCGGACCACATCCTCGCCGTCGTCAACGGCGCCCTGAGTCCGGAGGGACGCGAGCGTCTCGAGGGTGTCGCGGACGACATCCTCGTGCGTCCGAACGAGGGATTCGATATCTGGGGCCACAAGGCCGGTATCGATCACCTGGGCGACGGCATCGAGAAGTTCGACGAGGTCGTGCTCACCAATGACACCTGGTTCGGGCCGGTGCGACCGTACGGGCCGGTGCTGGCCAGGATGGCGTCGCAGGAGCTGGACTTCTGGGGTATGACGGACAACGTCCGAATGAAGAATCCGGCGACGGGCGAGGGGCGAGTGCCCGACCACCTGCAGTCGTTCTGGATCGCGGTGCGTAAGCGCATGTTCACGTCCGACGCCTGGCGCGACTATTGGCGCGATCTGCCCGCGATGGATGACTACTATGCGGCAGTCCTCAGCCACGAGGTGACATTCACGCAACGGTTCCACGACGCGGGGTTCGTCTCTGCGGCGGCATTTGCTGCCGAGAATTATCCGACGGATCATCCAGCGCTCTTCAATGCCGATCTGCTCATCGCCGACGGATGCCCGCTCGTCAAGCGTCGACCGTTCTTCCACTGGCCGCCGTATCTCGACCGTCACGGCGTGATCGGCAGGTGGATCGCCGAAGACATGGCATCGCACGGATATCCCGTCGAGTACATGTTCTCGAACCTTGCCCGGAATGTGCCGCCGAAGGATCTCAACGTCGATCTCGGGCTGAATGATGTCCTGGGCGACGTCGACCAGGGGTTCGACCCTTCGCGTGCCCCGCGGGTCGTCGCCATCCTCCACATCTTCTACGTCGACATGACGGATGAGATGCTCGACCGCGTCGACATGCTCCCCACCGCCTACGACCTCGTCATCACCACCCAGGACGAGAAGCGTGCTGCGGAGATCCGCGAGATCATCGATGCGCGGCCGCGGGATGGTCGCGCGGTCGACGTGCGCGTGGTCGCTTCGAACGACGGTCGCGATCAGAGCGCCTTCCTCGTCGGGTGCAAGGACGTGCTCCTCGACGGCGGCTACGATCTCGTCGTCAAGCTTCACTCGAAGAAGACCCCGCAGGATGGTTTCAACGTGGGGCGCGCCTTCAAGGAGCAGCAGTTCACGAATCTGCTCGCGAGTCCCGGATACGCCGCGAACGTGCTCGCTCTGTTCCAGCACGAGCCGGGACTCGGGATCGTCTATCCGCCCATGGTGCACATCGGCTATCCGACGATGGGGCGCGCATGGTGGGCGAACAAGCCAGGATTCGAGAAGCTTGCTGCCCGGATGGGGATCATGGTGCCTCTCGACGACATCTCTCCGCTCGCGCCGTACGGTTCGATGTTCATTGCTCGGCCGGAGGCGCTTCGTCTTCTGGTAGAGCAGCCGTGGGACTACTCCGACTTCGGAGGCGCTGAGGCCTACCAAGACGGCGGCCTGGCTCACGTCCTGGAGCGCGTGCCGAGCTATGCGGCTGCGGAGCTCGGTTTCCACACGCGCACGATCTCGAATGCCGAGTACTTCGCCGTGAGCTACACGACGCTCGACTTCAACTTCGACGAGATGTCCTCGACCGTTCCCGGACGCACGTACGAGCAGATCGCTTTCCTGCGCGGTATCGGACACGTGGGGGAGGGGAAGCTGCGCGACTTCGCGCGGATGTACATGCGTCGCAATCACCCCGGCGCCGGAGCACGGATCCGTACTGCGCGCGAGCGCATCGTCGGCGGCATCCGTCGGCGGCTTCCCGGGCGTCGCTGAGGCGCGCCCCGCCGAGGCATAGGTTCTGCTGAGGATAGGCTCAGGGACGACCCGAATACCCGAAAAGGAAACCCCCGTGGACAGATTTACTCGGCTCGCCGCCGAGCCGTTCACCACGATCGACGCGCGCGGACTCCGCGACGGCGGTCGTGGCGGCAAGGTCGGCGAACTGTACCGACGGCGCGAACTTCTGATGCTGCTGATCCGTCGCGACCTTCAGGCGCGCTATCGCGACAGCTTCCTCGGGTTCTTGTGGACCGTGATCCGCCCGCTGGTTCAGTTTCTGGTCTACTTCATCGTTCTCGGACAGATCCTCGGGGCGTCACGGGGGATCGACAACTTCGCGATCTACCTCTTCGCCGGCTTCACGCTCTACACGTTCTTCGCCGACGTGATCTTCGGCTCGACGGGGTCGATCATCTCCAACGCCGGGCTCGTGAAGAAGATCTACCTTCCGCGTGAGATCTTCCCGCTCGGGAGCATCGGCGCTGCCAGCTTCATGTTCCTCGTCCAGCTCGGGGTGCTGCTGGTCGCCGCGCTGCTGCTGAACGGACTTCCCGAGCCGGTGCACATGCTGTGGTTCTTCCCCTCTCTCGGCATGGTGCTGCTCTGGGGAATCGCGACCGGGCTCCTGCTGGCTGCGCTCAACGTCTACCTGCGGGACATCCAGTACCTCACCGAAGTCGTCATGATGCTCGCGATGTGGGCATCCCCGATCGTCTACTCGTGGACCATGGTCAAGACGGTCGTCGCGCAGTACGACCTTCCGACGTGGCTCCTCGAGGTGTACCTGGCGAACCCGCTCACCGTGGGGGTCTTCGGATTCCACCGGGCGTTCTGGGGCTCCGGCACCATCGCCGACTACCCCCCGAACCTCGGGCTGAGGATGGCGATCATGAGTGTCATCGGGCTCGTGTTCCTTTGGATCTCGCATCGCGTCTTCACGCGCATGCAGGGCAACTTCGCGCAGGAGCTGTAGGCCATGATCGATAACAGCGACCTTTCATCCCGCCCGGACATCATCCGTCTCAGGGGCGTGAGCAAGAAGTTCCGCGTGCGCAAGGACAACAACCTCAAGGACCGCATCGTCCACTTCGGACGGCACGGCAAAGCCTTCCGGGAGGAGTTCACCGCTGTCGACGAGATCTCGCTCGACATCAAGGCGGGCACGACCGTCGGACTGCTGGGCCAGAACGGCTCGGGAAAGAGCACCCTCCTGAAGCTCATCGGGGGCATCGTGGCTCCGACCACCGGGACTGTGGAGGCACGGGGGCGCATGGCCGCGCTTCTCGAGCTGGGTGCAGGATTCCACCCCGATCTCTCCGGCAGGGAGAACGTGTACCTCAATGCGGCGATCCTCGGGCTCAGTCGCGCTCAGATCGACGAACGATTCGACGACATCCTCGAGTTCAGTGGAATCGGCGAGTTCATCGAGACCGCCGTGAAGTTCTACTCGTCCGGCATGTATGTGCGACTGGCTTTCGCTGTCGCCGTGCACACCGATCCGGACGTGCTGCTGGTCGATGAAGTTCTCGCCGTGGGTGATGAGGCGTTCCAGCGCAAGTGCATGGATCGCATCCACCAGTTCCGCGAGGAGGGGAGGACGATCATCCTCGTCAGCCACTCGGCACAGCAGGTTCAGGAGCTCTGCGACCGAGGCATCCTGCTCCACCACGGGAAGCTCGTGTTCGACGGCGACATCAATCGTGCTGTCGACGGTCTGCGGGATGTACTGGCCGATCGCGAGGTCGGAGAGGCCCCGCCGGAGGAGACCATCCATCCGATTCAGGTGAAGCGCATCGAGCTGGTCGGTGACGACGGCGAGTCGATCAAGGAGCTCCAGACGGGAGATCCCTTCACGGTCCGTGTACATGTCGACACGCTGCGGCCGATCGAGCGATGGGAGATCGGCTTCAGCATGGACACCCCATTAGGGCAGATGGTGATGGCCTCGAACACCGAGGTGCTCGGCGTCGTGCTCGATCCGATCGCGGGCAAGACCGTCGTGGATCTCCGCGTTGCCGACGCCGGATTCGGTCCGGGGGACTACTTCGTGAATGCGAACGCCGCCGGGGTAAGCGAACCGAGCAGCCACGGCCTCATGCGAGGCGCGACACTGCGAGTTCGGACAGATGATACGACGATGGGCACGGTGGCGGCGAAGATCACCGTGGACTCCTCGGTGGGACGATGACGTCAGCCCCGAAGGTCGCCGCTGTCGTGCTCGCCTACCGTCCGTCGTCGAGCATCCGCGACAACCTCGCGAAGCTCGCCGCGCAGGCTGACCACATCTACGTGGTGAACAACTCGCCGGGAGACGAAGACAGCGCGAAGGTCCTCGAACCGCTGCGCGATGACGATTCACTGACCGTTCTGGACCAGGCGAAGAATGTCGGCGTCGCCGCAGGATTCAACGCGGGGATGAGGCAGGCGCTCGGCGCCGGGTTCGACTACGTGTGGATCTTCGACCAGGACAGCACAGTGGCGGAGGGGATGCTCGAGGCTCTCGTCGCCGCCTTCTCGCCTGCCGACCCTCCCGTCGCCATCGCCGGTCCGGCGCTTCGCGCCGAGGAGACCGGGCACTTGTACGACGGTGAGAACCGGGTGGGTGTCGAGGACCAAGTCGCCGTGATCTCCTCGGGTGCGCTCTTCTCACGCGCGGCGCTGGAGAAGATCGGGCTTCACGATGAGCGCCTCTTCATCGACTACGTCGATCACGACATCTCCCTGCGAGCGCGCCGAGCGGGCTACCGCGTGGTCAAGGTGTACGACACGGTACTCGACCATCGGTTCGGTGACTCTGTGCCGTCGACGTTCCTCGGCAGACGGATCTACCTCTCGAACTACTCGCCCATGCGTCAGTACTATATGGCTCGCAACCGCATGATTATGATCCGCCGGTACGGCTTCGGTCGTTGGTTCTGGGACGATGCCGCATACGCGACGAAGGCCTGGATCAAGATGCTGCTCTGCGAGCGCGATCGTGGGCGGAAGACGCGGGCAGCCCTTCGTGGATTCATCGCCGGTGCTCGGTTCCGCTCGGTGGGCACGACCGTCAGCTGAGGCAGACCTTCAGGGTGGGGCAGAGGCGTGTGGATAGGATGAAATGTCCTCCGCCCCCCGCACAGTCCGCAGGTTCATGAGAATTGCCGTAGTCAACAACTTCTTTCCGCCGCGTCCGGGAGGGTCCTCCCACCTCGCCGACCATCTCGCGAGGGAGTATGCCGCCGCAGGGCATGAGGTTCTCGTCCTCACCGCCACCTACGCGAACGCGTCGACGCACGAGAAGCGAGACGGGTTCGAGATCGTGCGCATCCCGGCGTGGACGCTGCCGAAGTCGCGATTCGCCGCAAACTTCGACATCGGGTTCACGTCATCGCCGCGCGCCAAGCGTCGCGTCTTCGACATCCTCGATGACTTCGCGCCGGACGTGGTTCACCAGCACGGCCAGTTCTTCGATCTCACCTGGCTGAGTGGATGGTGGGCCCGCTCGCGCCGACGCCCCACGCTGCTGAGCATCCACACGCGTCTCGAGAGCCCCCTGAGTCGGTTCAATTCGTTCGTCTACGCAACGGCGGACCGCATCCTCGTCGCCCCGCTGATGCGCATGCACCGCCCGCGCCTCGTGGTGATGGACAAGCTCATGGACAGGTACATCGACAAGAGGTACTCCAAGAGCATTTCCGGGAAGGTCGTGATCCCTGTGGGTATCGACCCGAACAAGGCGAGTGGCGGTGACCCTGATGTCGTGCCGGCAGAGTTGGGAACGGGTGAGCGCCCTCTCATCGTCTCCCTCGGTCACGTCATCCCGCAGCGCAATCGCAT
Organism: Microbacterium sp.; assembly: GCA_050701935.1. Classification (GTDB taxonomy): domain Bacteria; phylum Actinomycetota; class Actinomycetes; order Actinomycetales; family Microbacteriaceae; genus Microbacterium. The sequence continues at coordinate 11,112 of JBOGEI010000078.1, forward strand.
CGCTCTCGTACGCGCGTTGCCGAAGATTCTCCAGAAGCACCCGGATGCGCTCCTCGTCGTGGTGGGAGGGGTCTATCACGATGAGTTCCTCACGCTCGCCGCAGAACTGGGAGTCGAGGATTCGGTGAAAGCCGTGGGCGCTCGTCCTCAGCGCGAGGTGCCGGACTACCTCGCCGCCGCAGCCGTCGAGGTGCACGAACTCGAAGGTCAGGGGTTCGGAACTGCGAGCCTCGAGGCACTCGCGGCCGGCGTCCCCGTCGCGGCGGGCGTCCGCGCAGACAACTTCATCGAAGTCCCGTTGCGAGACGGCAAGGATCTGTATCTCGTCCCCGGACGCGCAGATGATGACGACCGCGCTGATGTCGACGCCCTCGCGGAGATCCTTATCCGCGTCCTCGACGATCCGGAGGCTGCACGGGCCGCCGTGTCGGCGAACGCGCGTGCGCTGATCGACGACCACTTCTCGATCGCCAAGGTCGCTGAGGCCCATCTCGTCGTGCTGGAGCAGATGGCCTCGGCGCGCGAGCGGGAGGCAGAATGACGGAGGATCGCCCCGCAACCGTCCCGCAGGAGAGCGCCACCCGGCTCGGCATTCGCGAGCGGTATCGGGCGTTCACGACACCTCGCGCCGACGGGTTGCCGAATGCCCGCGTCATCGGGTATCCGCTCGCATTCCTCGGAGCGCTCTTCGCGATCCTCGTGGTTCTCGGACTGACGGGGTCATCCACCGGGGTCATGCACGATCTCGTCAGCGACGGTGGTGATTCCGATCTGATCGCCGGTGCTCCTGAGCCGATCCGCAGCGACGAGTGGTTCGTGCAGACGACATGGACCATCTCGCAGGTCGAGCAGGATCTGCCGACGCGCAACGAGACGTTCCCGGGCGGGATGGACGCGACGGTTCAGCACGATCTCCCCACCCGGGACTGGTCGACGGCGCTCCGACCGCATCTGTGGGGTTTCCTGGCGCTTCCCCTCGATCAGGCGATGGCTGTGAAATGGTGGCTTCCCGGGTTCGCGATGATCGCGGCTGCATTCCTGTTCACCCTCACGCTCATCCCGAGACGACCACTCACGGCGATGGTCCTGGCGGTGGGCTTCTATCTCGCACCCTTCTTCCAATGGTGGTTCCTGTCGATCACCTTCTATCCGCCGGCGTGGGCATTCCTGACCATGGCCCTGATCGTGTGGTGCCTGAAATCGACGCGCCAGGCAGGCAAATGGGTCCTCGCCGGCCTCGTCGCCTATCTGACGGCGGCGATGGGGACGGGGATCTACGTTCCATTCATCGTTCCCGTAGTCTGGGTCGTCGCCGCTTTCGGCATCGGATACGCACTCCTGCCGACGCAGAGCCGACCGAAAGTGACGCAGCGCCTCGCTGCCCTGGTTCCCGTGTTCGTCGCGGGCGCCGCGGGTGTCGCGGCGCTCGGCGTATGGCTCATCACCCGCTGGGACACGATCGTCGGCTTCACCAGCACGGTCTACCCGGGGGAACGACTGCAGCCGGTCGGAGGGGGCGGGGCATCGGAGCTCGCAGCGCTCCTGAGCGGCCCGTTCTCGCCGATGATCGGCCAGACCGGAGGACAGCCATGGGGAATGAACAGTTCCGAGGCGTCGACCCTCATGCTTCCCGGGCTGTTCCTGCTGATCCCGCTGATCTGGACGATCATCTCGCGCCGGCGCCGAGGAGCCGGAACCGACTGGCTGTCGATCGCGCTCATCGCGGTCGGTGTCCTCTTCGCGGCGTACGTGTTCCTCCCCGGATGGGACCCCGTCTCCCACCTTCTTCTGCTCGATCGAACCACTTATGGCCGCGTGCGTCTCGGGTTCGGCATGCTCAGCTTCGTGGCGGTCGTCGTGGCAGCGTGGCGGTTGGGTGATGAGCGCCGTGCAGGAGTTTCCCTGCCCTTGTGGCCTTCGCTGACGGCCGCGGGTATCACCGCCGTCGCCGTTGCCGGAACAGCGTGGATCGGCGCCCAGGGCGAGTTCAGCTTCAAGGCCTTCGCCGCGGCGAGCCCGCTCGTCGCCGTCGCGGTCGCCGTATGCGCGCTGGGGTTCGTGCTGAGTGTCTTCTTCTTCGCGAGGGGGAGACTGTTGCTCGGTGCGCTCCTCACCCTGCTGATCTCCTTCGTGTCGACGGCGAACGTCAACCCTCTCTATCGTGGGGTGCTCGATCTTCGGGAGACGAATGCGGTCGCTGCGATCGAGAAGATCGATGCGAGCGAACCCGGCGATTGGGTCGGGATCGCATCCACGCCGCTGCCGACCATGATGCTCGTCGAGGCCGGCGTCTCCTCGTACAACGGGTTCCAGAGTGCGCCGTCCGCCGAGATGTGGGACGAGATCGACCCGCGTGGCCGCAGCGAGGTGAAATGGAATCGTCTCGCCAACGTCTCGTGGGTGCTCGGCGAAGGGGACCCGGATCCGCGCAACCCTGCGCCGGACCAGATTCAGCTCACCTTCGACTCGTGCTCGCCCTTCGCCCAGCGGAACATCGAGTACGTCATCTCCGAGACTCCGATCGATCAGTCGTGCGTGAGACTTCTCACGTCGACGGAAGACGGACCGACGACGACACGCATCTACGAGGTCGTCGCCGGCGGCTGAACGGTGTCAGGCGGCGATGATCTCCGCCTTGCGGCAGATGTGCTCTGCGATGACGAGAGCGCTGGTGGCAGCGGGCGAGGGCGCGTTCAGGACGTGTAGCTGCTGTGGCGCGAGCTCGAAGAGGAAGTCATCGACGAGCGAGCCGTCGCGTGCGATCGCCTGGGCTCGGATGCCGGCGGGCGAGGGCGAGAGGTCTGCGGCCTCGATTCCTGGCACGAGCTTGGACAGACTGTCGGCGAACATCCGCCGCGAGAACGAGCGCAGGACCTCCTTGACGCCCACGGGGATGTTACGGGAGGCCATGCGGAGGAAGCCGGGATAGGTGATGTCTCCGAGGGCTTCGGGGATGTTCATCCTGGCCCAGGTATAACTCTCTCGCCCGAGTGCGGTGACCGCGTTCGGTCCGGCGTGTCGACTGCCGTCGATCATCTTCGTGAGGTGCACGCCGAGGAAAGGGAGATCGGGATCCGGAACGGGATAGATGAGCCCCTGGACCAGGTGTTCCTTCTCCTTCGACAGGTGGAAGTACTCGCCACGGAAGGGGACGATCCGGGCTCGAGGCGTGAGCCCCGCCATGCGTGCGACCTTGTCGCTGTAGAGACCGGCGCAGTTGACGAGCGAGTCGGCCTCTGTGCGACCGAGGGAGTGCTCGACGATGACACGACCGTTCTCGGTCCGTATCCCCCGCACCTCGGCTCCGAGCAGCAGGTCCGCTCCGCCCGCCGCGGCGAGTTCGGCGAGCCGGCGGCTCACAGCGCCGTAGTCGATGATTCCTGTCGTCTCGACGCGCAGCGCGGCGACACAACGCACGTGCGGCTCATAGTCGTGGGCTTCGGCGGCGCTGAGCCACCGGGTCGGCACGGCGTTCGCTCCAGCGCGACGCTCGAGTTCGCGCAGGTTCGGGATCTCCGATTCGTCGGTCGCGACGATCAGCTTGCCCGTGAACTCGTGCGGGATATCGTGCTCCACGGCGAAACGGCGCATGCTGGCGTTGCCCGCGACGCACATCTCCGCTTTCAGGGATCCGGGCTTGTAGTACGGACCAGCATGGATCACGCCGGAGTTGCGGCCGGTCTGGTGGAGTGCCCAGTCGCTCTCCTTCTCCAGGAGGACGACGTGGGCTCCCGCTCTCGTCGCCCGTTCTGCCACTGCGAGTCCGATGATTCCGCCACCGATGATGACGACGCTGTTTCCGGCCACGGCAGAACTCCTCGAAGACAAGAATGAGTAGGATGATTGGGTGGCTTTGCGGGTGTGCGCACCTGTATCGATCCTAAGTCCCCGCGGGCTGTGCATTCTCCGGCTCGCACTCTACTGAAAGGTGAAGGATGTCGCACACCGTTGCGCTCGGCGAACCGACCGTCGGCGACGAGGAGCTCGCTGCGATCCAGCGGGTGTTCGAATCCGGCTGGCTTTCCGGAGCAGGCCCCACGTGTCGGGAGTTCGAGGCCCGCTTCGCGGAGACGGTGGGCGTGTCGCACGCGCTCGCCACCAGCAACTGCGGCTCTGCACTCCACCTCGGACTCGATGTTCTCGGCGTCAAGCCGGGGGATGAGGTCATCGTGGGGGACTACACGTTCCCCGCTACCGGGCACTCGGTGATGTGGACCGGAGCACGTCCGGTCTTCGCCGACATCCGACCCGACATCTGGTCCGCCGACCCCGCGGCCGTTGAGGCCTCCATCACCGAGCGCACCGTCGGTATCATCGCCGTCGACGTCTTCGGCCAGCCGGCGGACTACGACGAGCTCCGGGCGATCGCAGACAAGCACGGGCTCTTCCTCATCGAAGACGCCGCGTGCTCCGCCGGCGCTTCATACAAGGGACGCCCGGCGGGAAGCCTCGCCGATGTCGCCACGTTCAGTTTTCACGGACGCAAGGGGATCACCGCCGGCGAAGGCGGCGCCCTGGTGACCGACCGCGCCGACCTCGCCGAGCACGCGCGAAAACTGCACACGTACGGCATCGCGCCCGCACTGTCGCGTGAGGGGGACACGGACCTTCCGATCCCCTCGTTCGACGAAGCGGGCTACAACTACCGTCTCTCCGACATCTCCGCCGGCATCATGCTGGCCCAGCTCGACCGGCTGTCGGGTCTCGTCGCACGCCGGGGCGAGATAGCGGCTGCGTACGCGGAGCGCCTGCGTGATCTGGAAGGCGTCACCGCGCCCGTTGCCCTGGACGACCGCGTCCACCCCTGGCAGTCCTACGTCGTGACGCTCGACGCCGGCCTCGACCGCGGCAAGGTCGCCACGCACCTCCGTCAGAATGGCGTGCAGTGCAACTTCGGCACGTACGCCTCACACGTCCAGCCCGTCTACCAGTTCGAAGGACACCTTCGGGTGTCTGCCGATCTCTTCCTGCGGCACCTCGCGATTCCGATGCACGCGAACCTCACGGATGCCGACGTCGATCGCGTCGTCGAGGTCCTCGGCGAGGCTCTCGACGCGGCTCGCTGAGCATCGATCACACCTCAAGAACTCACACCAAAAGGAGAGAATTGAATGACTGAGAAGAAGGTATTCGTCGTCGGAGGTGCGGGCTTCATCGGCCTCCACGTCGTGAACCGGCTGCTCGACGAAGGGTGGACCGTTCGCATCTTCGACAACATGTGGCGTGGCGACCGCGATGCCGCGAACGAACTCACCAAGACCGGCCGAGTCGATGTCGTCGATCAGGACATCCGCAACGGCGGGGCCGTGCGTGCGGCCATGGAGGGCTTCGACTACGTCATCAACCTCGCTGCGGACTCGATCAACAAGTCGGTTGCCGACCCGTACTCCTCGTTCGACACCAATGTCGTGGGGATGCACAACGTCGTCGCTGCAGCGGCCGACCTCGGCGTCAAGCGGATCGTCATCGCCTCGAGCGCGTCGGTCTACGGGGACCCCGAGAAGCTGCCGATGCACGAGGACGACAAGCTCAGCCCGCTGACCCCGTACTGCATCGGCAAGCGCACCGCCGAGGACATGCTCGGGTACTACGAGCGTCGCACCGGACTTCCCTGGATCGCGCTCCGCTTCTTCAACGTGTATGGCGAGGGCCAGAAGACGACCGCCTACTACACGTCGGTGATCAACCACTTCGTGAACCGCCTCAAGAACGGCGAAGTGCCCGTGATCGACGGCGAAGGCAAGCAGTCGATGGACTTTATCCACGTCAAGGACATTGCGCGCGCGGTGGTTCTCGCCCTGACCTCTGAGAAGGCGAACGCCCCGATCAACGTGGGTACGGGGATCGACACCACCGTCGCCGACCTCGCGCGCATCCTCATCAACGCGGTGGGCGCTGACGTGGAGCCGCAGTTCAACCCGCGGCCCGTTCTCGTCTCCCGGCGCGCAGCTGACACGACGCGCGCGAAGGATATGCTCGGGTTCGAGGCGGAGATCGACGTGGTCTCCGGCATGACTCGTCTCGTTCAGAACTCCTGAGCAA
>JBOGEI010000079.1:0-17145 GCA_050701935.1 Microbacterium sp.
GGCGGTGCGGGCCATGATGCCGGTGATCATCGCGCAGCTCGTCGTGGCGCTGAAGGACACCGCGCTCGGGTTCATCATCACGTACCAGGAGCTCCTCTACGTCATCAACCAGATCGGCAACCAGGCGCCCTACGGCTCCCCGCTGATCCCCGCGGCGATCGTCGGCGGATCGATGTACGTGGCCGTGTGTCTCCTGCTCTCCTACATCGCCTACCGCCTGCAGCGTCGCGCCAAGCGCTCGCCGAAGGCAGGGCCCGCGGTGCCGGATCCCCGTCAGCACGGAGGCGAGACGAACACCTCGCTGATCGTCCTGCAGGGAGATGGGTCCGAGAAGCCGCGCTGATCCGCGAAAGCCACCTGCGCGCCCCCGGTAGACTCGATTCTCGTGTCAGAGTCTCCTGAAATCACCCCGGAAGCGGTCGAAGCCGCTGTCGTCGACGCCCTCGCGGCGATCGCCGCAGCCAACGACACCGCAGAGCTGAAGGCGGCTCGTGCCGCCCACGTCGCCGACGGATCGCCGCTCGCGGTCCTCAACGCGTCGATGCGACAGGTAGCCCCCGAGAACAAGGCCGCTTTCGGCAAGCTCGTGGGTCAGGGACGCGGGCAGGTGACACAGGCGCTCGCCGCCAAGGAAGCGGAGCTTGCCGCCGCCGAGGTCGCCGCACGTCTCGAAGCGGAGCGGATCGACATCACGGCTCTGCCCTCGCGCACGCGCGTCGGCGCCCGCCATCCGCTCACGCTCCTGCAGGACCAGGTCTGCGACATCTTCGTCGGCATGGGATGGGAGATCGCGGAGGGGCCGGAGCTCGAGCACGAGTGGTTCAACTTCGACGCCCTGAACTTCGACGTGGACCACCCCGCGCGCCAGGAGCAGGACACGTTCTACGTCGACCCGCCATCGCGCCACCTCGTCATGCGCACGCACACGAGCCCGGTGCAGGTGCGTTCGATGCTCGACCGTGAGGTGCCGATCTACGTTCTGTGCCCGGGACGGGTGTACCGCACCGACGAGTTCGACGCCACGCACCTGCCGGTGTTCACCCAGTTCGAGGGCCTCGTCATCGACAAGGGCATCACGATGGCGCACCTCAAGGGCACGCTCGACCACTTCGCGAAGCTGCTCTTCGGCCCCGAGGCCAAGACGCGTTTCCGCACCAACTACTTCCCCTTCACCGAGCCCTCCGCCGAGCTCGACCTGTGGCACCCGACCTTCAAGGGCGGCGCGCGCTGGATCGAGTGGGGCGGTTGCGGCATGGTCAACCCGAACGTGCTGCGTGCGGCCGGGATCGACCCGGAGGTGTACAGCGGCTTCGCGTTCGGCATGGGCATCGAGCGGGGGCTCATGTTCCGCAGCGATGTGCAGGACATGCGCGACATGGCAGAGGGCGATGTCCGATTCAGCGAGCAGTACGGGATGGTGGTGTGATGCGCGTCCCGCTTTCGTGGTTGCGTGAGTACGTCGATCTGGCAGCGGATGCCACGCCCGAGGACGTCCTCGCGGCCCTGGTGACCGTCGGCTTCGAAGAGGAGGACGTGCACCGCTTCGACATCACGGGCCCCGTGGTCGTCGGGCAGGTCGTCTCGATCGAGCCCGAGCCGCAGTCCAACGGCAAGACCATCAACTGGTGTCAGGTCGATGTGGGCGAGGAGAACGGTGGCGTTCGCGGAATCGTCTGCGGTGCGCACAACTTCGGCGTGGGGGACAAGGTCGTCGTGACGCTGCCAGGCGCCGTGCTTCCTGGGCCGTTCCCGATCGCCGCTCGCAAGACCTACGGGCATGTGTCGGACGGCATGATCGCCTCGGCGCGCGAGCTCGGACTCGGCGATGAGCACAACGGCATCGTCGTGCTGTCGGATCTCGGCATCGACGCGCCCGTCGGCACCGACGCGATCGCACTCCTCGGACTCGACGACGTCGCGGTCGAGATCAACGTCACCCCGGATCGTGGCTACGCCTTCTCACTCCGTGGCGTGGCCCGCGAGTACTCGCATGCCACCGGCGCGACCTTCCGCGACCCCGCAGAGCGCGACTTCGCCGAGCTGCAGCCCGGTAGCGGTCACACCACGGTCGTCGATGACGCAGCTCCGGTGCGGGGACGCGTCGGCGCGAGCGAGTTCGTGACCCGTGTCGTGCGCGGCGTCGACCCTTCGCGTCCCACCCCTCCGTGGATGATCGCGCGTCTCAGCCTCGCGGGCATGCGCTCGCTGGGCGTGCTGATCGACATCACCAACTACGTGATGCTCGAGCTGGGTCAGCCGCTGCACGGCTACGACCTCGACAAGCTCGCGGGAGGCATCACGGTGCGCCGTGCGACCCCGGGCGAGAAGATGACCACCCTCGACGGCGTGGAGCGCTCGCTGCACGTCGAAGACCTGCTCATCACGGACGAGTCCGGTCCGATCGGCCTCGCCGGCGTCATGGGCGGCGGCACGACCGAGATGAGTGAGACCACGCGGAACGTGCTCATCGAGGCCGCGAACTTCGACCCGACGACCATCGCCCGTTCGGCTCGGCGGCACAAGCTGCCCAGCGAGGCATCCAAGCGCTTCGAGCGCGGCGTCGACCCGCTGATCCCGTTCGTCGCCGCCCGACGCGTCGCCGACCTCATGGTCGAGCTCGCCGGCGGAACGCTCACAGAAGAGGGCGGCGCACTGTTCGCCGAGGTCTTCGTGGGCGAGATCGAACTGCCGGCCGGTTTCGTGCAGGGTCTGATCGGTGTCGACTACACCGACGACGAGATCACCGGCGCTCTGACCACCATCGGTGCCGATGTCACGGCGTCCGATGAGGGTTCCGACTGGATCGTGATCCCGCCGACCTGGCGGCCCGACCTCACCGACAAGTGGACGCTCGCCGAGGAGGTCGCCCGTATCCACGGACTCGACCGCATCCCCTCGGTGCTGCCGACGCCCCCGTCCGGTCGAGGCCTCACCGCCCACCAGCAGGGCCGCCGTCGCGTGGCCGATGCCCTGGCCGCTGCCGGGCTGGTCGAGACTCCCGCGTTCCCGTTCACCACTGAGGCGAAGAACGACCTTCACGGCTCCGCCTCGGGGGCGCATCTGCCGAGCGTCCGTCTGGCGAACCCGCTCGACGGCCAGGCTCCGTTCCTGCGGCGATCGCTCATTCCCGGGCTGCTGCAGACGGCGCACCGCAACATCTCGCGGGGACTCACCGATCTTGCGATCTTCGAGACCGGTGCCGTGTTCCTCCCGGAGCCCGGCGTCGAGTACGGGACCGACGAGGTGCCGCCGCTGGGCGAGCGTCCGTCCGACGAGACGCTCGCGGCGCTGAACGCCTCGATCCCGCCGCAGCACCGGTTCATCGCCGCGTTGCTGACCGGCAACGTCGCGCCGCGCCAGCCTGGTCGCCCCGCAGAACCCGCAGGACTCGTCGAGGCGCTGGACGTGGTCCGCGTGATCGCGGCTGCGGCGGGTGTCGATATCGATGTCGTGCAGGCCGAGCGTGCCGCCCTGCACCCGGGACGCACAGGATCCCTCCTGGTCGCCGGGGACGAGGTCGGCTACGTCGGCGAGCTGCACCCCGACGTGGCGGCTGACGCCGATCTTCCGGGTCGCGCGACGGTGCTCGAGCTCGACCTCGACCGCATCCTGACGCTCGCGGCCGGTCGGGTCGTCGCGGCCTCGCTGTCGACGTTCCCTGCGGCCACGCAGGACGTCTCGCTCACGCTTGCGGCGGAGGTGCCGGCCGCCGACGTGCAGGCCGCTCTTGCGGAGGGGGCCGGTGCGCTGCTCGAGTCGGTGCGCCTCGTCGACGACTACCGCGGCGAGGGCGTGCCGGACGGCGCCAAGAGCCTGACCTTCGCCCTGCGCTTCCGTGCTGGCGACCGCACGCTCACCGCGCCTGAGGCCACCGAGGCCAAGCTCGCGGGCGTCGAGGTCGCCGCGGAGCGTTTCGGAGCCGCGCTTCGCGACTGAGCCTCCTGAAGTCAGCGCACGACAACACCACGCACGACAAGACCGCGCACGACCTCAGTCGAACTGTGACGATCTTCGGGCGATCCGGGGCGGCGCCGGAGTACCGTGGCGGGATGAGAATCCTCCCCCAGGGCACTCCGGCCGCCGTTCCGGACGACGCGCGACCGCTCGGAGAGGGGCCGTTCCTCGAACCCGGCGCCCAGATCGACTGGCACTACCGGAAGCCGGGATGGCAGCCGGGGGAGCCGTCGACGATCTCGCCGATGCGTGTCGTGAGAGACGACGAACGCGGACTCGTGGCGTGGTTGGCGCCCGGGACGCTGCAGGAAGCGCAGGGGGCGCCGGATGGGCAGCGTGTGCGTTCCGTGCCACTCGACCGGCGCTGGCTCGAGCCGCGGACGCGCATCGTCGAGCCCTGGCGGGGGAACGGGGTGCTGTGCATCGCTCCCGCGGGGATGCCGTGGTCGGTCTGGCTGTTCTGGAGCGACACGACGGGACCGGACTGGCAGTTCGCCGGCTGGTACGTGAACCTGGAGAACGCGCACCTGCGCACGGATCAGGACACCTATTCGTCGGATCACATCCTCGACGTCGAGATCGACGCGGAGGGCGGCATCCACCTCAAGGACGAGGACGAACTCGCCGCGGCCATCGAGCAGGGGCGGCTCTGCCCGGAGCAGGCCGCGCAGATCGAGCGGCACGCGGATGCGGCGATCGCCTCGTTCGACGCAGACGACTGGCCCTTCGACTCCGAGTGGGTGCGCTGGCAGCCCGACCCCGCGTGGACCGTCCCTGTGCTCGCGGGCCTGGACCGGCTGAGCCCAGGCGCCGATCTGCTCTGAGCGGAAGCGGTTCCGCCGAAGATCGGCACCTGATGACATGGAGCCATGACTGATGTTCTGATCCTCGGCGGCACGGGCTGGCTCTCCGGACGCATCGCGCGGCGCTGGCTCGACCACGGCGCCGCGGTGACCTGCCTCGCCCGCGGAACGCGCCCGGCCCCTGACGGCATCACTCTCGTGCGCGGCGACCGCGACGACGCGGAGGTCTACGCCGACCTCGCCAGGCGCGACTGGGACCACGTGGTGGACGTCTCGTCTCGCGCGGAACACGTCGAGCGTGCAGTCGACGCCCTCGGCGATCGTGCCGGACGTTGGACGTACGTCTCGTCCGTGTCGGTGTACTCCGACGACGCGACGATCGGCACGGACGAGTCGGCTCCTCGCCATCGATCGGCGAATCCCGGTGATGAGTACGAGTACGGCGCGCAGAAAGCCGCTGCCGAAGATGCCGTCGGGCGGCTGGGCGAGAGGGCCCTCGTGGTGCGCCCAGGGCTCATCGTCGGCGACGGCGATCCCAGCGATCGTTTCGGCTACTGGGGAGCCGCGTTCGCGCGGGCAGCTTCTGAGCCGGTGCTGCTGCCTCCGCTCGAAGGCAGGAGCGCGCAGGTCATCGACGTCGACGACCTCGCCGCCTACGTCGTCACGGCCACACGCAGCGGAGCTGTCAACGCCGTGGGAGACGAGCGTCCTCTCGCCGCCGTGCTGGAGGCGGTTCGTGACGCGGCCGGGCACACGGGAGGCACGGTCGTCGCCCAAGAGGAGTGGCTCCTCGCCAACGAGGTCGGGTACTGGGCGGGCCCCCGTTCGCTGCCGATGTGGCTTCCCGCCGAGATGACGGGCTTCATGACCCGGTCGAACGCCGCATTCCACGCGAGCGGTGGGCGCCTGAGTCCTCTCGCCGACACGATCGAGCGCATCGTCGCCGATGAACATGAGCGGGGCGTCGACCGCGACCGCAGCGCCGGGCTCACGCGAGCGGAGGAGCTGGAGCTCCTGGCAGATCGCTAGACTTCGAGCAGTGACACGGGGTGCCGCAATCCGCGGCTGAGAACAGACCCGTCGAACCTGATCTAGTTCGTACTAGCGAAGGGATGTCGCGATGAGCGATCTTCTGCGTCCTGATTCCACCACCGATCTCGCCGGTTCAGCCGCGGACCTGTTGGGGGTGCTGCGCGAGTCGCCCCCGTTGACGCACTGCATCACCAACACGGTCGTCACCGGGTTCACCGCCAACGTGCTGCTGGCTCTCGGCGCCGCGCCCGCGATGGTCGACATCGTCGATGAGGCGGGGATGTTCGCCGGGGTCGCGTCCGGGCTGCTGATCAACCTGGGAACTCCCACACCCGAGCAGCGCGCGGCGAGCCTGGAGGCCGTCGCCGGCGCCCAGGATTCGGGGACGCACTGGGTACTCGACCCGGTCGCCGTCGGCGCTCTGCCTGTGCGCACTGCTCTCGCCCACCGGCTGATCGCGCAGCATCCCACCGCGATCCGCGGCAACGCTTCCGAGATCCTCGCCGTCGCCGGGCTCAGCACCGGCGGCCGCGGGGTGGATGCCACTGACAGCACGGATGCGGCGGCCGATGCCGCTGTTGCTCTCGCACGACGCACGGGCGGCGTGGTCGCGGTGTCGGGTCCGATCGACCTCATCACCGACGGAGATCGAGTGCTGCGGCTGGCGAACGGCCATGAGCTGCTGACACGTGTGACCGGGGGAGGCTGTGCCCTCGGGGCGGTGATGGCCGCTTTCCTCGGCGCCGCCAGAGGAACGGAGCACGACCCGCTCACCGCTGTCGCCGCCGCGAGCCTCGTCTATACGATCGCGGCCGAGCAGGCCGCAGCGAGTGCCACCGGGCCCGGCAGCTTCGCCGTCGCACTGCTGGACGCGCTCGCCGCCGTGGGACCCGAAGATGTCGTCGTCGGCGCGCGAGTCGAAGAGGCCTTCCTGTGAGCGCGGACCTGTCGCTCTACCTCGTCACGGATGCAGCTCTCTGCGGAGAACGCGGCGTCGTCGAGACCGTGCGTCTGGCGGTCGATGGCGGGGCGCGCATCGTGCAGCTGCGCGACAAGACCGCGACCGATGCCGAGACGGTCGAACAGCTGATCGCCTTGTCGAGGGTGATCGACGGACGCGCGCTGCTCGTAGTGAACGACCGGCTGGACGCTGTTGTCACAGCCCGCGAGCACGGGGCGCGGGTCGATGGCGTGCACCTCGGACAGGGCGACGCGTCGGTGCTGCGGGCGCGAGAAGAACTGGGACCGGACGCACTGATCGGTCTCACCGCGAACAGCCCGGCGCACCTCGAGGCGGTTCGCACGCTCCCGGCCGGCACCGTGGACTACCTCGGTGTCGGGGTGATCAGGCCGACGACGACCAAAGCAGACCACCCCGCACCACTCGGTGTCGACGGCTTCGCAGCCTTCGTGGCGAGCAGCCCACTCCCATGCGTGGCGATCGGGGGCGTCGGCATCGGCGACACCGAGTCTTTGCGCGAGGCCGGTGCGGTCGGACTCGCGGTGGTATCGGCGTTGTGCACCGCCGACGACCCTGCGGCGATGGCCGGGGCGTTTCGGCGTCGGTGGAACGCGGCATCCATACCGAGGGTGCTCAGCATCGCAGGGAGCGACCCGTCCGGAGGTGCCGGGATCCAGGCAGACCTCAAGTCCATCGCCGCGAACGGCGGCTACGGCATGGCCGCACTCACCGCGCTGACCGCGCAGAACACCAGGGGAGTGCGCGCGGTGCACGTACCGCCGGCGGACTTCCTCCGTGCCCAGCTCGACGCCTTGTCGGACGACATCGTCATCGACGCCGTGAAGATCGGGATGCTGGCCGACGCGGAGGTCATCCGCACCGTCGGCGAGTGGCTCGAAGCCGTGCGGCCGCCGATCGTGGTGCTCGACCCCGTCATGGTCGCGACTTCCGGCGACCGGCTGCTCGCTCCGGATGCGGAACGTGAGCTGCGCGATCTCCTCGGCCGCGCGACCCTCGTCACCCCGAATCTCGCGGAGCTCGCGGTGCTGTCCGACCGCGAGATCGTGGATTGGAACGACGCCATCACCGCCGCAGAGGAACTGTCGGTCCAGATAGGAGCGGCGATCCTGGTCAAGGGCGGGCATCTCACCGGCGACGACGCTCCGGATGCGCTGGTCGACGCGCGCCGAGGCCTGCGTCAGGAGTTCAACGGATCCCGCATCCCGACCGACAACACGCACGGCACCGGCTGCTCGCTGTCTTCCGCCCTCGCGACGCTGCTCGCGCGCGGAGAGGATCCGGTCGACGCGGTGGTCGCCGCCAGGACGTGGCTTCGTGAGTCGCTCCGGGCCGGGAAGTCGCTGCGGGTCGGGCGTGGACACGGACCGATCAGCCACTTCGCCGGTCTCTGGGAGCGTGCCGGCACCGATTCTCCGCCGGAAGCGAGTGACATCGCCGCCGACTGGTGGCGGTGCATCGCCGACATCAGGGCGAGGATCGACGGGCTTCCGTTCATCCGAGCGCTCGCTGACGGGTCGCTGGCGCGCGCACCGTTCCTGTTCTACCTGGCACAGGACGCTCTGTACCTGCGGGAGTACGCACGCGTGCTCGCCGAGGCGGCGCGGCTCGCACCCACGTCGGACGAGCAGGCGTTCTGGGCGAACTCCGCGCACGGATCGATCGTGGGCGAGCTCGAACTGCACGCCTCATGGCTGACTCCGGCGCAGGGCGTCACCCCGGCGATGTTCGCGGCCGAACCGGCCCCCGCCACCACCGCCTACCTGGATCATCTGCGCTCCGTCGCGTTCGGCGGCGACTACGCAGAGATCGTCGCAGCCGTGCTCCCGTGCTTCTGGCTCTACACCGACCTGGGCAGGCGGCTGCACGCGGGGGAGTTCGGCGCGCATGCGCAGGATCCGGAGCACCCCTTCGCCTCCTGGTTGGCGACGTACGCGGATCCGTCCCTCGAGGATGCGACGGAGACGGCGATCGTCTACGCCACCGAGGCGGCAGCACGGGCGGATTCCGGCACCCGGGTGAGGATGCGCCGGGCGTTCGAGGCGTCGAGCGCGCACGAGCTCGCCTTCTTCGCCGCGCCGTTGGCACCGCAGCACCCTGCATGACGGATCGGATTTGCGGTGGCAGCCGCGGCCGCGCTACTGTCGCGACATGCCTTCGGCCGCCACCGCTTCTATGACGCTCGCTCCGAGCGTCATCGCTGTGCGCCGACGCCGCGGCCGCCGACTGTAGGCGACCCCGCCCTCCTGCCTGCGCACGCACGGCGGTCGAGTGCCGGTGTCGCCGCCTCCGGCCCCGTCCCTGGTCCCGGTTTCATCGTGGGCCCGACCGTTAAGGTAGAAGCATGACGTATTCCGTCGCCGTCTCCGGCGCATCCGGCTACGCAGGCGGCGAGATTCTGCGCATCCTGGCCGATCATCCCGACATCGATATCCGCACCGTCACGGCGCACTCGAACGCCGGACAGCCTCTCATCGATCATCAGCCGCATCTGCGCTCGCTCGCACACCTCACCCTGCAGGACACGACGCCCGAGATCCTCGCCGGTCACGACGTCGTGTTCCTCGCCCTCCCGCACGGCCAGTCGGGACAGTACACCGATGCTCTGGGCGACACTCCACTCGTGATCGACGCGGGTGCCGATCACCGGCTCACGTCGGCATCGGCGTGGGACGCGTTCTACGGCGGGGCATTCCATGAGCCCTGGACTTACGGCGTCCCCGAGCTCCTGGTCGGCGGGGGGAAGCAGCGCGAGAACCTCCAGGGGGCGACACGCATCGCGGCCCCCGGCTGCAACGCCTCGACCGTGAGCCTCAGCCTCGCACCGGGCGTCGCCGCCGGGGTGATCGATCCCTCGGACATCGTCTCCGTGCTGGCCGTCGGGCCCTCCGGCGCAGGCAAGAGCCTCAAGCCCAACCTGCTCGGCAGCGAGATCCTCGGCACCGCGAACCCCTATGCGGTCGGTGGAACACACCGGCACATCCCGGAGATCCGCCAGGCGCTCGCCGCGGCTTCCGGAGCTGACGCCGATGGCATCCGGATCTCCTTCACCCCGGTGCTGGTTCCGATGTCGCGAGGCATCCTCGCCACCTCGACAGCGCCGATCATCGAGGGCGCGACCGATGCGGAGATCCGCGACGCCTGGCAGAACGCCTACGGCGACGAGACCTTCGTGCAGCTGCTGCCGGAGGGTCGCTTCCCGCGCACGGCCGACGTGCTCGGAGCGAACACCGCGCTGATCGGCCTCGCGATCGATCGTGCCGCGAACCGTGTGACCGTGGTCACCGCGGTCGACAACCTCGTCAAGGGCACCGCCGGTGCTGCCATCCAGTCCATGAACATCGCGCTGGGGCTTCCGGAAGCCCGCGCCCTCTCAGTGAACGGAGTCGCGCCGTGAGTGTCACCGCCCCCGCAGGATTCGAAGCGGCCGGTGTCGCGGCCGGACTCAAGTCGACCGGCAAGCCTGACGTCGCCGTCGTCGTCAACCGCGGGCCACGCAAGGTCGGTGCCGCCGTCTTCACGAGCAACCGGGCCAAGGCCAACCCGATCATCTGGTCGCAGCAGGCGGTCGCCGACCGGGTTGTGGAGGCCGTCGTGCTCAACTCCGGTGGCGCGAACTGCTTCACCGGGGCCTTCGGGTTCCAGACGACGCATCAGACCGCCGAGAAAGCGGCCGAGCTCCTCGGCGTCAGTGCCGGAGACGTGCTGATCTGCTCCACCGGTCTCATCGGTACCGGCGACGAAGCCTTCCGGGCGAAGGTGCTCGCCGGGACCGAGCAGGCCATCGCCGAGCTCAGCGCCGACGGCGGAGACAGCGCCGCACACGCCATCATGACCACCGATACGGTCGCGAAGACGGCGGTGATCAGCCGCGACGGGTGGACGATCGGCGGCATGGCGAAGGGTGCCGGCATGCTCGCGCCGGGACTCGCGACGATGCTCGTGGTGATCACGACCGACGCGCTTCTCGAACCGCTCCAGGCCGATGAGGCGCTGCGCCGTGCGACGGGGAAGACCTTCGATCGGCTCGACTCGGACGGCTGCATGTCGACCAACGACCAGGTCACGCTCCTCGCCAGCGGTGCTTCCGAAGTCGCGCCCGACCTCGATGACTTCGTGGCGGCGCTCACTGAGTTGTGCCAGGAGCTCGCGGTCAAGCTCCAGGGCGACGCAGAGGGTGCGAGCCACGACATCACGATCGAGGTCCAGCACGCGGTGTCGGAGCAGGAGGCTGTGGAGGTCGGCCGCTCGGTCGCCCGCAACAATCTGTTCAAAGCGGCCATCTTCGGCAACGACCCGAACTGGGGGCGAGTGCTCGCGGCGATCGGCACGACCAATGCGCAGTTCGACCCTTACGACGTCGACGTGTGGATGAACGGGGTGCGCGTCTGCTCCGAGGGCGGACCTGACCGCCCCCGTGAAGAGGTCGACCTCACGCCGCGAGCGACGCACCTCATCATCGATCTGAAGGTCGGAGATCAGGCGGCCACCGTCCTCACCAACGACCTGACCCATGACTACGTGCACGAGAACAGCGCCTACGCCTCATGACCGACATCCAGGACACCACCCCAGACATCGCGGCCGAGAAGGCGACGACGCTGATCGAGTCCCTTCCTTGGTTGAGGAAGTTCCGCGACCAGGTCGTCGTCGTCAAGTACGGCGGCAACGCCATGGTCTCGGACGAGCTCCAGGAGGCCTTCGCCCAAGACATCGCCTATCTCCGCTACGTCGGCGTGCTGCCGGTCGTCGTGCACGGTGGCGGTCCGCAGATCTCCGACATGCTGCAGCGGCTCGAGATCCCCAGCGAGTTCAAGGGCGGCTACCGCGTCACCACCACCGAGGCGATCAGCGTCGTGCGCATGGTGCTCACCGGCCAGGTGAATCCGCAGCTCGTATCCAAGATCAACTCCCACGGACCTATCGCCACCGGACTCAGCGGTGAAGACGCCGGTCTCTTCGGCGGCCGACGCCGCGGAGTCATGATCGACGGGGAGGAAGTCGATCTCGGTCGTGTCGGTGATGTCGTCGAGGTCGACCCGACACCCGTGCTCGATCACCTCGCAGCCGGTCGCATCCCCGTCGTCTCCAGCATCGCACCGGATCTCGACCGCCCCGGCCAGTCGTTGAACGTCAACGCGGATGCTGCGGCGGCTGCTCTGGCCGTGGCTCTGAACGCGCGCAAGCTCGTGATCCTCACGGATGTTCCAGGGCTCTACGCCGACTGGCCCAACCGCGACTCGCTCGTCTCGCACCTCACCTCGGACGACCTGATCGAGATGCTGCCGAAGCTGGAGTCGGGGATGATCCCCAAGATGCGCGCGTGCCTGGACGCCGTGCAAGGCGGCGTCGACGCCGCGGCGATCATCGACGGCCGTGTGCCCCATTCGGTGCTCGTCGAACTTTTCACCAGCAAGGGAATCGGGACCGAAGTGGTTCTGGGAAAGACGGAGGTGACGGGATGACCGTCTGGCAGGACGATGCGGCACGCGATCTGGTACTCAACGCGGGAGACCGACTGGCGATGCTCGTCCGCGGCGAAGGCTCGTACCTGTGGGATGCCGACGGTCGACGTCACCTCGACTTCCTCGCCGGGATCGCAGTGACCTCGCTCGGCCACGCCCACCCGGTGTTCGTGACGGCGGTCTCGGCCCAGGCTGCCACGCTCGCGCATGTGTCGAACTACTTCGCCACGCCGCCTCAGCTGGCTCTCGCCGCGCGGCTCAAGCGCCTCGCCGGTGCCGGCATCGACGGCCGGGTGTTCTTCTCGAACTCTGGTGCCGAGGCCAACGAAGCGGCGTTCAAGCTCGCGCGTCTGCATGGCGGTGCGGAGCGCCCCCGCATCCTCGCACTCGAGAACGGTTTCCACGGTCGCACGATGGGCTCGCTCGCGCTGACTGCCAAGGCGACCATGCGCGCACCGTTCGAGCCGATGCCCGCTGGGGTGGAGCACATCCCCGCAACGATCGAGGCTCTCGAGGCGGCGATCGATGATCGGGTCGCCGCCATCATCGTCGAACCCATCCAGGGCGAAGCCGGCGTCGTCGAACTGCCCGAGGGATACCTCGCGGCGGCGCGCGCGCTGACCCTCGCACACGGTGCTCTTCTGATCGTGGATGAGATCCAGACCGGTGCGGGCCGCACGGGGGAGTGGTTCGGTTTCACCCACGAGGGCATCACGCCCGATGCCATCACCCTCGCGAAGGGGATCGGCGGGGGCTTCCCGATCGGCGCGCTGGTCACCTACGGCGCTGCCAGCTCGCTGTTCACCCCGGGCTCGCATGGCTCCACCTTCGGGGGGAACCCGCTCGCGACCGCGGTCGCCGACGCGGTGCTCGCCGAGATCGAGAGTGCCGGTTTGGTCGAGAACGCCGCTCGTCGCGGCGCCGAGCTGCGCGAGATCCTGCTCGGCATCGACTCCCCTCTGATCGTCGGGGTGCGCGGACGCGGGCTGCTCGTCGGCGTGGCGCTGTCCGCCCCGGTCGCCGGCGCGGTCGTCGAGGCCGCCCAGGAGCGCGGCCTCATCATCAATGCCGCCAACCCCGAGACCGTGCGTATCGCTCCGGCTCTCAACATCGGCGATGTCGAGCTGGCCGAGTTCCGTGATCTCTTCGCCGCCGCCCTCGCCGACGTCCAGGCCTCTGTAGCCGGAAAGGTATCCGCATGACCCGCCACCTGCTGCGTGACGACGACCTGACCCCCGCCGAGCAGGCGGAGATCCTCGATCTCGCCATCGAGCTGAAGAAGGACCGCTGGGCCGACAAGAGCCTGGCCGGTCCCCAGACGGTGGCGGTCATCTTCGACAAGTCCTCCACGCGCACCCGCGTCTCATTCGCGGTGGGCATCGCCGACCTCGGCGGCTCGCCGTTGATCATCTCGACCGCGAGCAGCCAGCTCGGCGGCAAGGAGACGCCGTCCGACACCGCGCGCGTCCTCGAGCGCCAGGTCGCGGCGATCGTGTGGCGGACGTATGCGCAGTCCGGGCTCGAAGAGATGGCCGCAGGCACCCGTGTGCCGGTCATCAACGCTTTGTCCGACGACTTCCACCCGTGCCAGCTCCTCGCCGACCTGCTCACGATCCGCGAGCACAAGGGCGACCTGGCTGGGCTCACGCTCACCTTCCTCGGCGACGGGGAGAGCAACATGGCGCACTCGTACGCGCTCGCCGGTGTCACCGCGGGCATGCACGTGCGCATCGCCTCGCCGGAGGACTATGCACCCCGTGCGGACGTCATCGAGGCCGCAGATCGCCGTGCCGCTGAGACGGGCGGCTCGATCACGCTCTACACCGATCCGGTCGAGGCGGCCGCCGGTGCCGACGTCGTCGTGACAGACACCTGGGTCTCGATGGGCAAGGAAGAGGAGAAGCTCGCTCGCATCCGCGATCTCGGCGGCTACAAGGTCACTCCCGAGACGATGACCCTCGCCGACCCCGAGGCGATCTTCATCCACTGCCTCCCCGCCGATCGTGGCTATGAGGTCGACTCCAGCGTGATCGACGGGCCGCAGAGCGTTGTCTGGGACGAGGCGGAGAACCGGCTGCACGCGCAGAAGGCCCTCCTGGTCTGGCTCCTCGGCAAGAAGGACGCATGATGAGCGACTCGACGCACGAAGGCACCAACGAGGGGGCGCTCTGGGGTGCCCGCTTCGCCACGGGGCCGTCCCCTGAGCTGGTGGAGCTCAGCCGGTCGACGCACTTCGACTGGATCCTCGCACCGTACGACATCGCCGGCTCCCACGCTCACGCCACCGCACTCGCCGCGGCTGGGTATCTCGAACCCGAAGAGGCGCAGCGGATGCACGAGGGGTTGGATGCCGTGGCCCGCAAGGTCGCCGACGGAACCCTGCGTCCGGTGCCGACCGATGAAGACGTGCACGGTGCGCTCGAGCAGGCGCTGATCGCCGAGCTCGGGCCGGAGCTGGGCGGGCGCCTCCGCGCCGGTCGCAGCCGCAACGACCAGATCGCCACTCTCGTGCGCATGTACCTGATCGATCATGCGCGGGTGATCGCCCGCGACATCCTGCGGGTGATCGACGCGCTGGTGGCTCAGGCCGAGGCTCATCCCGATGCGATACTCCCCGGGCGCACGCACCTGCAGCATGCGCAGCCGGTGCTTCTGGCACATCACCTCCAGGCGCACGGCTGGCCCCTGGTGCGTGAGCTCGAACGGCTCGTGGACTGGCGCCGGCGCGCCGGCGTCTCGCCGTACGGCGGGGGAGCGCTGGCCGGTTCCACGCTCGGCCTCGACCCCGCGCTCGTGGCGACGGAGCTGGGTCTCGACCGCCCGGCCGAGAATTCGCTCGACGGCACGGCCGCCCGCGATGTCGTGGCGGAGTTCGCCTTCATCACGGCCATGACCGGTGTCGACATCTCACGCCTGTCGGAGGAGATCATCCTCTGGAACACCCGCGAGTTCGGCTTCGTCACCCTCGACGACGGCTACTCGACCGGGTCGAGCATCATGCCGCAGAAGAAGAATCCCGACATCGCCGAGCTCGCTCGGGGCAAGTCGGGCCGTCTCATCGGCAACCTGTCCGGTCTGCTGGCCACGCTCAAGGGCCTGCCGCTCGCGTACAACCGCGACCTGCAGGAGGACAAGGAGCCGGTCTTCGATTCGGTGCAGACTCTCGAGGTCGTGCTTCCCGCCTTCGCAGGAATGATCGCGACCCTGCGTTTCGATACCGAGCGGATGGCGGCGCTGGCACCGCAGGGCTTCTCGCTCGCGACGGATGTGGCGGAGTGGCTCGTGAAGCGCCGAGTGCCGTTCCGCGACGCCCACGAGATCTCCGGCGCACTCGTGCGCGCGTGCGAGGAGCAGGGAATCGGGTTGGAAGACGCATCCGACGAGCTGCTGCTGTCGGTGTCTCCGCATCTGGTTCCGGAGGTGCGCGAGGTGCTCACGATCGAGGGCTCGGTCGCATCCCGCACCGGCGTCGGAGGCACAGCTCCCGTCCGAGTTGCCGAGCAGCGCGCTGAGCTCGTCGCCCGCGCTCAGGCCGCCGCGCACGCTCTCGGCCTGTAGACCGACAGCGGTCGGCGGCGGCCCGCAGCCCGGCTCAATGCAGCTCGGTGTCGGCCGCCGACCGCTCCCATCGGGTGAAGCGCACGGTGAGCCCGGCGCGGGTCGGCGCCGCGAGGAAGGGGCCGGCGGCTGCCGCGGCCTGTCCATCGAAAGGTGCGACCCGCACCAGTCGCCAGGGACCGTCGTCGGCACGGGCGCGCACGATCACGGAATCCGCCCAGCGGCTCACCCGTACCGTGATCTCGCTCTCGAGCCACTCGTCGACGTGCCCCACAGACCAATCCGAGCCTCCTGCGGTGACCACGGCGCCGAGGCCGAGGTGATCGTCGGCATACTCGAGGCCCGTCTTGATCCAATGCTCGTCGTCGATGCGCACGAAGACGCCGGCCTGATCGAACTGGCCATCCCACGGTGCGCGGAACGACACCTCCATCGCTTCACCCACTGCGAGGGGGGTGAGAAGCGCGTGCTCGGTGTCATGCACGAAGCCGTAGGCGGTGTGCCGCCAGGCGTCGCTGCCCTCGACGGCCGTGACGTCGAGGTGTTCGGAACCTTCGGGCGAGGCAGAGGAGGAGGCGGGGGCGTTCGTCCAGGTTCCGTCGGACCACGGGATGATGTGCGATTCAGGCATGTTCTCAAGATATAGCCATAACAAGCATAAGTCGAGGATTATTCGTGCTACGGTTATGTCATGGTCATCGCGGTACTCGCCGACATCGTGGGCTCTCGAAAGCTCGACGATCGCACGGCCGCGCAACGCGTGCTCGATGACACCATAGCCACGGTCGAGACCGATCTCCCGCTGGCGAGTCGGCCGCTCACTCCCACCGTGGGGGATGAGCAGCAGGGCGTCTACGCCGATCTCGGCGACGCGATGATCTCGCTCCTGATGATCCAGCTCCGACTGCCTGATGGGATCGCCTTCCGCTTCGGCATCGGGGTGGGTGAGGTGCGACCGGTCGAATCCGTGCACGGCGAGCTCGCAGACGGTCCCGGCTGGTATGCCGCCCGCGCGGCGATCGAGACGGTGCACGGGCGCGAGGGGCGCGCCGTGCCGCGCACGCGGACGTGGATTGTCGGATCCCCGGGGCAGGATGAGGTCATGGAGAGCACGATCGCCACATCGAACGCCTACCTCCTCGTGCGCGATGAGCTGGTCGGAGCGATGAGCGAGCGCGAGCGGCGCCTGACCTACGGCCGCCTCCTCGGTCGCTCGCAGCAGGAGCTCGCGGAGCAGGAGGGCATCACTCAGCCGAGCGTCTCGAAGTCCCTTCGCAACGCGGGCACTGCGGCCCTCATCGAGGGAGTCGCCGCGCTTCGGGGGGAGTGGTCATGATCGTCGCCGGCTTCGTCC
>JBOGEI010000080.1:0-17079 GCA_050701935.1 Microbacterium sp.
CTTGGGAGAGGGAACTTCCGAGGAAGCCCAGAGCTCCTGTGATCATGAATGTGCTCATGAGCGGTCGGAGGCTCTCAACTGTCCGAGGTGGCGATCCGCTTGGGTCTGCACGTCCTTCATTACCGAGTCCACGAGCGGGCGCTCCAGTCCAATCTGCGTGAGGCGACGGGCGGCGAGCGTCGAGAGCGCTCGCCGTGTACGTAGCGCATCGTCGTCGCTGGCACCGGGGGTGCCGTCGGGAAAATAGTCGACGGTGATTGCCAACGGGAGAATCTCGGTCAGCGTGTGCAGGACCTCGTCTCTTCGACCTTCGTCCATAGCCGTGCGGATCGCCTCCATGCCGAATGAGATGTGCCGGGCTTCGTCTCTGCCCATGGCGAGGAAGCCGAGCTTCACTCCCGGAAGGACGCGGGAGCGCTCGAGTGCATCGGTCAGGGAATGCTGCCCGAAATAGGCGAGCATGCCCTCCGTGACCAGATGGAACATGGTGACCTGTCGGATCCAACTGTCGTAGTTCCCAGGGCCTTGGAGCGTGTCTCTGGCGAGGCCGCTCTCGATCTCGTTCAGGCGTCGGTAGCTGGGCGAAAGACCTTCCCAGGCTTCGGAAAGAAGCACCGACTCCGAGCCCATGCTGCCCCACAACGCCTCCACGAGTCGGAGCATGTATGCGGAGTGCCGCGCCTCGTCGGCCACTTGGGTTGCGAGGAAGCGCAGCCCGGACTCCGTGGTCGCGCCCGCGAGGACCGGGGAGAGGAGGTCGAGTCCGGTATGCTCGCCGATCACGAAGGTGCGGATGACCGTGCTCAACCGGGCGCGAAGCCATTCCGGCATCCTCTGCCACTGGGCGTGGTCACGCTCGAAGCTGATCTCGAACGGGTTCCAGTGGTTCTTCTCCCAGGTCTCGAAGAGACGCGCGGCCGTCGGCTGGGAGGCGATGACCTCTTCGCCCTGCCGGAACACCGTTTTCGCCGGTCCAGTGAGCTGCGTCGGTTCATCGAGGAGCGTAGTCCACCGCAACGTCATCACCTCCGAGGTTCAAAAGAAAGCCATCCGGCGTCGGCCGGAGGTCGAAGGCTGCGAGGGCATCGCGCAGCACCCGATTCCTATCCGTGGCCGTCAGCGCCACCCTCACCCGCGCCATGCCCAGGGTCTGTGCATGCGCTCTGAGGAGATCCGCGCCGATGTCGAGTCCGATGACCCGACAGCTCACGGCATACATCGTAAGCATGCTCGATTCCGGATCGAGCACCGAGACGCCGATCAACCCATAGTCGGAGTATCGATCTACGGCTTCCATGACCATGGTGTGCGGCAGCATGCGCGAATCGAACCGCTCCCCGTTCGCCAGGGTGAACTGGGTTGTTCGCTCCAGGAGTTCGACGATGCGCGGGACATCTTGAGCCGTGGCGGCGCGGAGGGTCTTCTGGACCTCGAGGTGTCTGAAGAACTCTTCCTCGGACACCTGCGCCCGAATGTCCTCGCGAGCAATGGCGGCGCGGGTCGAGGCGGTGCGCGACCCGAGTGGCGACGGCGAGAGGTGCCGCAGGCGGGGATGCTGCAGGAGAAGACGGCGGAGATCGGACAGGTCGTCACCGACGATCGGCATTGTTGGGAACGCGCTGCGCATTGCGGCCCGTTCTGCGGGGTGGTCATCGATGAAGAGCACGCGGTCCGGTGTGGTCTGCAGTTGTTGCAGGATCCGTTCCATGCGCGTGACCTTCGTCTCCCATGTGATCGAGTGGAGAGCGAAGTCGTCCGGGCCGATTCTCATGCGCCGGGCCTGCGGAGCCCAGTCGCCGAGCGTCACTTCTTCGTCGCCGCGGCTCAGTGTGGCAAGCACGAGCCCGGCGCGTTCGAGGCCAGCGAGGGCCTCCTGGATGCCGAGATGCATCCAAGAGGTGTTGGAGTCAGAGTCCAGCCACTCGAGTGACCCCTCTGCGAGGACACCGGGCCAAAGGACTCCGTCGAGGTCGGTGACGATAGCCTTCAGGCTCGGGAGGTGCGCGCTCTCCCAACAGTCCCAGAGCTCGGCGGCGATCGCCCGATGCCAGACGGCGGTCTGGTTCGGCTCCTCCCGGCCGAGATCGGTGCGCCCTCCGTGGTGGGACCATGGGAACTGGAGGTCATCGAAAAGGTTCGATGCGCCGTACCTGTAGGCGAGAGCCTGCTCATCGAGGACGACGGCGCTGTGCATTGCGGCGGCGTCCTTGATAGCGGAGTTCATCGACGCCCAGATGCTCGCCCATGTGTCGGTCGTCAACGCGGGAGGCCAGGTAGACGGAGGTGCGACGGTGTGCACGATCAGCATGGATCGGGGCGCGGACGCGCGGGCCCGATGCACGAGCCCTGCCATGACCTTGCCCACGCCGCGAGACAGACGGGATGCTTCCTCTTCGGTCCGCGCGCGGAAGAGCGGCTCCAGTAACGCCTGGGCGCCTAGCTGAAGTACCACGACATCGGCCTCGTCCGCCGAAAGGTCCGCGATGGCGTCCGTGCTCAGCCAGCGGTGCGCAACCGGGGCATCCACGCCGCGCGCGAACGCCTCGCGCTGGATGGCCTCGTCGGCGAACTGGGTGAGACAGGTTCCGAAGCTCACGACCATGACCGGAGGGAGGGCAGCGGCGTCCGCAGCCAGCTCGCCGGACTGTCCCGTTCCATACAGGCGACTGTTCGGCGGCGTTGGTAGGTCGTCGGGTGACATTCCTCGGCGAGCGAATGCGACGCGGACATCGCTTTCTGCGGCGGTGTGTCGCAGTTCGCTAAGAGTCGCCTCTGAGAATGACAGCCGGTGGCCGCGCGGAGACTCGAACAGGATCATTGGGCCCCGTGCGTGTTTTGCCGATACCGTGCCATCGTGACAGCATAACTGTACGTGTGCGCAGGGGGCTCGCTCAGAGTGCGGGCATGCGCCGGAGGAGACGAATGACCTACAGCTACCATGCGAATGCGGCCGAAGTCCTCAAAAACGCGCGCGCGGACATTATGCAAATTCTCGGCCCGATCGCAACTCGGAGCTCGATCGACGCCGAGTTCGCGGGGAGCCTGAGGGTCCTCGCTCACGCGGAGAGCGAGGAGGTCTGGGTGTCCCGCATTCCGGCGGGGCAGGAGCTGTCCGTCTTCCTTCCCTCGAACAACCTCCTGTACAGCTATCTGCTGTATGCGGTCATGCCGGCGGCCTGGGCGCAGCGGATGCGAGTGCGGCCGTCATCGCGGGTCAAAGCGACGTACCTGGCCCTGCACGACCTCCTGGGGGCGCACCTCTCGCCCAGCATCGTCATGGCCGATGAGTCGCAACGAGCATTCGTCTCTGAGGCGTCGACGAGCAATTCAGTCATCTTCACCGGTAGTCCAGAGAATGGCCGGAATATTGCGGCGCTCCTTCCGGACACATCGCTTTTCATGGGGTTCGGATCCGGTCCGAACCCGGTGGTGATTGGCCGAGAAGCGGATATTGACCGCGCCGTGACAGAGACGGTCTCGGCACGGCTATACAATTCCGGGCAGGATTGTCTCTGCCCCGATGTGGTGTTTGCGCACGCCGATGTCGTGGACCGTGTGGAAGAAGTGCTGATCGAGCAGCTGAAAGTCATTCCACAGGGCGACCGCCTTGCGAAAGGACTGGTGAACGCCCCACTCGTCTATAACGACGCGGCGGACGCCGCCCGTGGGTGGATCAGGTCACGCCGTGACCATCTCCGGTGGCAGTCGGCCGAGGTAGACGCGCCGGGGTTCGTTCCGCTCACCGTCGTCCGTGAGGACGAGGTGGCGAACGCCATCGTATCTGAGCACTTCGCTCCCGTGTTTCACCTCGTGCGCTACGAATCGCCTGCCGAAGTCCTTCGCTGGGCAGAGTCGCCGCAGAACCGGGAGAACGGCTTCTATATCAGCGTGTACGGCGAGGATGCTCTCCGCGATCCAGTCATCGGCAACGCTGTCAACGTCGGTGCCGTGTCCGCCCTCAATCAAGAGGACGGGAACCGGCCGTTCGGAGGGTACGGGCGGCGTGCGTCGTGGGTGCGCTGGAGGGGTAAAGAGCGGGGAACACCACTGTTGACATCGCGAGAATCCGCGCTTCACCTAGGGAACGGCTAATGCGCTCGAAGGTGCACCACGCCCGAACCACACTCGGTCCGGTCACTCTGCGCAACTGGGACGTCATCCTGGGCAAGGGTCTTCGAGACCTGTGGAGCTCGGAGGGCCGCCCGTACGGTCTCGATGACACGAGCCCGGTCTGCTTCCGTACGGGGGAGCTTACGGACTGGGCTGTACGGGTATACGCCGAAAAGGATGCGGGCGAGGAGATCGTCAGTCCCTCGGAGCACTTGAACATAGAGGGGGCGAGACTGGCGCGGTTCCTGTCGGCAGCGGGGTGGACGGGGCGTGGATACGTACTGAACACCACGGTGCCCACCTTCGAACGTCTCTGCGGATCGCTATCGGCGGCCGGAGCTGGGCCCATGGCGGGTGTCGGTGTCTCGTCCCACACGCGCAGCGGCGACGGCGGCATCGCTTGGACCATCGATCTCTCGGTCTGGAGGTGAGCGGGATGACCGATGCGAGGGTACTCTTTGTGGACGGTGAGGCGTATCCTCTCGACGTCGATCGGGCTGGCGATGACGCGGTCGCTGTTCCTCGCGATGCGGGGCGATCGATGGCTCGTCGCATCGCGGTGTTCATCGAGCAGGCCGCTGCTGCTGTGCTCGCCTCACGCCCCTTCGCGGTGAATGTCGAACTGTCGGCCGGAACCCGCAGCGAGCTGTTGGAGCGTGATATCGCGGTCGTCTTCCCCACGTCAGGGTCCAGCGGCTCCCCGAAGTGGGTGCTGCAGTCGCAGGAGGCGATGAGGTACCAGGCCACCGAAACGGCCCGCCGCATGCAGATCTCGTCGCAGCGGTGGGCCTTCTCGCTTCCTGCCACCCACGCCTACGGCTTCAGTGGTGTGAACATGTGGGCGCGCAGCGGTGGAGAACTGCATTGGTACCAGCCGGGCCACCTGCGAGTCCTTCTGGCCGGCATCTCGGAACGCCGCTTCGACAGTCTCGATACCGGCGCCTCCACCTGGCGGCACATCTGGAGGCATGCCCGGGATGACCGGGCTCTTCTCGACGGGGTGCGCGCGCTTCACGTGCGTGGCGTCGGTGGTCAGATGCTCGCTGCGTCGCTTGCCACGCGATTCGATGAGATCGGCGCTCCGCTGCACGACGGCTACGGTCTCTCGGAGGCGGGCCCCAACGTTGCGATCAACACAGGCCTGGGCTACCGGGCAGGTACCGTGGGGCGCCCATTGGACGGTACCGCCGTGCTCGTCGACGATGAGGGACAGCTGCGAATCAAGAGCCCGTCGGTGTCCTCTCTCCTGCTTGTCGACGGCGAGGTCGTCACGAACGCAGCCGTCGACTCCGGAGGGTGGCTCCGCACCGGTGATCTGGGTCGCACGAGAGATGGCTATGTCGTCATCGAGGGCCGCCGAAGCACCGCTGTGCACCAGCACGGGGAGAAGATCGCCGTCGAATCGCTGGAGCATCAGCTGGAGGACGGGCTTGCCGGCGGCGCGGCCGTGTATCTCGCCCGCGTCGGCTCGGATGACACCGGCGATCGTATTGTCGCCGCCGTCTTCGGTTCGTCGATGCGGGCGGATGAGTTCCTCGACATCGTGCGGCAGAATCGCGCTCATCTTCCGCGACCATTCTTCGTGCAAGGCGTGCGGTGGTTCGAGACCGGAGAAACGCCGTTGACGCCGACGGGCAAGGTGGATCGAAAAGGTCTGTCCCGCTTGATCGAACGGAGCGAGAGCTGATGGCCCACATCATTGACTACCGACTCGCGCACACCCTCGCGGAAGACGTCGCCGAACTGAGCGATCTCGCTGAGAGTGCACGGGTGACGCGGCTGCCTCCGAGCGCATCGCGGGAAGACCTCGTCGGAAGGGTCGTCCGGTTCCTTCCGGCGGATGCGCTTCGCTCCGAGAGAATCGCTGTCGTGCACACGGGCCAGGCTCGCGACGATGAGCGGTCCTTCTTCGGGCCGACGTCGAACGACCTCCTCGACCTCGGCTTCGCCGACATCATGGTCTCGAGTGCGTGCGCGTCCGGGGTTGAGGCCCTTTCGCTCGCGAACGATCTCGTAGATAGCGGAACGTTCGACCGAGCGATCGTCATAGCCGTATCGAGTTCGAGTCGAGGGGACTGGGTGTCGTTCAGCGGGGTCGGCGCTCTCGCGTCGGGAGACGTGAGGCCCTTGGACGAACGGTCAACCGGCGTCGTGCTGGGCACGGTCGCCGGAGCCGTCCTCGTGGCAGCCGACCCTGCCCCGATGTCGCTTGAGATCGTCGGGACCGGTTCACGCGTCACGGGCTCGGGGGC
The DNA here is from genome assembly GCA_050701935.1 of Microbacterium sp. GTDB lineage: Bacteria > Actinomycetota > Actinomycetes > Actinomycetales > Microbacteriaceae > Microbacterium. Next base: position 6,363 of record JBOGEI010000080.1, read on the forward strand.
CGCGTCCATCGCCAGGGACCAGCTCGCCGTGATGAGGCAGGCGGCGGAGCAGCTCGCTCCTGACGTCGTCGTGGCGCATGCGACCGGCACGGTGCAGGGCGATCGCGAAGAGCTCGACGCCATTGCCGAGCTAACGAAGGATGACGGGAAGCACGCTGTTCGCGTCGTGTCTCAGAAGGGCGCCCTCGGGCACACCGTCCAGGCCGCGGGAATCGCCGCCGTCATCGGCGTCGCCGAGGCGGTGCGGAGAGGCCGGATGCTCGGCTCCTTCGGGCTGGGCAGGCCGATCCCCTCGGCAGGAGAAGTCGTGCTCCCGCTAGAGGGGGAGAGCTTTGCCGTCGATCTAGACACCATCTTCCTCGTGAATGGCTTCGGATTCGGCGGGAACAACTTCGCGCTGGCGGTCACGGGCAGCGGAGATCTATGGAAAGGAAAGAATTCATGAGCATCGATCAGCAGGACTTCATCACTCGTATCCGGGGATTCGTCGCCGATCTGAGGGGTGTCGACGAGAGCCACCTGGAAGTCGGCCTCGACTCCGACCTCCGAAATGATCTAGACGTGGACTCCTTGTCCAGCGTGGAGCTCGCGCTCCAGCTCGATGAGTGGTACTCGGTCGAGCTCGAGGACGCCGATGTCTTCGAAGCTGCGACCGTAGGGGATCTGCACGCTGTGGTCCAGTCCGCCGCATCCACGAATGACTAGCGTGATCGCCTCGGCTTCTCTCTGGGAGACGCTCAGAGACCATCTCGATCATGACGGGCGCCGTGCCTATGCGGGGGTCCCGGCTGATGAGCCGGAACTCCTCGACGCTGCCGCGTCGCGCAACGACGAGGTGATCGTGACCCGCGATCAGCGCCTCGCGGCCTTCGCGGCATGCGGATGGGCGATGATCACGGGGCGGGCTGCGGTTCTCGCAGTGCAGGCGGGACCTTCGTTCGAGAACGCCCGCACGGGGATCCTCGAGACGATGTCGCTCCGAACACCTCTCATCGTCGTCGCAACGGCGAACAGGACCGATGCGAGAGGTCGTCGGGGATTTCAGGAACTGGACGTAACGCGTTCATCTCCGGAGCTCTTCGTGTGGCAGTACCACGTTTCCGATGCGGCGCATCTCGAATGGGCAGTCAGGACCGCGGTCCGGGTAAGCGAGGGGACCAGATCGGGGCCCGTCCTGCTCTCGATCGATCCCGATCTGCATCCAGTACCCGCGGACGCAGGTGCAATCCCTCCTCCTCGTCCGCTGTCGAGCGTCCATCCGAGCGATGCGGCGATCGCTGAAGTGAGCGCGGTGTGCTCAGCGGCAGCGCATCCCGTCATCATCCTCGGCGCGGGCGCGAAGCGCGCGGGCCGCCGCGATGCGCTCGTCAATCTGGCGGATGCGCTGGATGCCCGCGTGCTCGTCACCGGTTCTGGACGCGGCGCCTTCCCTGAATCGTCTGCGCGCTTCGCTGGTCTTGCCGGTCTCTACGCGACGGATGCCGGCCGCGAGGCTCTGCGTCGGGCGGACGTCATCCTGGCGTTGGGCACCCAGCTGGAGGAGACCGCGAGAGAGGGGATCCCCGGCACCGCCACGATCGTGCAGGTTGACATCGACGCGACGATCCTGGAGCGGTCCGTGCTTCCCGTCCTCGGGGTGGTGGGGGACTGTGCAGAGACAGTCGACGCATTGAACGGAGTGCTCGCGCCACCGCGAGCCAGATCTGGGCTGCGCCGAGCGGCGTCTGTCGCTCGAGCGGACGGGGCGAGCATCCCGACCGCTCCGTTGTTCTGGACCCTCCTGAGCCAGACCGTCGCCTCGGTGGATGCCCGGGGGCTGTGGACTATCTGTCAGGAGAACGGCCTCGGTGATCTTTGGGGCTATGACGCGGACACCTTCGTTCTTCCGGAGGGGTGGGGGATCATTGGGCCGGGTGAGCAGACCGCGATGGGCTTCGGGCTGGGGGCCTCGATCGGAGCGGCGGCGGCGGGGGCCCGGGTCGTCGCCGTCTGCGGCGATGGGGCGCTGGAGCAGAACCTCTCGTGGGTGCTGACCGCGACCGAGCGGAACGCCGAGATCGTCCTCTTCGTTCTGCGCAACCGTCGCTTCGGATGGCCCTCCCTCAGCCGTCCGAGCAGCGACGTCACCACTCTGCTCCCCAGCACCCGAGACCTCGTCTCGTTCGCAGAGTCTTCCGGTGCCCGGGTATGGCGGGCGCGCAGCGTGGACGAGTTGTCCTCCGCTCTCGCGGAGGCGACGCTCGCGCAAGGAACGCGACTCGTGGAGGTCGACGTCTCGGATCTCGAGATGATCCCCGGGGTGAAAGCAGTCATGGGGCCGAGCAAATGAGGGCCGTCCCTGCTGTCGTCGTCATAACTCTCACGCGGAACCGGCCGGAGAAGCTGAGGAAGGCGATGAGGTCGATCGCCGCGCAGCTCCATCCCGCGGTGCAACACCTCGTCGTGGGGGATCGCTGCGATTTCATCGGAGATTCGGTCAATCGGGTCGCGCTGGAGCGAGAGTTCCCGCGGAGCGTGGTGATCGCAAACGAGCATCGGACCGACTCGTATCTTCCAACCCATCTGGCGCGCCTTCGGGCGCGCGCCGCTGCGGACGCCGACGCTGAGTTCGTCTCGATGCTCGATGATGACAACCTATTCGAGGACGACCACCTGACGTCTCTGGCAGATGCCGTGGCCGTCCACGACGTCGGTGCCGCTCACAGCTGGCGAAGCCTCTGGGACGACGACGACCAACCGTGGCTCATTGGAACCGAAGACCCGTGGGTGCCGGATCCGCGGCTCTCCCGCATCTCCTTCGAACGGCTAGCGCACGAGGGAGTTTTCGAGACCGGCACCAACGTGGTGAGGGACAGAGCCCGGTACGACGTGGGAATGGGCCGGGTCGACACGAACGAGTGGTTCCTGACGCGGGAACTGTTCCTCGAATACAGCAGGCCAACGCCCCCATCGCCCGCGGAACGACGCCTCGGTTTGACGGAAGACGCTCTGATGACGCTGCGGATGGTACGTGCCGGGGTTCCAATTGTGACTTCTGGACGCGCTACCGTCCGTTACTTCATGGGCGGGTATTCCAATCAGAACGTGGATGGTGTCGCGATCGACGAACAGTCGGCCAAGGGCCGCTAGAACGGAAGGAACCCGATGACGGAGTTCGGATCGACCGATACCGCGTCTCATGTTGCTGAGGCGCTGATCGCGCTTCATGAGAAGCGCGCGAAACTGAACGCCCACTCGTGGAACCACGATCGGTCGTACTTTTTCCGCGCCGTCGAAGCATGGCGTGCGCTCGGCGCACCCGTTTCCTCGTCGTTCAGCTCGCTCGTCGCGGACGCGGCATCCGAGGAGGCTGACCGCCATCTCCTCGATGAGCTCGTCGAGGAGATCGGGGTCGGCCTGGACGGGCGAGAGCTACCGGAGTCCATCGCGCTCGTCGACGAGAACGTCTACACCCGTCTCAATCCTGGCGAGAACTCGGCTTTGGGATCCATTGGGCCGTATCCTCGGTCGTCCCTTGAGCGGGCAGGCTCCGATGATGCGCAAGTTGGGATCTCGTTCATTGTCCCCTTCCGGCATGCGTCCGCGGACCGCACCCGGAATCTCCGGACCACGCTGGAGTCGCTGCGAGTCGCGACCCGGGGGCGGGGCGACATCGAGATCGCGGTCGTCGAACAGGACGAGGAATCCCGACTGGGCGAGATACCGCGGCACCTCTATGACAGCCATCACCTCGCGACGAGGAGCGGTCGCTTCAACAAATCGTGGGCTATCAACGTCGGAGTCCTGAGGGCCGGAACCGAGCACGTTTGCATCCTTGACTCAGATTTCGTCGTCGACTCGCTCACGGTCGACGAGGTGCGGAGGGGGGCGAGCGAAGCGGACGTGTTCGTGGCGCACCGGCGGATCGTATGGATGGATGCGACGTCGACGGTACGCACCATCAAGGCCCTTCCCTCAGGTGTCGATCGGGCATTCCACTCGGTCGGCTCGCGAGCACGAGGATGGGCGATCAACGGGTCTCTTGGTGCCTGTGTGGTGACCAATCGGAGCTTTTACCAGGCGATTGGTGGACACAACGAGGAGTACGAGGGGTGGGGCGGGGAGGACAACGACTTCTTTTTCCGCGCTGGTCGCATTGGCCGCGTCGGGTACGGCTCTCTCGACATGGCGCACCTCGATCATCCACGGCCGTCGACGACGAACGCAGACGGGTCGCGTCTGAACCCGGACGAGCTCCCCTACCGCTTCGATGAAGCGGTGATCGGGAGGCTGTCCTCGTCTCCTCGATCAAGGGTGCGGGAAGGGTGACCGGTGAACTCGGTGGATGACCGGGGCCGGAGCTCGATGCCGCTCCGGGCCCTCCCGCACCACGACGGATCGCCGCTCTACGTGTCGACGATGGCCCCCGAGCTCGGCGAGATCGTCAGGGTCAAGATCCGGGTGCCGCACGGGTACGGTCGACTGGCCGCGGTCCACACGAGGTCGAACCCCGATCACGAGCCCGAATGGACGGCGGCGAATCGCATCGGGGACAACGAGGGATGGGAGTGGTGGGAGGCGCCTGTCACGGTGCGCAACCCTCGTCATGGATACCGCTTCCTCCTTCGGCACGAGGACGGCCGCGTCGAGTGGCTGAGCCAATCCGGTGTGCACGCCGTCGAGACTCTGGACGCTGAGGACTTCGCTCTCATCGCGAACAGTGCTCCACCGGCATGGCTCTTCCAGAGCGTGATGTATCAGGTCTTTCCTGACCGCTTCGCCAGATCTATCGACGCGGACCGGCTCCCGATGCCCGACTGGGCCATTCCGGCCAGCTGGGACGAACCGGTGGATCCCGTGATGCCCGGGCGAGTCCGGCAGCTCTACGGGGGGGACCTCCGAGGAGTCGTCGAGCATCTCGACCACATGGTTGACCTCGGGGTGAACCTCCTGTACCTCACGCCGATCTTTCCGGCCGCGTCGAACCACCGCTACGACGCGTCAGGATTCGACCGAGTCGACCCGGTGCTGGGAGGGGACGAGGCGTATACCCTCTTGATCCAGCAGGCGCATGCGCGCGGCATCCGGGTGATCGGCGATCTGACCGTCAACCACTCCGGTGACCAGCACGAGTGGTTCCTGCGCGCATTCGACAACCCCGGTGCGGAGACTGAGGACTACTACTATTTCACCGATGGTGCGAACACCTCTTACGACGGCTGGCTCGGTGTTCCGAGCCTGCCCAAGTTCGATTGGTCCTCTCGGGGGTTGCGTGAGCGGTTCATCACCGCGGAGAACTCGGTTGTCGCTCGGTGGCTCCGAACGCCGTTCAACGCGGACGGGTGGCGGATCGATGTCGCGAACATGGCGGGGCGGCGAGGCTCTGTCGATCACAATGCCGAGATACGGCGGCTGATTCGCGAGACGGTGCAGCGGGTCAACCCCGACGCGATCGTTATCGGTGAGTCGTCGAACGACGCGATCAGCGATCTTCAAGGCGACGGATGGCACGGAGGGATGACGTATCTGTCGTTTACGCGTCCGCTGTGGGCCTGGCTCAGCGATCCGGACGGTGAAGAATACATCACAGCGACTGGCGAGAACCGCAAGGAGGCCTGGTTTTTCGACCAGCCGACCGGGGGCATCCCCCGATACACGGCGCGAGATTTTGTCGCCGCGGTCTCCCGTTTTGCTGCGGGCATTCCCTGGCGTGTCCGGCTGGGGACCATGCTGTCCCTGGACACCCACGACACGGCGCGGTTCGCGAACAACGTAGACGAAGCGATGGTCGGTGTCGGACTGGGTCTTTCCATGACGCTGCCGGGCCTGCCCTCGGTCTTTGCCGGCGACGAGTTCGGCGTGAGGGGAGCAGACGGAGAGATGAGTCGGGCACCGATGCCGTGGGGCAGCGAGTCCATTCCTTCGGTTGCGGCGCGACGAGCTCTGTACGGAGAGTTGATCCAGCTCCGACGTCGGCATCCCGTTCTGGGCGTCGGTGGACACCGCTGGATCCACGTCGGTGTTGATGCGATGGCTTTCGTGCGCGAGGACGAGGACGAGAGTATCCTCGTCCTCGCTGCTCGCGCAGCGATCTCCGTATGCCTGGACCGTGGCAGCATCTCCGACCCTGCAGATGCGGTGGTGCTCTATGGGGCGGCAGTGCTGACGGTCGACGAGCACGCCTTCGTCCTGGAATCCGATGGCCCGGCCTTCGCCGCGTGGAGCCTTCCAGGTGTCGTCGCACCGTGACGCTCGATGGTCATATCTGTGTCGGCTTGTACTGACATGCGGTGTCATCCCGCCTGACCTTTGTGTCGTCTAACGGCTGGTTACTTCACCGGAACGCGTTCTCGACAGGTTCTGTCGGAAACGCGGTGAGTTGACACCGGATGTCACGTGAAACGGCCCGTCGGAACCCGGCCGGACGACCTTGTCGTGACACTATTCGCGGTCGAGGCGGGCGATGCGCTCCGGCATGTTCCATTTCTGCATCTCTGCGTCGGTGAAGCGATAGGGCGAATTCTCGTCCGCAAGCCATGTGAAAGTCAGCTTCAGCATCACCACGAACGCGAACACCGGGAGCAGGAGTACGGCGCCCAGCCAGTCCCAGCCGGTGGCGAGGTTGTTCGTCTGGACGTAGACGACGTACCAGATGCCGAGGGCCAGGCCCAGCAGGGTGGTCAGAAGCCCCGGGTTGTACAGGGTCTTGAGCTGGCTGTTCGTGATGATGCCATGGAAGACGAACTGGCCGATCCAGAAGAAGAGTAGGGCGAACAAGCCGAGCCAGATCTGGTCGGAGAAGATCGCCGCGAGAATGTAGATCGGGTAGGCCGCTAACACGTTGACGACCATGGCGCTGTTGGCGTTTGACGGATAGCGATCCGGCTGCGGATGCCCAGTGACGGCACCGATCATCTTCGCCAGTGGACTGAATCGCGGTATCACCGTGTTCAGGATCGCGGGCTCACCTCCGGGCCAGGCCCATTCCTCTGCCTCGTGCAGCAGGAGCACCAGGAAGCCCGCAATGGCGAATCGCTGCAGGACTTCGAGGGAGTTCCACGCGACGAGCAGGTAGATGGTCACGCCTACCGCGATGACGACGCCGACCCACCACCAGTGGTGCCTGTACCAGTTCATGACGTCACCTTTCGTCGTGTGCAAGTGGCCTCACGTTGGGGTGAGGAGGTTCGAGCCGGGGTCGATGAGCTCAGTGACCTGGTCGACGGACAGATCGGCGAGGGCTGCATCTGCAGAACGTAGCGAGCGAGAGCGGTGCGCACAACAGGTTGAAAGTGGGCCGGGCATCTGCAGCTGAGGTCTCGGAGCGGGGTGTTGCGCCGGCAAGGCATCCAGCCGCGACGGACCATGAAGGGAGACCGGGCTCCGCGAAGAACTCGGTCTCCCTTCGTGCTTTGTGACGGCGCGCTCAGGTCGTGAGCGGGTGCTGGGCGTGGCTCACGCCGGCCCGAAGGCGACGTCCGGGCAGGTTGAGCCAGGTGAGTGCGAGTCCCACGATCGTCCAGATGCCGAGAAGAAGCCATTGATTGGCGACGGCCGCGTCGGGGAAGTACGACAGGTTGCGGATGAGCGTCGCTGCGGCTCCCGGCGGCAGCCACTGGCCGATCGCGCCCCATGGGGATGCGATGAATTCGACCGGGACGGCGGCCGCCGAGATCGGGTTCGCCACCAGCATCATGAAGGCGGCACCGACACCGGATCCGGCGGGGCCGATGAGGCCTGCGAGTCCGGTGATCGTGCTGGCGATGGCAGCGATGGCGAGCCCGAGAGCCGCGCTGTTGAGAAGGTAGTTGCCCTGCAGCGCGCCGAACATCCCCTGCAGCACTCCGGCGAGCACCAGGCCGGCTGCCGCGGCGTAGACGACCACGCCGACGATGCGACGACCGCCGCCGCCCTTGAGGAGGGTCGTGAGCCCGATGCCGCCGATCATGCCACCGAGGATGATCGGGAACAGCGCAGAGGCGAGTCCCGCCCCCCGTGAGTCGGTGTCGGCGAACGGCACGATGTCGGTGACCTTGACCGTCACAGTCGGGATCGAGATCGGGGTCGTCGCGCTCGGGTCCGGAAGCTGGGGAGCCTGGCCCTGCAGTGCCGCCTGGATCGCTGCCTGCATGGCGGCTGCGGCCTTCTCCTGGGCTGCAGCGAGGTTGCTCTCGACCGTCGTGCGGATCTGAGTGTCGATCTGCGTCTGCAGCTGCTGCGAGAGGCCGTCCATGAGCTGTGCGACCTGGGCATTCGCTGCCGTCGCCTTCAGGATCTCGGGAGCGTCGGTGGGCGTGGCGCCGAGGACGATCGCGCCATAGGCGTGACGCTCCTTGATCGCCTTCACCGCGGCGTCACGATCGTCGTACTGGGTGAGGGCGATCGCGCCGTCGGACTGCTCGGCGACGGCATCGCCCATCTGCTCGACCTGCGCGGACGTGCCCACGATGCCGACCGGCAGGTCGTGGGGCGACGCGGTGACCGCGGGCCAGGCGAAGGCGAGAAGCACGATGCCGACGATGAGGGACAGGGCGACGGCGATGATCGGCACGCGGATCCACGGCGTCGCCACGCTCGCCTCGGGATCGACGACCGGTGAAACGGTGTCGGTGGTCATGGAAACTCCTTTAGAAAACGAATGATCGTTCGCTATACTGAACCTCAGTACGATGATTGTCAACCGGGAAGCCTGGAGACGATGCCGAAGATCAGTGACGAGCAACGCGACGCGAGACGCACCGAGATCATGGATGCGGCTCTGCGCTGCTTCGTGCGCTCGGGCTACCAGCAGACCTCGATGGCCGACATCATCGCCGAGTCGGGGCTGTCCGCCGGGGCGATCTACAGCTACTTCTCGAGCAAGCAGGAACTCATCCGCGACGTCGCCGCCGGCGTGCTGGCGAACCGGCGCAGCGAACTCATCGCCGCGCAGCAGGATCACGTCCTGTCGCCTGCGGAGATCATCGCGACGATCGCCGCAGGCTTCGGCAAGGACGCCCCGATCGAAGCGCTGATCCAGACCTGGGCCGAAGCCACCGTCGATCCAGAGGTGCGGGATCTCGTCCTGAGCGCGCTCGCCATGATGCGAACGGTCATCGTGGGCGCGCTGGCCAGGTGGGCCGAGGATCAGCCGCGGCTGCCGGAAGGATGGGCCTCGGCCGAAGGCTGGGCCGAGGCGAGTGCGCCGGTGCTGATGAGTGTCCTGCCCGGCTTCGCCCTGCAGCGCGCCATCGTCCCCGGATTCGACACCGCCCGCTTTCTCGACGCGCTCCCGACGTTGCTGGTCGGTCTGACCTGATCGCTATACGATCTCCGCCAAAAGACGCGCCGGCACACGGAGGTACTGATGAGTTCGCTGATGGATCGTTACCGTAAGAACTGGCCCCGGGTCGGCGCGGTCGCCGCGATGGCTCTCGGCGGGGCGAGTGTGCTGGCGTTCACGCGCTCGAAGCCGGGAAACGTTCGGGCGCTCGCCGTCATGAACTCGATGACCATGTCGGCGCACCAGTATGAGGAGTACGTCGATCCCGGCGACTTCCCCGGAATGGCGAACCGCGTCCTGTTCAAGAGCGACCAGCCCCGCAACTGGCCGATGAACGCGCAAGGCCTGATGTGCGCGAACTGGGGCTTCAGCGCCCTGTACATCCCGCCGATCCTGTTCCCCAAGGTGAAGTGGCTGGTTCTTCCCGGAGCCGTCCTCGGCATCTTCCAGGCCTTCGCGCATGGCGTGCTCATGCCGCGCGCCGCGCACACCCACTACAGCCCGGGGATGATCACGTCGACGCTGCTGCACGTGCCGATCGGCATCGCCACCATCCGCGCGATCCGCGCCGAACAGGGCATCACTAAAGGCGACTGGGGCAAGACGATCGCCATGCTGGCGGGATTCTTCGCGGTCGGCGTCATCCTGCCCAACGCCGCCTATGCGAAGCGGGACTCGCCCTATCCCGTCAGTGACGCCCAGCTCGGGAAGTGGGCCGACGAACCGCTGCGGAAGAAGAAGCGGTCAGCCAAACGCGGACGCTGACTGGGGGGCGAGCGCTCGTCGTCATTCCATCCACGGGCACGTCTGAAGCGCCGCCCCCGATCGCTGCGTCGCGATCGACACTGAGGCGCCTGTCGGGGCGTCAGCCAAGAAGCGCGACGGCTCCGACGGCATGGCAGACAGCGCCGAAAGTCGCTCCTCCGACAAGGCCCCACTGTCGGGTCACCGTCCCCGTGGCGACGTCGGCGACCTGGGCGAGGGCGGCGACGCCGAGCAGTAGGACGGTGGGGAGAGGGTCAGGCGCGGGAAGCCAGACGACGATCGCCACCGCGATCCCCAGCGGTATCGCGCGCCCCGCGTACATCGCAGGGTAGAACCGGCCCGGCGTCTGGCCCGGCGGAGCGAACAGTGCGGGACGAGCGAGCGCGGCCACACCGAAACCGGCGGTGACTAACGCTGCGGCGGTATTGAGTGCTGCCAGCCACCAGAGCATCGAAGCCTTCCCTCCGCGTCGCCGGATCCTCCGACGACAGCATCTTCGGAGCGTAGCGCGCCGGACGAGAGACGCGGGCCTGTGCGGCGGCAACGGGTTCCCGACAAATGTTCGCTCTTGACAAGCCTCGCACACACGCATAACGTACAACCAAATGGTTGCACAAAGAGAACTGAGCGAAGCGGAGGTCGACCGTGTCTTTCACGCACTGGCGACGTCGACCCGGCGCGACATCCTGCGCCGGACGATCGAGCGTGAGC